>CAYHIM010000014.1:0-16783 GCA_964356665.1 uncultured Gammaproteobacteria bacterium
GCGAGCGAGCAACAAAACGCCTCTGAATTTTCAAAATGTCTGAATTGGTCGGGGCGCCGGGAATTGAACCCGGATTACACGCACCCGAAGCGTGCGTAATACCGTTATACCACGCCCCGATAATTATGTGGCGGTAGCGTGTGCCTGTCCCGTCGAATGACGGGATAATACCATTATACCACAGCCCGTAACATATTTATGATTTTAGATTGCAAATTTTATCAATCTTAAATCTAAATCTTAAATCTAAAATAATTTTGGTGGTGGACCTGGGGAGAATCGGACTCCCGCCTCCGCAATGCGAATGCGGCGTCGTACCACTAGACTACAGGCCCTTTATTTTTATTGGATAAAGAAGAATAAATAAAATAAAACATTTCCAGCTGGCCGACAATGCCTTTAATAAACATTTCCTGCTCGCGGCTGACTACACAGGCGGGAATAACGCAAAAAGCGCTAATGTTTAAATTGCCTTGATTGGAACTAAAAACCAGCCGGCCTTCTCCAGCTTGACCTTGGATTAACTTAGCATTGTTAATGCCATTTTTCAAGGTCGCTTCTTCTTCGCCCCGGCTAAGGTTGCCTTCCGCCAGAGTTTGCAAAGTATGTAAATCAATAATGCGCATTACTACCCAGCCAGCCGCCACAATGCCTAAAATTTTATTGGCTAAAAAATTCACGACGTTTTTAAAATCTTTTTTGTTGTCCGGATATTTTTTAATATCAGAAAAAACCGAGCGCATTTCCCGTATCTGCACATTCAGCGCTCCTACGTATTTAAAAATATCCTCCAGCTGATTCTCTAAGTTATTTTTAGCCGAGGATAGCTCGTCTATTAAAATAAAACGGAATTTTTGCTGACCTCTTTTTGATAAAACAACATAATAAAATAACCCGCGACAAATAAAGAGATGATGGCAATGCCTTCCGCCGCTTCTTCTACTAAAAAATAAAAACCGCCGCTAATTAAATAAGGAATTAGGGCTATTAAGATAACAACTACTAACAGACCCAATAGATATAAATGTTCTAAAAAACGCAAATGTTTAGACATGCCGCTCGCTAATGATAATAAATTAGTTAATTGAATAATACTAGACGCTTCTGTTTATTTTACCCAAAATTCCTCTTTTATTTTTTTATCGTCTTGCTCTTTTTTTTCGGCGATAGCCTCTTGGGCCTTGCTGCGCAATTCATTTAATTCCAGTCCGTTCAACTCTTTACTTCTTTTTTCCAAACGTTCTTTAGTGTTTAACTCTGGATTTTCAATCACTTCGGCCAACAGTACGTCCAGAATAGCGCCAATTTTCGGTCCGGACTTTATTTTTAAAACAGCCATCAAATCATCGCCGTTAATCTTTAACATTTTAACCGATACCGGGTCATTCTGCACTTTTTTCATCATGTACTGCAAGTGGCGCAATTTGTACGGCATTGCTTTGGGCGTGCCGCTGCCTAATCTGTCGGCGACGCGCAAGTCAATCAAATCCTGCAAATTTTCCCTGCCGACTTTATTAATTAGCCGGCGCACGGACGCGGCGGTAACTTCGCCCACGTTATAATAAAACATGTGATGGCGAACGAGATTAGTCACGCGGTCAATGTCGTCGCGGGAAAACTTCAGCCGCTCCATAATACGCTCGGTCATTTTAGCGCCCGCATAGTCATGGTTATAAAAAGTGGCGTCCACCCCCTGCCCGCGCTTGGTTTTTGGTTTAGCGATATCGTGCAAAAGCGAAGCTAAGCGCACGCGATAGTCTTTATTTTTAGTATAACGCAAAGATTCAATCGCGTGCTTAAAAACCGTATAGGGATGGTGTTTGTTTTGCGCCACTCCTATTCCTTCCTCTAACTCCGGGGTAAGGTAGCGCAAAAGTTTTGTCTGGTGCAAAAGTAAAATTCCTTCCGCCGGGTAATCGGATTGTAAAATTTTTACCAGTTCATCATGGATTCTTTCTTTGGATACAAACTTAATCGCGCCGGCAAGCTTTAAAATCGCCCGCTCGGTTTTGGGTTCAATATCAAAATTTAATTCTACCGCCAACCGCACCGCGCGCATCATCCGCAACGCGTCTTCTTTAAACCGGTCCTGCGGCTCTCCCACCGCCCGGATTATCTTCTGCTTAATATCTTTAACGCCTCCGAACAAATCCACTAATTCCCCGTTGCCGAAAATACCATCCGCATATTTATGATTTATGATTTTAGATTTATGATTTGTTTGATATTTGTTATTTGTTATTTGAAATTTGGAGTGAAGCGACCAGGCCATCGCGTTAATTGTAAAATCTCGGCGCTCCAAATCTTTATCCAAACTGTCTTCAAATTTTATCTCATCCGGATGCCGGCGATCCGAGTAACCTTGTTCCGAACGATACGTAGTAACCTCAACGTATTTTAAATTTTCTTCGCGTTCTTCTTCGCTGATTTTTACTAAAACCGTGCCAAATTCATTTTCGTATTTAGCGTCCGGAAATATTTTTAAAATCTGCTCCGGCCGCGCGTTAGTCGTTACATCCCAGTCTTTTGGTCCGCCGGCTGGCGGATTTTCCATTAGCAAATCTCGCACGCAGCCGCCGACTAAGTACGCTTCAAATCCTGCCTGCTCTAATTTGGCTAAGACAGCTTGTATTTGTTGAGGAATAGTCATATTATTTATCTATGCCCTTTACAAAATTTAGGCAGTCGAATATAATGCAATATCTTGCTTAAAAATCTAATTTAACTATACAAAAATAAGCTTATTTAGGCAAGTTAAATTTCGGCGAAAGGAGGTAATAAGCCGATGAAATTTTTGCTCCTTGCCAAACCAAAACCACTGCCAGCGAGCGTCAGCCGAAAGCTCTATGGCTATTTAGTGGAACAAGCTGTAGTTTGTTTGCAACAATTATGGCTCCGAGGGGAATTACTTTCTTTTTGGGGGTTCCAATCGGGCGGGAGCGCCGCAGTCATTCAGGCTGATTCCTTAGCCAAGTTAGAGGAAAATTTAAAGCATTATCCTCTTTATCGTTTCTTTTCTTGGGAGGTTAATGAAGTGATTGACACTCCTGTACTATCTCTTTTAGTAAGGCAACAAATTTTATAACTATAAAATAGCGAAGAAAAGGAGATTGACATGATTGCGATTGACATTGAAGAGTGTGGTGAGATAACTATTTTGCAGTTAAAAGAGGACTTGAGGGATGTTGCTACTATCTCTTTCCTACAAGATGAGTTAAATGAATTATTAAGCCAAGGTAAATGCCAAATTGTTATTGATATAAGTGGGGTAACCAACATTATTAGTTACGCCTGTGGTAGATTATTGGCTTTCGCCCAAGAGTTAATCGGGCGAGGAGAGAAATTAAGAATATGTGGGCTGTCGTCAAATCTCCAACAAAATGCCCGATTAACTAATCTCATGAACAATAAAAATATAGCTTGCTATGCGACTAAGAAAGAAGCCATTGCTTCTTTTTCCAGTTAAGAGCGAGAGGCGATGGTTTTGCCCCATTAAATATTGGTGTGGGCACATCTGGACTTGAACCAGAGACCTCTGCGATGTGAACGCAGCGCTCTAACCAACTGAGCTATGTGCCCCGAAAAATCATAATCGTTGCTTCCAGCATACGAAAAAAATAGCTGCTAGTCAATGAACAAAAAAGCTCTGTACCAACAGAGCTTTCTTTTTTTAAAAATTTAATAGCGTCTCAAATTTTAATATTATCAATCGCGGCGCTAATTATTTTAGCCGACTGATGAAGCTGCCTTTTTTCTACAGCGCTTAATTCAATATTTAAAACCTCCTTGACGCCGCGGCGATTTATTACCGCCGGCAAAGACAAATAAATATCGCGCAGCCCATACTGCCCATTTAAATAAACCGAGACCGGAAAAATATGGTTTTCATTGTACAAAATTGCCCGCACAATCCGCGCGACTGCGAGCGCAATCGCGTAATAAGTCGCGCCCTTTTTACAGATTAAATCATAAGCGGCGTTTTTAGTCTGCCGATAGGCGGCGCTTACCGCTTGCTTGTTATATTTAGGAAAAGCGGATATATTCCCGCCCATAATATTAGCGTGCGAATAAACCGGCACTGAACTATCGCCATGTTCGCCAATCAAATACGCTCCCATGCTGTCTGCCGCGACTCCTAAAGATTGCGCCAGTAAATAACGAAAACGCGACGAGTCTAAAGCAGTGCCGGTGCCGAATACCTGATTAGCCGGCAGTTCCGAAGTTTTATACGCTACGTAAGTAAGCACATCCAAGGGATTCGTTACCATCAAAATAATGGCGTCTTGGGTATGCTTAACAATCTTACGCACAATGCCCGTGATAATTTTGCTATTGGCAGACGCAAGTTCTAAACGGTTTTGCCCTTCGCTCTGCTTTAAACCGGCGGTAATGACAACAATATCGGCCTCGCGGCAATCAGCATAGCCGCCTGCCCACACTCGCGCTTGCGGCGTAAAAGAAAGCCCGTGCTGAAGGTCTAATGCCTCTCCTTCGCATCTTTTTTTGTCAATATCAATTAAAACAATTTCGGAGGCGATGCCTTGCAGCATAATGGCGTAAGCGGAAGTAGCGCCGACAAAGCCGGCGCCGACAATAACAACGCGGGTGGATTCAACTGGCTTGGGTGATTTTTTAAAAAAAATCATAATTTTCAATTTCAAAATTTTCAATTTTCAAATAATGATTTAATTTTAAAATTTTGTAATTGTTTGAAAATTGAAAATTAACAAATTCTAAAATTTGCCAAAATACTCCGCCATTTCCGCTAAGCGATTAGCGTAGCCCCATTCGTTATCATACCAAGCAATCACTTTGACTAAATCGCCGCCAATAACTTTGGTTAAGGGCAAATCAACGATGGCTGACGCTGGATTGCCGATAATATCAGAAGACACGAGTGGTTCATTGCTAACGGTTAAAATTCCTTTTAACCGAGCCGAGCCGGACGCTTTGCGCAGGGCTTCGTTTACTGTATAAACAGTTACCGGCTTATTGACTATGTAAACGGCATCCACAATTGAGCCGCAAATTACTGGCACGCGCAAAGCTAAGCCGTCAAACTTTCCGGTCAGTTGCGGGATAGTCCTGGTAGTAGCAATCGCCGCGCCGGTAGTGGTCGGCACAATATTATAGGCGGCGGCGCGCGCTCGGCGCAAATCTTTATGCGGCCCGTCAACTAAGTTTTGGTCCGCGGTATAAGCGTGCGCCGTAGTCATCACCGCTTTCTTAACGCCAAAACTTTTATTGATAACGGCGGTGATGGGCGCAAGACAATTGGTGGTGCAGGAAGCAAGGGAAATAATTTTATCGGCTTTAGAAATTTTATTTTCATTGACGCCTAAAACAATCGTTTTAATCTCGTCGCTTTTAGCCGGAGCGCTGATGATTACTTTGCCCGCGCCGGCGCTTAAATGCAAGAGCGCGCTTTCCTTATCCGTAAAACGGCCGGTGCATTCTAACACTATGTCCACCGCCAATTTCCGCCACGGCAATTCCTGCGGCTCTTTAACGGCAAAAACCGGATAACTTTGGCCATCTACCACCAAAGATTCTTTGGTGCTGGAAACTTTTTTGGCGTACCGACCATAGACGCTGTCATATTGTAAAAGATGCTGGAGCGTTTTGGCGTCTGTTAGGTCATTGATGCCGACGACGGTTACATTTTTGTTTGGCAACAATGCTTTAAAAGTATTGCGGCCAATGCGGCCGAAGCCGTTAATAGCCACGCGAATTGTTTTTTTGTTAGTAAAAAAATTGTTAAACATATGCACTGGTTAAGTTTTAGCTATAATTATTATATCACACCTGTAACAAAAAACGAAAACTCGGCTGTTAACCGAGTTTTTAATGTCTGAATATCTAATATCCAATTTGAAATTTGGATTTACAATGAGTACCTCACAAACTTCTCCACTTTTACCTCTCCCAAAATTTCTTTCACTTTCTGCTTGTCATCTTTAATGTACTCTTGCTCCAACAAACAAACGTCTTGATAGTATTTTTGCAGTTTGCCGGCAATAATTTTGTCCCACATTTGCTCCGGCTTATTTTCTGCTTTCAACTGTTCGCGGTAAATTTCTTGCTCGCTTGCAATTTCTTCGGCTCCTTTTGTTTGCGCTTCGTTAATATCTAAATACTTAGGATTAGCGGCGGCAACTTGCATCGCCAAATCGCGGGCTAATTCTTCCTGCCCCGTCTTATCCAAAGCAATTAAAACGCCGATTCTGCCGCCCGCGTGAATATAACTGGCTACCGTATCACCGGCAATAACCGCTATTCTTTTGATAGCTAACTTTTCGCCGATAACGCCGCTTAAATTCTCTATCTGCTCTCTGACGGTTGAACTAGCTAGCGGCAAAACCAATAATTCTGCTATCGTCGCCGGCTTTTTAGTTTTTACTAACTCAAAAATTTGGCGGGCGAAATTTTGAAACTGCTCGTTGCGCGCCACAAAATCAGTTTCCGAATTTACCTCCACCATATACCCTTCCGTAGCCGCATCGTTTGCGCCGGCTAAAATAACGCCTTCACTTGCTTCGCGGTCAGCTCGTTTCGTGGCTTTGCTTATTCCTTTCTGGCGCAGAATCTGCGCTGCCTGCTCTAAATTCCCTCCGCTTTCTTCCAGCGCCGCCTTGCAGTCGGCGATGCCGCAATTTGTTTTTTCCCGCAGTTGTTTTATAAATTCCATTGATATGGCCATAATGTTTTAATGTCGTTATTGCTTTTTTGTTACTTGATGGTTGGTAGTCTTCATCTGCGCTTTTCCTTCGCCAATCGCTTGGCGAAAATAATCTAAAACGAGCTTCACTGTTTTAGTGGCGTCATCGTTGCCAGGAATTATATACTTTACGCCGGTCGGGTCAATATTAGTATCGCAAACAGCAACGACCGGCACGCTTTTTTTTCTGGCTTCGGCTAAAGCCGTCCGCTCATGCTTGATGTCCCAGATAAAAATAATGTCCGGCAATTTTTTTAAACTGGCGATGCCGCCGACCATTCTGTCTAATTTGGCAATTTGACGGGAAAATTCCAACTGCTCTTTTTTTGTGTATTTGGCAAGCTTGCCCGTTTCCTGCCGCTCTTTTAAATCAAGATAATTTTTTATCAGCCGCTTGATTACCGAAAAATTAGTCAAAGTGCCGCCCAGCCAGCGGTTATTAATATAGGGTAGTCCTAACTCCTGGCCTAATTTAGCAATGGGCGCGCGCACTTGGTCTTTGGTGCCGACTAATAAAATAGTTTTATTTTCCGCCACCATGCGGTTGATAAATTCCAGCGCTTCAGCCAGCATAGTTTGCGTTTTTTGCAAATCAATAATATGCACGCCCGCGCGCTCGCCAAAAATAAAAGGCGCCATTTTTGGGTGCCATTTGCTGGTCCGATGCCCAAAGTGCATGCCCGCTTTAAGCATCTCTTCTAAAGTAGGGACTTTAATCATAGTTTTGGTTTCCTTAGTCCTCCATTCTCTTTAATCCCAAAAATTATTTCGGGACAGGAAATCATTAACGAGAATGTGAGAGATTTATAAATTATACTTATACTTTAAGATACATCGCGAAAAAAGTCAAGCTTGCGCAAAAAATAAAAAAGGCGAGAAAATATAGAGATACCGTTAACATCATTGTAACTATAAAATATTTATCATCTCTTTTTTTCTCGCCTTTATTCTAAAATATTGAGTAGCGGTAAATAGATAGCCCAAACATCATAAAAAGAATAGAAACTCCATCATCTATTTACCGCCACAAAGAACAAAAGTTAAGTAGAGAGAATATAATTGCCGGGTCATTACACAATATCATTATCTTCATATTCTCTCTGCTTTTTTTACAAGGAGCGGCGGCGAAAGGATAACAATATTTTCATAAAAATAATATTATGATTCCCATCCTCTCGCCGCCCGAACGCACGGGAGATAACCGACCATTCATTATAACTATATACGCAACGTCATCTTCCGCGCGTGCGAGGATGGCGAATATACCACTGCTTTCATTATTAAATATTTGACCAAACATATCCGCCATCCTGCAAAATACAAGGTACTTTATTATGCGGCCTGTCGGGCAGAACTTATTTCCTCCGCCTGCGCCAAAATGCTTTGCGGGTCAATTGGCTGCGGCGGCTCGCCAATCGCTTTGCCCTGCCGCGCGAGCTCCAGCCACCGCCACGACTTATAAATATGCTCGGCAAACTTAGTGGCTGTCCGCCAGATGCCCATTTTGTGAATATGGGCGTTAGTATAGCGTTTCTTCCCATTCACTACCTCCACTTCCGGATGAAGGGCGCGGAACTTTGCCTTATACGCGCGCAACACCTTACCCCAGTGCGATGCTGGCGCTTTATTGCACTGATCCGCTACGAATAAATAAAATGCCTGCCGCGCTAACGGATTGCCCGGGAAAGGTTGTTTCTTTCTGCTTCTGGGAAACGTACCATCCGGGTTAACATGCACCCCGCAAAACCTACAAAACTTGGGCAGGGTGGGGAAACGGCGGATGTCGGCGACTGCCGTGATAATGCGCATGGCAATTTTCGGGCCGCACCGCTCAACCGGCTCAAAAACTTTTTTATAAACAGGCAAAGTGTCCAGCAACTTGGCAACCCGTTTTTCCGCTTCCTTCTCTTTCTTTACCATGCCTTGGTAAATCACGTCTTCTTCCAGGGCTTGTTGGTACTTAATGGCGATCTCCGAGCTGCTGCTTACTGCCAAGTCGGGCGGACACTGGTTGAACGACCACTCGCTGTTAGATTGTCGCGCCGCTTGCTGAAAAGTTTCAGCGCGCAAACGTTGCACAATTCTCTGCCCGCAGGCAATCCGGTCCCGCATAATCTTTAACAGAGCGTAAACCGCGTCCCGCAGGATTACCAACTTTTTGTCCTGCTCTTCCATGAAATAAAATAAATTTTGTTCCTGCGCAAAAATTTCCGTCAACAAACGCGCGTCTTGCGATTTATCGCGGTCTTTTCCGGCTCGCTCGGCTAAAACATAAGCCGGCAACTGGTACATTTTCCCGCCGATTTGTTGCAGCCGCTCCGCCAAAGCGGCAATGTAATAACTGCCGCTGCCGCCTAAAATGGTCAGCACCGTGTCATTAGCCGCCAAACCTTCAAACTTGCTTGGCACTTGAACGGCAACCATCGTAACGGTTTTGCGCGAGTCCGGCAGACGATGCTCGCGCCGTAAATTCAGCGGTGCGCTTTCTTCGTCATCCTCCGGCTTTAACTGCCGCCATTTGATTTGGCGCGGATTGTGCGGCGTCAAATCAGTGTCGGCGGTCGCTTTTTCATGCTCGATTGGCAAACGGCCGAGCAAAAAATCCATCTCCTCATCTTCCGTCCATAATTCATGGACTTCGGACACCGCACCTGCCTCATCTGTTATCCAGATATAAGTAGGTTGGGCCGGCTCATTTTCCCCTAACTTCTTTTTTTGCCCGTGTTTAACACTGATAATCCTGTTCATCGCCTTTCTCCTTTGACTATTTATTTTACCCCGTAATTTCACGGTATTTAATTGTTAAGGTGCGGACGGAAAAGATACCTTGCCTTTCATCATATTATATAAATAGCGTCATCTTTTCCGTCCTTTAAAGGGGAAATACAACACCATTCATATTGAAAATACCAAAACATTCATTTCCCCTTCCTTCAAGGCCCAAATATATTTTAGACGCTGAAGGAAAGAGGCAGAGAGAAAAGATACGATCCTTTTCATATAAAAATAACACATCTCTCATCTTTTCTCTCTGCCTGCTATTGTTAAAGCACGGGGAATATTTGCTCATTCATAATAACAATAGGCCATAAGACATTCCCCATGCTTTTACTTTTCTAAAACGGCAAGGAAAATAGGCAGTCAATCATAGCGTTATAAACGCTCCCTCATTTTCCCTGCCGCTAAAAAGAGCTTAATAACCTATCATATAATAATACAATAATTCTGTCAACATTTGCCAAAAAAATAACTTTATGCTATTCTCATTTACATTGTATTAAATTGCTTTAAATTATGAAAAAAGATATCCATCCAACTTATTATCCGGAAAGTAAAGTTACCTGCGCCTGCGGCAACTCTTTTACGGTTGGCTCAACCCTGCCGGAATTAAAAATAGAAATCTGCAGCGCCTGCCATCCTTTTTATACCGGCAAACAAAAGCTGATTGACACGGCCCGCCGCGTAGAGAAATTCCAAGCCAAGACCGCGGGCAAAGTAAAGCTTATTGACCGCAAAGGCAAAAGAGCCAAACACGCCGCCAAAGCCGCCAAGCGCCGCGAAGAAGTGGTGGTGAAAGTTAAACCGGGTAATTTAGCCAAAGACAATAAAAAGTAGCTATATAAAACCAGTGCCCTGATTACTATTTGCTTTGTTTATGGTAAAATAGAATCACGGTACTGGTTTTAATTATGCCAAAATCATAATTATTCAAAACTATTCCAAATAAAATCCTAACGCCAAAAATTTAAAGATAAAATTTTGAACTTTAGATTTTGGGTTTGATTTGGAATAATTTGGGACAATTTGAAATAATTTGGATTTATAAGGTTATGTACGACGACATCAAACAAAAACTAAAACAGCTTGAAGCCGACCTAAGTGACCCGGCTAATTTTTCCGATACTAAAAAAGCGGCGCAGCTCAATAAAGAATATAGCGATACTAAATATTTAGTTGATTTAATTTTGCAGCTGGAAAAATTAAATACCGATATTGCCGGCAATAAAGAAATTATTAAAAAAGAAGGAGGCACGGAATTAAAAGCGCTGGCGGAAGAAGAGTTGCATCAATTAGAGCGAAAAAAAATGGAATTATCCCGCCGGCTGGAAGAGGAGCTGCATCCGAAAAATCCGCTGGATAAAAAAAATGCCATTGTGGAAATCCGCGCCGGCACCGGCGGCGATGAATCAGCGCTTTTTACCGCTGACCTTTACGGCATGTACGCAAAATACGCCGAAAAACAAGGCTGGAAAATTTCTATTCTCAATTCCAACCGCATCGGCATCGGCGGATTTAAAGAAATTATTTTTGAGGTGACTGGCACTGGCGCCTATGGCGCTTTGAAATATGAAGCCGGCATCCACCGCGTCCAGCGCGTGCCGGAAACCGAAAAATCCGGGCGCATTCATACTTCGGCCGCGACCGTCGCGGTTTTTCCGGAAGCGGAAGAGGTTGAGGTGCAAATCAAAGATGAGGATTTAAAAATTGACACCTACGCCGCTTCCGGCCCGGGCGGGCAAAAGGTAAATACTACCAATTCGGCGGTGCGCATTACGCACTTGCCGACCGGAACCGTCGTTTCCTGCCAGGACCAGAAATCCCAGCAGCAAAACAAAGTTAAAGCGATGCAAGTTTTGCGCTCGCGCATTCTTGCCCGTCTGGAAGAGGAGCGGCAAAAAAAAGAGTCGGCGGAGCGGAAGCAGCAAATCGGCTCGGGCGACCGCAGTGAAAAAATCCGCACTTATAATTTTCCCCAAGACCGCATTACCGATCACCGGATAAAAAAATCGTGGCACAACATTGCCACGATTCTGAATGGGGGCTTGGGAACAATCATTGAGGAATTGCGTACAACTTTAAATTCATCTATCAAATAAAATTAAGGTGCATTCGGCTGTGAAAGTCATAGTTACATTATATGTAATGGCTTCCCCATATGTAATGGCTTCCCCGCCGTCATTTTCAGGTGAAGAAGGGGGAACAGCCATCACCCCTTGCAACATTGGCGGAACATCTTCTTTTCTAGAAACTTCAGTAAAAAAATCGGGATTAAATTGCAGTTCAAAATTGAGCATCACCAAATTATCTAAGACTTCATCTGGAGCATCGGCTACGACTCTAATGCCTTTGTTGTCTGATAAAAACATCAGCACTGTCGCTATTTCCTCTTTGCCCTCGCCCGTGAATGCCTTGCCGGTAAAAGTGAGCCCGGCATCAGTACTATCACTAGGAAGCGGAAGAATGCCAATGTCTAATGACAGCGCTTGCAAGAATTCATCTGCCCCATCCGCTTCCATCATCATCTGCAAGGTATGGCTGGCACAAATTTTTAAATTACCTTTGCGAAAAACTTCTGCTACTGGATTATTATTAGTTGTATTCATGATGTTTCCTTCTTTCCCTAAAAGAATTGTAAAGATCACTTTAATGTAAAGAGCAATCTTTTTTCTTATTAAACGCCTAAAATGACAATTAGTCAAGCCCTAATTAAAGCTTACGCAAAATTATTAGTGCCGCCGATAAATTCCGCTCATTTAGACGCGGAACTTTTATTATCTTTTGTTTTGGGTAAGCCGCGCGAATATATCTTAGTGCATCCGGATTTAGAACTTTCCCAAAGCCAGATTTTAAAGTTTAACAAATTTATCGCTCAACGCGCCAAAAATATCCCGCTTGCTTATTTAACGCATGTCAAAGAATTTTATGGCCGGCCGTTTTATGTTGACCAGCGCGTACTGGTGCCCCGGCCGGAAACGGAAATGATGGTGGAAGAAGTTAGAAGTAAAAAGTTAGAAGTAAGAAGTAATACAGCTATGGTTGATGTTGGCACCGGAAGCGGCTGTATCATAATCACACTTGCAAAAGAATTAGAAAATCTAAAATCTAAAATCAATCCGCCGGCTGGCGGACTAAAATTCATCGCGACCGACATTTCTAAAGACGCGCTCACACTCGCCCGCAAAAATGCGAGAATTCATGGCGTGGATAAAAAAATAAAATTTCTCCACGGTAATTTACTTGAACCATTATTTTTAAAAATTAAAAATTATAAAATTAAAAATTTTATTATTATTGCCAACCTGCCCTATTTAACTCCAGCTGAAATTAAACAATCTTCGACTATCAAGCATGAGCCGCGCCTTGCGCTGGCCGCCGGCTCTAACGGCTTAAAATACTACCGGCAACTTGCCGTCCAACTCCGACAATTTAATATTAAACATCCTAATATCCCAGTATCTCTTTTTTGTGAAATTGACCCAGCGCAAAACAAAAAAATAAAAAAGATATTCTCTTTCGCAAAAAGCGTAATTATAAAAAAAGATCTTGCCGGGCAAAACCGGATAGCGGTTGTGGAACTTTGACGGTCAAACAAACCTGCGGTATAATAATATTATTCAAGTTATTAACAGCCATTAATATATGACGCTTACTCCCGAACAATTTGACAAATTAGCTACTAAAGTTGAATTTAATGAACTAAAAAATAAAGTAGATACTTTAGACAAAAAAGTAGATACTTTAGACAAAAAAGTAGAGAGAGTTGTTGTTGATTTAGTGGCAACAAAAGATGGCTTACACAAAATGAAACAAGATATTATTGAGGAATTGGGAGGTAAATTTGATCAAATACTTACTGCAGTAGACGGCATAGCTAAAAAACATGAAACTTTTGAACAAGAGCTCGCCGCTAATATCGGCGCGCATGACTGGTTTCAAGCCGACATCACCAAACTCAAAGTTCATACCGGCTTGCAGGCGTAAAAAAGTAGGCATAATAAAAGCCGCTTCCATCTGGGGGCGGCTTTTGAGTTGTTGAAAAAATAAATGCGGCTCTGCCGCATTTATTTAATTTCTAATTCGTCATTCGTAATTTGAAATTGAAATTTGCCCCTCCTCCTGTATTACTTCAACCCAAGTCGTGCCGGCGTTAAATTTTACCTCTTCCCCATTCCCGTCATAAATTTTTTCTCGGCTTTGCTTGCTTTCTTTCCGCCACTTCCCTGTCTCGCATTTTCCGTCCAAACAATACCACGCTTTGCCCTCGCCAATAGTGTACATCTGCCGGCGCAACTCGCTGTCAACCACGCGCGCCGCTACTTTCATAATAATAATATTTTTTGCCGCTATCGGCGCGCCGTCCGCGTCCTGATGCGGCGCGCCGGCTAAATAGCGCGCGTATTCATTTTTTTCCTTATCATACTGCCACCGCACTAAAAAATTGGGAACGGAAAAATTAATAGTAATACTGCTGGTAGCGCGCGCCTCCAACTTCGCTTCGTCTTTATATAGCCAACTTTCATAATCGCTACTTTTTAAATTCATTTTGTCTAAATATTTATTGATGTTAGCTGAAGAGGTAAAAACATTATGCGGCGAGGCGTAATCATTCGCTCGCCAGAAATAATTACCCTGATAAAATTCGTTAAGGTTAACGAGCGGCTCCTTGCGCAAGCGCGCCAATGCTTCCGGGCTGCCGCCAACATGCACATAAAGCGCGTTATAACCTTCCGCCCAATCAAGATAATACGGCCGCGCGCTGCGCACCGGCCCGATTTTGGCTAAGTCTTTTCCGTCCGCAAAAATCGCTAAATAACGCGTAATCCCTGCTTCCGCTTTGGCTTCATAGACAATATTAGCATGCGCTAAACCTGACTGCGGCCGGCCGTTCGGGTCATTATCAATCATTACGGCAACCGGATAGTAATCGGCGTCTTTGGGGTCAACATAAACGCCGTCCAAATGCCGGCGAATATAATTAGCGGGGATTTTTTCTTGCGGCGCAATTGCCTTGATGATTTTGGCTTTACTAGCAGCCAAAGAATTTAAAATGTCTGTTTTTATTTCCTGATTGATTGCCAGCCAAAATATTACCAAGGAAACGCCGGCAAAAATTGCCAACAACAAAACTGCTCGCGCCGGCCAACTTATCTTTGACCAAAGTTGAGCAGTTTTATTTTTTACAATATTTAAAAATGGCAAAATTTTATTATTCATCCTCCTTGGCTAAATTTTAGATTTAAACCGCAATTATATATATCTATCTATTTCTATTATATTTCAAGGCATTTCTCTTATTCTATGCTTCTCTTGCTTCTTACTTCTTGCTTTCCTCTTTCTTCCCTCCCGCCTTCTCGCCCTCGCCTGCCGGCTGTTCCTTGCCTTCGGCTCCGGCTGCCGCTTGGGCATCGCCTTCCGTTGGCGCTGTTTCAACTGGCGCTGCCTCCTCTTCTTTCGGTTTAGTTACGTTCGCTACCATGTCTTCCGGGCTGTTCAATATTTTTACCGCGGCCGGGATTTGCAAATCTTTAACGTGGATAGCGCCGTCAAAAGAATCTAACTTAGATAGGTCCACTACGATTTTATTTAATAAATCGCCGGGCAAGCATTCAATGTCTACCTCGTTTAGATGTTTGATGATGACGCCGCCTTCGTTTTTTACGATCGGCGCCTCGCCGCTAAATTCTAATTCCACCGCCGCGGTTAACTTTTGCGTCAAATCCGCTTCGTAAAAATCAACGTGAATGATGCCGCCTTTGAGCGGCTCGCGTTGCACATCGTGAATTAAAACCTTTTTAATCTGACTATTATCAAAAACTAAATCAATTAAACTTGATTCGCCTACTTGCTTATATAATTTTTCCAGCTGAATGTAATTAACGGTGAGGCTAGTGGCGGGCTGGCCTTTGCTATAAACTACTGCCGGCACTAATCCGGCGGCGCGCAGTTTATTAACCGGTTGGTCTTTAGTTCTGGAAGTTACTTTAAGTTGGGTCATAATACAATAGTTATAAAGTTAACAAATAGAAAATTTATAAAGTATTCTTATTTATATCTTAAATGAATTAAAATGTCAACCTCATCGCGCAAACAGAAAAAATTAATAATGATTTACTTTACAGACTGCCAAACTTAATTGTGTCTAGCGTGCACCACCACGCTTTCCACGATGCCGATTAAAATTAAGCTCGCGATTAGCGAGCTGCCGCCGTAACTGACAAACGGCAGGGGAATCCCGACTATCGGCAATAGGCCGACATTCATCCCGATATTAATAAACATCTCCACAAACAATAAAATAATAGTGCCTAAAATAATATATAAGCCAAAGTTATTATCCAGCCGCTTTATCCATTGGATTAAGCGATAAAAAAGTACGGCAAAAAAAATCAAAAGCAAAGTCGTGCCTAAAAACCCGAGCTCTTCGCCAATCACGGCAAAGATAAAATCTGTTTGGCTTTCGGGCAAGAATTTAAGCTGCGACTGGGAGCCAAAGCCCAATCCTCGCCCGAACATTCTGCCGGCGCCGACCGCGATAATGGCTTGGGCGACGTTATAACCCTTGTCCAAAGAACTGATGTTAAAATTAAAAAAAGTCAAAATTCTTTCTTTTTGGTAATCTTTCAAAAGGAAAAAAAAACTAAAAGTAAAAAATACGCAGGTTATTAATGCTATCAAAGCGATTTGTTTTCGGTTCAAACCAAATATCGCCAGGCTCGCCAGCCAAAAAATAAAAATTATCATCGCCGAGCCAAAGTCCGGCTGCCATAAAATTAAAGCGATCGGCGCCACCGCCATTAACCCCGTAATCATTAAATGCCGCAGCGGGTTTACTTTATAAGAAGCGGCGGAAAAATATCGCGCTAGCGCCAGCACCATTATTACTTTTACTATTTCCGATGGCTGGAGGCTAAAGCCGAAAAATTCAAACCAAGCGCGCGTGCCGCGCACCGGCTGCCCCAGAAATAAAACTAATATTAAGACAATAATGCCGGCGGCATAAATCCAAGCATTTAAACTATAAAGCGAATGGAAGTCAACCAGACTAATGAGCAACAATAAAATTATGCCCACCGCCGCAAAAATTAACTGCTTTTTAAAATTAAGCAGACTGGCTTCCCCGCTGCCTAAGGCAACGCTGTAAATGACCGTCAAACCAAAAGCCACCAACAAAATCACCGAACCGAACACCACCCAGTCAAAATGTTTAAAATGAGAAAGCAGGCGATGAAACATAATTATTTCTCTTGTCCTGGTCCTAATTCAAAGGGAATATAGTTATCGCGG
>CAYHIM010000015.1:0-16611 GCA_964356665.1 uncultured Gammaproteobacteria bacterium
GTGAATGCAGCTGGAACGCGACGCCAAGCTAGAGAATATTATGGCCTTCAACCGGATAAACGATTGACAGCCGCTGGGCCTGCTGCGGGGTGCTGATTACCGACACCATATTATCCTGCACCGCTGCTGTTACCGCTTCTCCTTCGTGGCCGCTGTCGTTGCGGCGCAACATCCAGCCGCTGGGCACGCCGGCGGTATTGGTAATTTCAAAATTGCCGTTCGGAACTATGGTTAAGTCGCCGGTTTGTTCCATACTGCCTAAATTGAAACTGCCTTCGGTAGCTGATGAATTATCCCAAAATCCGACCTGGCTGTAGCCGGTGGTGTTCGCGATAGCTTTAACGTCAACGCTTTGCGCCGGAGTTAAAGGTGGCGTAGTGCCATCTAACGGCACGCTCTGATTTTTCTTTTCCGGCGTTACCCATGACTTGCACTGGTTAGATTCGTCTAAGCCGTCGCAGGCGCCGATGTCATAACATATTTTTTGATTCTGCCGTATGTCGTCATTAACGAGCGCGTAACTGCGGCAGGCCAGCCATTCCGAGCAGACGCGGTCGTGCTGGGATTTTAGCACGATATTAGCGTTAGGATTGCAACTTTGACCAGTACATACTGGCAGCTGCTGTGTTGTGCTTGTATCTAAAGTGTTATTAGCACTATTAGTGTAAATTGCATCAGCGTCATAAGTAAGCGCTCTCATTGTTATACTATTTGGCGTGCCGCCGCTGACCGAGCGCTGGTTAAATAATATGCAGCCGTTGCTGTAATTAAACTGCCCGTTGCAGGAAGAAGCGTCTAAATTTTGGGCTAACTGATAATTGACAATTGCCTGCCGCAAGTAATTACTGGCATTTGTGGGATTGACAATTATATCTGATAAAATATTGGAAAAAATTAACCAACTATTATTAGCATCAGGTGGTTTACCTGGCACTAATTCATTGTTAATATTTAAGTTATATATAGTAGTAATTCCGGATCTATTATCACTAATATTTAACCCCGCACTGCCAGCATACAAAGTATTCTGCTTTAACCTTATTGTTTGATTTTGGCCAACGGAACGGCTGCTTAATAAATTAGGTGAGGGCTCGGAAACCGGGTCAATAATTTCCGTGCAGCCGGACTCTGCCGCCGGGCACAAACCAACCCAATTCTCTGCCGGCTGTTTAATTCTGTTGCCTGCTCCACCAAAGCCGATTGTTTTCGGAGCGATTGCGTTATCAACCGGGCAGGACTCATCCCAATTGTCTAATTGGCAACTGCCTCCGCCCCTATTCCGGCAATCACTGTCAGCGGCGCAAATATTGCTTGCCTCATGGTTAGTGATGGTCTGGTTGCTTGAGCTAACCGTACACCGTTTCACCTTCTGTTTGTACCAGCTAAAACCAAAATAACCGTTGCGGTACTCGCAGGTACTTTGGCCCGGGTCGCGGAAGTAATAAGCCGTGTTCTGGTTGTCGCGGTATTCCTGGCAACCGACTTGGCCGGCGCCGCACAAAGTCCGCTCGTAATCATCTGGATTGTTGAGTAAATAGGTATCGGTGTGGCTGATAACTTGGCTACCGTAAGTATTAGGCTTGCCTAAGCGCTGGCAGCCCTTATTGTCCGCGCCGCAGGTTTTACTTTGGTCATAAACCACATAAATATATTTGTCCGCGCTGACAGTAGGGCTTCCGGCTCTCTCTCCGGTCGGCGTGTAATTCTGCGTATCAATCATTAATTCACAGCCCACCGCCGATTCGGAACAAAGCGCGCTGAAAGATTTTAAATAATAGCTTTGTTGCGCCCGGTCGCGGTATTCGTAACAGCCGGCGTTATCTCCCGGTATCACGTTTCCGCTATTATCAAGTTTTTGCGCGTTGGTGTAGTTAGTGGCGGATAAGGTTTTATCTAAGCATATTTCCGGCGTGCGCCAGAAATTTTTAATTAAATAATAATTATCCGTAATCTCGCGCAAAACAACCGAATCTAAATAATAGCCGGCGCTGTCCGCGGCGGTAATAATCTGCAGTTCGTCGTTAGCATCAGCCGCGCGGTTAAAAGAAGGCAGATAAAAAGTTAGTAACTGCCAATCATTGCTGCTGACGGATAAAGTCGCCGCTGGATTATTAGGCGCAATTTGAAAAATTTGCGGATTTTCTCCTGATCCGGGATTAGTTAATTTTAAGGCGGCAAAATCCAAATTTCTGCCGCTACCAATCTTTTTTACCAATAACTCAACGGTATAAGATTTACCTTGCACGCCTTGCGTAAAAGATTTAGCGATAACTACCCCATTAGCAGGTACAGATAAGGCTTTGCCGCCGCGGCGCACTGATTCATTGCTGATATTGATGTTATTGCCGCGCCAGCCGGAAATATTTCCGTTTTCAAAATCATCCGAGAGGGCTATCCGCACATTATTGCCGATATTGCCGACATATTTGCGGCAGCCATTTTCCGGCGCCGAGCACATTACGCCTTGCTGCGGAATAGCCATATAAACGCAAGCATTGATATCATTTTTCCATTCGCCATGTGATGCTGTGCAGTCCGCTTGTTCATCTGCCGCGCCGCTGCCGCTGCGCCGGTACGGATGGCAATTAGTATCGTAACTGATGGTGCGCGTAAACAGCGCGTAAGTGATAACGCCCGTGCGGGAGTAAAACTGGCGGCAGTCCGGATTATAGTCGGGGCTGTTGGAGCCAGCGGAAAAAATAGCTTGGTTGCAGACGGCCGTGCCGTTAGCAGGAATTTTATGAATATTGCCGCTAGCGGTATCTATGCTGCCCTCGGTTACCGCCGGAATATTGCCGTCAGTGCTCTGTAAAGTAAATACTTTTAGCTGATACCCGCTTTCGTCCGAACCTTCCCAAGTGTAAAATGGCGAACTCTCCCCGCTGTCAGTCGTGCACTGGCGCAAAACCGAATAATACTCAATGCCTTCGCCGCCTTGGGCGACTTCGTCTAAATTGGTAAACTGGTCGCAGCCAACCGCCTGCGCGCTGCAAGCCCGGCCGCTCGCCGGAATGAAATATTGGTCTTTAACCGACTCAAAAGTAGTCGCTTGCTGGATATAAAGGTCATAGCCGTTGCAGGCTTGAGGGCAGCGGTCATCTGCTCCTACTTTTGCCGGTATTACAAAGCCGTCGCGCACGCGCGTAAAACTTTCGCAGCCGACTTCTCGTTCAGTGCACTGGCGGACAAAATTATTGCAAAGCGCCGGCGCGTCAGATTTTAATTGTCCGCGATTATCATAACAAACTCCCTCGAAAGTGCTATTGCCACTAACTAAATAACTCGGCAATAATTTTAAGGTGGTAGTGCCGACGACGCTACTATAATCGGCATCGTCCACATCGGCACCGCTGGCTGGCAATCCTGATGGCGGAGGTGATGAAATTAACTCTTCTACTTTACTTTTACTTATACGCAAAAATTCGCTGCAGCCCTCGTTTTGCGCGCTGCAGGAGACGGCATTGCGGTTTAGATAAAGTTGGTCTGCCGTGGTTTGGCTCCAAGAATTATTTTGATAACTATAGTTTGTGCTGTAAGCGGTACAGCCGGCGCTGTTAGAGTCGCACCAGGCTAAAGTATTTTTTAAGTAAGAAACGGATGCGCCGCCTTCGCCCGTAAAAGTCTGGCAGGTGTTATACAGCGGGTTGCAGGAGTTCGCGCCAAAATTCCAGGTGCGCTGCTCCTGCGTGCAGTAGCCGTACACTTCGCAGGAGCCGTCCGCGTTTTCTTTGACACAGGCCTGCTCATCCGCGCAGTAATTGTCTTTGCGGGCAATAGTATATTCGCCGCTCACTACTTGCGGCTCGCCTAATGTTTCCGGACCGTAACCGGAGCGCGCGCAGTAATTAAGCGGCGCTTTCAGAACCCAGTTGGGGTCAACTAAATTCCGGCACCAGCGCGGAGTTTCCGCGCCATTGGCGTTAACTTCGCGCTGGCCATAATCATCCGTGCCGGAAAAACAATTCACCAATTCAACAAGCGTATTCTGCTCAATATCTTTAAAATTCTCATTGATATAGCGCGCCGCCACCTCCCAGCCCACCGGCAAAATTCTAAATTTGCGCAAAATAATCAGCGAACGGTAAGGATAATTTTCGTCCGTATAGCGCGGCTCCTGGTTTTTTGCCGAAAAACCAAAAGTGCCGGCGGGGTTTAAAAGCCCTTCGCGCATAGCCTGCCCGACGGTTTTTTTCTCCTGCACCGCCTGCCGGAATTTTTCCGTAATTACGCAATTGGTCGGTCCGGCGTTGTTGGGATTGGGGCACTGCACCAATTCCGACAAAATATTGTAATCGCCGCGGATATTAAAACGCGGCTGAATAATGCGGCGAAACCGGTCTTCCGCCGCCCGCACCCCGCCGCCGGAAGATATATCCGCACTCGGATTATAAACGCCCCCAGTCGCCGCGTACTGCCCGCCGCCTTGATACAAACCGCCGTAAAGCAAATTACGGATAAGCTGTATCGCTAACTGATTTAAAAATATGTTTACCGCGTCAATTAAAGCGTTGCCGGTAAATTTTACCACGTCTTCCGGTTTTTTAATTAAATCCGCCTTCACACTCTCTTCTATTAGAGAAGCGGGGGTTTTCTTTTCTTTGGTAAAAATATTACGGACATCAAGCCAGCCCTGGTTCATTTTTGTTTCCTCCGTTTCCCACAAAGCTTTTTCATATTGCTTTTCAAAAAATCCGGTTTGCGCGCTCAAAGCAATGCCTAAATCGTTGGAAGTCGGCTCAAAATAATCCTGAAAGTCGCGCAAAAAAGTCGGGCTGCGCAGTTGCGCCTCCCAATTATTGCGCATTTGGCTAAAGGTGCAGGCCGGTTTTGGGCGCTGATATTGCCTCAAACCCAGACCGATTTTAATGTCTACGCCCAGACTCGGCTGGCACAAATTAAGCCCGCCAAAACCCTGCGCGCCTAAAGTAGATAAAAAATCGCCGGCGCCTGCGTCTAAGCTGTCTTTAAAAACATTACCCAAACTTCTGGTTTCAAAAGCGGCCCGCTGGCCGGTAATGCCGCTCGCTACATAATTAGCCGCGTCATACGCGAGCGTATTAAGCATTGTCGTTAAGCCGCTTTGGAAAGCGACTGAACCGGCTTTGGCTAAACCTTTATTTAAAGTATCTATTGCTTTTGTCAGCCAACTTTGCTGTTTTACTCCGACATTACCTTTAAGTTGCGCTTGAATCGCTTTGGCATCGTCCACAGAAATGCTTTGGGCGTACTGGGCGCCAAGTGCTTGAATGTCTTCTACTGACGCATCCCCCCCTAACTGGCCAAAAAGACCCATCTCAATTGCAGCTTGAGCTGACGGTATCGCAAAGGCAAAAGAAATAAAAAATACGCTGACGCTAATAAAAGCCGCTATTATTTTAAACTTTAATTTTTTTCGGGAAAGCATGGGAGAAGTAAATTAAATCCAAATTATTCCAAACTATTCCAAATTATTCCAAACCAATAATAAAATCCTAAATCTAAAATCTTAAATATTTGAACTTTGGATTTGGTTTGATATAATTTAAAACAATTTGGATTTTGAAATAATTTATTTATTGTTGGCTCTTCAGCGTCTGCTCATAAACCTGCATCAGCTGCTCGTCGCTGATGTTATTTAAAATATCCGCGCTCATGCCCACCGAACGCAAGAGCGCGCGCAAAGTGGCGGCGTCCACCTGCCCGCCCAAAATTTTAGCGGCGTCATCGCTGGAAGTGTTTAAGCCGGCCGCCGGCGCGGCGGGAATAATAGAGTTAGAAGGCGAAACATCCGGCGCGGCGGGCGCGGAAATTTGGCTATCTGTTGGCGGTATTGCCACTGGTGAAGCAGCGCTCGGCTCTAAGCAGTTTTGGCCGGCCGGGCAATTAGGGTCGGTATTTTGCTCAATTTCTTGTTTATCTAAAATACCGTCGCTATCGCTATCTTCCAGATACGGCGAGGTGTTATAAACATACAGTTCGTCATAATCCGCTAAACCATCGCTGTCCGTGTCTTGGTTGCGCAGAGATTCAAGAGCCGCTGTTTACGGATTTTGAGACTGATTAAGTTGCGCTAATTCCTCCGGGCTTAACGGCTTAGTTACCTGCAGCCCGCTTTTAAATTGCGCCGCCCAAAGTATTAAGGCGCTAACGCCGAATATAACTAGAAACCCCGCCGATATTTTCTGCTGCCAGCTGAATTTTGACGTTGGTTTTGTCTGCAAATTTTGCAGTTGCTCGTGATAATTATCGCCGGAAATATATTCATCGTCTTGGACATCTAAATTGTTTTTGTGATAATCAAAATTTTCCTGATTGGGCATAGGTTAGTAAAATATTTAGTATTGTAAATCCAAATTATTCCAAAGTACTCCAAATTATCTCAAACCCCTGCCTTGCCGGCAGGCAGGAATGCCAAAATCTAAAATCTAAAATTTTAAAATTTTGATGTTTGAAATTTAGATTTGTTTTGAAATAATTTGGAATAATTTGAGCTTTGAAATAGTTTCCCCTTGTGGATTAATTATAACATATTTCGCCTAGCCAACACAACATAAAGTTTCTGCCAATCCGCAAGCGATAATTCCTGCGCCCGAACAATTTCTAATAGTCCGCATTCTTTTAAAATTTTCTTAATATCCTCTGCTTTTGCCTCAAGCCCTTTCGCCAAATTTCCCTGCAGTTGCTTGCGTTTGGCGCTAAATCCGATTTTTACCAATTTAAAAAAACTGCCCTCACCTCCTGCCCCCTCTCCCGCGCTGCGGGAGAGGGGAAACGCGAAGCGTGGGGTGAGGGTGATTATGGCGCTCTCCACCTTCGGCTTAGGCCAAAAATCATCCGCCGGAATATAAGCGATAATTTTGGGCTCGCTATAAAACTGCGTCGCTACCGCAAGCAAACTCATTTGCCCGGGCCCGGCACAAATTCTTTCCGCTACTTCTTGCTGCAGCATCAGAACCATTAAACTGGGCTTCATTTCAACTTCACTTAAAAACTGCCGTAAAAAGCGGGAGGTGATGTTGTAAGGCAAGTTAGCGACGATTTTATAACCTTCCTTCCTTTGATTAAGAAAGGAGTGGGGCGGGGATTTGTCCGGTGTTTTTTTGCCTTTAACATTTAGATTTTGGATTTGATTTGGAATAATTTGGAATAATTTGGATTTTGACATTCTCAATATATTTTCATTAACCACCTCCACATTCCTCATCTCCTGTTCTTCCAGTCTCTCCCTCAACACTTCCGCTAACTTACTATCTACTTCCACCGCCACTACCTGCTTAACTTTCCGCGCCAGCAGTTCGGTCAAAAATCCAAAACCCGGCCCCACTTCCAGCACAATATCATCCGGTTTTAACTCTGCTGCGGCAATAACTTTTCGGTAGACATCTTCTTTAATTAAAAAATTCTGCCCCCGGGAGCGGGCAGGCTTTATTTGGCATTGCTTACAGAGCTGCTTTGTTTTCTCTAGAATATTCATAATATTTTACCAATAAGATATTAGATGTTCGCAAATAACTTAGTGTTAAGTGTGTAGTGTTTTAGTGTGTGGTGTAGTGAATAGTGTTTAGTGTTTAGTGGCCGCTGTTAACAGTGGCCACTAAACTCCGGTCACTTAACACCAAACACCACACTAAACACCAACTCACTAAACACTCATCACTCTGCTAACTGCTAATATCATAATATCCTTATATCCAATATCTACCCTGTCTATAGTAATTATTTTCTGCTATAATATAATCGTTAATCATTCAACCAACTTTAAATTCTATGAGAAATATTTCCGACTCCACCATCCGCAATCTGCTTATCGCCGCCTTGATAGTAATGATTATTATTTTGGCTCTGATTTCTGTTTCCGTTTTTGCCTCTGACGGCAGCATAATAATAGGCGGCCGCATTGGTTTAGTCATCCCCGTGCCTTCCCCATTAGGCAGCCCGCCTTGGGTTTGCCCGGCCACTTCTTGCCCGCCGGGAGATTTACAGCAGCGGTTAATCGGGCCCCAATATGCCGGCAATGTCCTAGCAGATATTAATGTTTACGGCCCGGCAATAGCCAGACAATATCGTCATATTTTAATTCCGCCGGCAGCCGTTTATTGCCCCAGCCCGCATGCCGGCGCTTTCTTTATCGGCCGCGGCATTCCGGCCGAGCCCGGGCTAAGCGCGCTTTTAATGACCGCGATTGCTTGTAGCCGGTAATTCTTGTTACTTGTTACGTGTTACATGTTATGCGATTTAAGCATTTCTTCTGCTTTTTTTAAATCATGCGCGTCCGTTACCGGCAGCCAAAAACTGGCTAATACTATCTTAATATCAAAATCCTGCGCCGCTTGCACGAGTGTCTGCGGCAGGCCCCACTCTTCTTTACCCGGCAATTTAACTAATTCGTAATTAAAAATTTCCGGCTCCAGCACAAAAACGCCGGTATTTAATAAATGTTGGTGGGCATGGTTATGTTCGCCTTCAATGATTTCCTGCAGATGTCCGTCTGGGCGCAAAACAATGCGCCCGCCGCGCGCCGGCCCTGGTACTTTTTGGGCTAACACCGCCCAGTCATACTCCAAACATTTCTCTAAATCTGCCCGCGCGTAAATATCATCGCCCATTAAGCTGATAAACTTTCCTTTGATATGCTCGCGCGCCAGCCAGAGTGCCTTGCCCGTGCCCAATAATTCTTCCTGCCGGACATAAATTATTTTTTTGCCATGATACTGCGCGCCGAAATAATTGATGATTTGGTCGCCTAAATAACCGATGACTATAATAACTTCGTCAATGCTGTCTGGCAATTGGTTTAATTTGTGCTCTAATAAATTTTTCCCGGCCACTGGCACCATCGGCTTGGGGATATCGTAGGTCAGCGGCCGCATCCGTACGCCTTTGCCGGCGGCCAAAATTACTGCTTGCATAAATAATTTAAAATTATCAGCCCAAGGCTGATCCGCCTCAGGCGGAAAAAATTAAAATAAAAATGACAATGCAAAATTTAAAAACACAGGAATAAATAAAAGCGATTTTTCATTTTACATTGTCATTTTGCGTTTTGCAATTTACGTTTTGCATTACGATAGTTGCTGTTGCTGATAATATTCCTTAATTTTTTCACACCATCGCCGCTGACTTTCATCCGCGCCCGTTTTCTTTTGTCTTTATGCTTCAGCCGTCGTTCGTAATCTTTTATAAAACTATCATAATTATGATTCTTGTCAACTGGCATACTAAATCAAATTTGGTATAATAACTATACTTTACCACACTTTTTATGGTTAGCCAAAACATATATTTCACCAAATACGCGGGCGACAAGTTTGACCTGCTGAATAAGTATAAAGTTTTTATTACCAAAGAACGGGTGGAAGAAACGCTTCACTTGCCGGATTCCGCCGAAAAAAAAGGAAAATATCTGTATTACCGCTCGGCAGAGCTGACGGTGGTGGTAAAAAAAGAGGGGATGCTTAATAAGGTGGTTACTTTTTATCCGACAGCCAATAATAATTAAACTATTATTTATGCGGTACGATCCGGAATCAAATATCATTTCCCTTGAAATCGCTGCCGGCAAAATTGACCGCGTGGTTGAACTGGGTAATTTTCTTATCCATGTCAATAAAAATAAAAAGCCGCTGTTAGTGGAAATTTTGGACGGCGGCCGATTAATCGGTCAATTCAGCGCTAACAAAAAAAAGTTAATGGAATTAACTATCGCGGCTGATAGTTAAAATATAGAGAGACTATGATTAGATTAATGCTTTTACTGCTGTTGCCTGTCAGTTTAATCACCGCCGGCTGCGGCAATACTGTTAGCCAAAATAAAAATCCGAGCGTCTGCTTTGCCAGTTCCTGTTTTCAAGTTGAATTGGCGGATACTCCGGCAGAATGGAGACAAGGTTTAATGAACCGCCAAGCGTTAACTTTGGACGCTGGCATGTTATTTATCTTCCCGCAGGAAGATTTTTATAATTTTTGGATGAAAGATACTTTGATTCCGCTGGATATTATTTGGTTTGATGAAAATAAAAAAATTGTCACTATCAATAAAGATGCGCCGCCCTGCCAAATAAAAAATTGTCCGACCTATAATTCGGAAATTGCGGCCCGCTATGTCTTAGAAGTTAATGCGGGCATCGCCGAACGTCTTAATTTAAAACCGGGGGATTATTTTGCTGGACCTAAATAAAAAATCCCGACTAAATTAAAACGGGGTCGGGATTTGTGTATTATTACCAATTATTATCAATTTAAACTTTATTTTTCTCTTGCCTATTGTACGCCCGAAAGCCGGTGCCGGCCGGAATTAAGCGGCCGATAATGACATTTTCCTTTAACCCTTCTAAAGTATCAACTTTGCCGGTTACGGCCGCCTCAATCAGCACCCGCGCTGTTTCCTGAAAAGAAGCCGCTGACAAAAAACTGTCGGTAGTTAAAGAAGCTTTAGTCATCCCTAACAACAGCTGTTCGCCGCTTGCCGGTTTAGCTTTGCGCGCTTTCGCCTGGCGGTTAGCTTTTTCAAACACCGCTTTTTCCACTACTTCGCCCGGCAACAGGTCGGTATCGCCTCCGTCTTTAATTAAAATGCGGGAGAACATCTGCCGCACAATCACTTCAATATGCTTATCGTTTAAGGGCTGGCCTTGGGAAGAATAAACATACTGGATATCATGAATGATATACCGCTGCGTTGCCAGCCGCCCGCACAAAGAATAATATTGCTGTAAATCTAAACTGCCTTCGGTTAATTGCGTACCTTTAGCAACCTGTTCGCCGTCGCTGGCCCAAATCGCGTATCCTTTGGGGATAATGAACTCCTTAACTTTATCGGCCGTAAAACTAACTTTAATATATTTATCATTAAGGCCGACCTCGCCGGCATTTTTAGCTTTAATTTCCGCTTCTCCCATGTTAAACAGGGTTTGCCCGCGCTTAACTTGTTCTCCGTTTTTGACTAAAATAATCGGCTTTAATTTCTTTTTCGTCTGCTTTTCTTTAGTAAGTTCATTGCTTTTTGCTGGTTGATTGCTTAAAATATTGCGCGCTATTTCGGCAAAATAATATTTGTCGCTGTCTACCCCTTGGTAAGTTACTTTTATCACTTTAGTGTTAATATCTTGCGTTATCACTTTGCCGCCTGTATCTTCAATAGTTCTTTCCATGGCTTCAATTTTTACCGTTCCGGCTACATCGCTGACAAAGGCGCGCCGTTTGGGCGGACGAGCTTCAAAAATTTCCTCCACGCGCGGTAAACCTTGCGTGATGTCTTCGCCCGCCACGCCGCCGGTATGAAAAGTCCGCATGGTTAACTGCGTGCCCGGCTCGCCGATAGACTGCGCGGCAATAATGCCGACCGCCGTGCCTAACTGCACCGCTTTGTTGTAGCCCAAGTCATAACCGTAACAAACGGCGCAAATGCCTTTCTCACAGCGGCAATTAAGCGGGCTGCGCACACTGACTTCGGCTATCTCTTCTTTTTCGAACTTTTGCGCTACTTCATCCGTAATTAATTCGCCTGCTTTTGCCAACGCCTTGCCGCGGCTATTCATTAAATCTGAAGCCAGATAACGACCAATGACGCGCTTCCATAGGGTAGTGCCTAACTCCTCGCTTTCCGCCTGCGTGATGATAAAACCTTCGTCAGAGCCGCAGTCATCTTTGGCAATAACCACGTCTTGCGCCACATCAATTAAACGGCGGGTTAGATAACCGGCATTAGCCGTGCGCAAGGCGGTATCGGAAAGACCTTTGCGCGCGCCGTGGGTGGCAATAAAATATTCTAAAACGTCAAAGCCCTTCTTGAAATTACCCTTGACCGGCAATTCAATGATTGCGCCGGAAGGAGAGGTAACGAGCCCTTTCATGCCCACGAGCTGCGTTAATTGCGCCCAAGAACCGCGCGCCCCTGATTGAATCATAGAATAAATCGAACCGTGCCGGTCAATTTTATCTTTTATCACATCGGATATTTTGTCCTTGGTTTCCGTCCACAGCTGGACAATCTTTGCATACCGTTCGCTTTTGGTTAGCAGTCCTTCCTCATATTGAGTCTGCACCGCGTCTACTTTTTTGTCTGACTCGGCAATTGCCTTATCGCGCTCAGGCATATCAGGCAAATCTTCCATGCCCCAAGACAAACCGCTATTAGTGATATAGTCTAAAGTTAAATCTTTTAGCTCATCCAATAACTGTATGGTCCTGTCTTCGCCATAAATTGCCAGGCAATCTTTAATAATTTGGTTTAAATTTTTCTTCGCCACCACATCGTTAATAAATCTTAATTTATCGGGCAAAACACTGTTTAAAACAATGCGTCCGACAGTGGTAGTTAAAATTTCCACTTTGCGGCTGCCGGTCTTGACTCTGGTTTTGACCGGCGCTTGCAAATTAACTCGACCCGAAGAATAAGCCAACACCGCCTCTTCTTCATCGGCGAATAACGGTAATTTTTCTCCCTGTAAGCGCTGGTCCAAATCAGTTAAATAGTAAGCGCCCCAAACAATATCCTGTGAAGGAGTAACGATTGGATTGCCGGTAGCGGGCTTAAGGATGTTATGGCTCGCGAGCATAATGTCGCGCGATTCGGCTACCGCTTCTTTGGTTAAGGGAACATGTACGGCCATCTGGTCGCCGTCAAAGTCGGCGTTAAAAGCGGTACAAACTAAAGGGTGAATTTGAATCGCTTTGCCTTCAATTAAAATGGGCTTAAATGATTGGATGCCCAAGCGGTGCAAGGTCGGCGCTCGGTTTAAAAACACATAGGCGTCTTTAATGATTTCTTCCAAAATATCCCAAACATCGTTCGAGCCCGCCTCAATATAACGGGAGGCGCTGCGAACATTATGGACAATTTCCTGCTTGATTAATTTACTGATAATAAACGGTTTAAATAATTCCAGCGCCATTTTTTTCGGCAAACCGCATTGGTAAAGTTTCAGGCGGGGATTAATTACAATCACCGAGCGGCCGGAATAATCAACGCGTTTGCCGAGCAAATTCTGGCGGAAACGCCCTTGTTTGCCCTTTAAAATGTCGGCTAATGATTTCAGCATCCGCTTCTGTCCGGTAGAGGCGGTAACGGTTTTGCCGTGGCGGGCGGAATTATCAATCAAAGCGTCCACCGCCTCCTGCAGCATCCGCTTTTCATTGCGGCAGATAACTTCCGGCGCGCTTAATTCCATCAGTTGTTTGAGCCGATTATTTCTGCCGATCACCCGCCGGTATAAATCGTTTAAATCCGAAGTGGCGAACCGACCGCCGTCTAAGGGCACCATCGGCCGCAAATCAGGCGGAATAACCGGAATGATAGTCAGCGCCATCCATTCCGGCCGCAAATCATTAACTAACAAACTTTTTAGTAACTTTAAACGGCGCAACAGCTTATCGCGCTTAGAATCGATGATGGTGGTTAATCCGTGCTCTAATTCTTTAATGGTCTTTTTTAAATCCAAACGCTGCATTAATTTTAAAATAGCTTCCGCCCCAATTCCGGCCTCAAAAATATGGCCGTACTTAATGGCTAAATTCTGATAAGTATGCTCGGCAATCACCGCTAACGGCTTAACCTCTTTTAATTCTTCCTGCGCGGTTTTAAAAGCTTGTTCCAATTTTTCTTCTTTTTCCGCCCGCATTCTTTCTAATTGATTTAGTTCTTCGGTTTGATTCTCCTTATTTTGCAGAGCCGATTTTTTATTTTTAAATTCAGCTTCAATTTGCTTTTGCTTGCTTTTATACTCTTGTTTGATTTGTTCAACCGTTGCTTGTTTTAATTCCAAATCCACGTCGGTGATGATAAAACTCGCAAAGTAAACCACCTTTTCCAAAGCGGTGGAAGGCAAATCCAACGCTAAACCGATTTTGGAAGAGATGCCGCGCAAAAACCAAATATGCGTTACTGGCGCCTGTAATTTAATATGCCCCATCCGTTCGCGCCGCACCACGCTGCGGGTTACCTCTACGCCGCATTTGTCGCAAATTATCCCTTTATAGCGAATTTTTTTGTATTTACCGCAGTAACACTCCCAATCTTTAGAGGGGCCAAAAATACGCTCGCAAAATAACCCGTCTTTTTCCGGCTTCTGCGTGCGGTAATTAACTGTTTCCGGCCGCAGCACCTCGCCGTGCGACCACGATAAAATCGCTTCCGGCGAAGCCAGCCGGAGTTTGATGGCTTCAAAGTCAGTAGTTTTGATGGGATTAAGCATAAAATAATAATTATTCCAAAGCTCAAATTGCTCAAATTATTCCAAAATAAATCCAAAAATTAAAAAATAAACTAAATTTTATATTTTGGATTTTGACATTCCTGCCTGCCGGTAGGCAGGGGTTTGAAATAATTTGAAACAATTTGGATTTTGACATTGTTTACTCTTCCTTCCCGCCTTCTGTTCCTTCCGTCACGCTCGGCGTCTGTTTTTTATATAAACTTTTCTCAATAGTTGTATCTTCCATCCCTTCTGCCAGGTCTTCATCGGCTGCCTGATTCGCGCCGATCAACTCCACGTCCAAACACAAGCCCTTCATTTCCCGCACCAATACATTAAACGATTCGGGCACATTTTGTTTACGGATTTCTTCGCCTTTGATAATCGCTTCATAAGCTTTGGAGCGGCCGGGCACATCGTCTGATTTAATAGTTAATATTTCCTGCAAAGTATGAGCGGCGCCATAAGCTTCCAGCGCCCACACCTCCATTTCCCCGAAACGTTGGCCGCCGAACTGCGCTTTGCCGCCTAAAGGCTGCTGGGTAATTAAAGAATAAGGGCCGATGGAGCGCTGGTGCATTTTATCTTCTACCATGTGGTTGAGCTTCAACATATACTTATAGCCAACCGTTACCTGATTATTAAATTTTTCTCCGGTTTTGCCGTTGTACAAGCTAACTTGGCCGCTCGTGGGAAAACCGGCTCGCTTTAGCTCTGATTTAATTTCCTCTTCCGTGATGCCGTTCAAGGGCGGAGTGGCGACGGTATAACCTAAGGTGTGCGCCGCTAACCCTAAATGAGCTTCTAACAACTGCCCCAAGTTCATGCGCGAGACCACGCCCAAGGGGGATAAAATAATATCTACCGGCGTGCCGTCCGCGAGATATGGCATGTCTTCCACCGGCACCACGCGCGAAATCACGCCCTTATTGCCGTGTCGGCCGGCCATTTTGTCGCCCACTTGAATTTTGCGCAGGTTCGCGATTGTAACCTGGATAGATTGAATGACGCCGGCGGGCAATTTGTCTCCTTCTTCGCGGGAGAATATTTTGATATCCACTACTTTGCCGTGCTCGCCATGCTCCAAATAAAGCGAACTGTCGCGAATGTCTTTAGCTTTATCGCCAAAAATAGCGCGCAGTAATTTTTCTTCGGCGGATAATTCGGTTTCTCCTTTGGGGGTAATTTTACCTACCAAAATATCGCCGGAAGATACCTCGGCGCCAATGCGGATAATGCCGCTGTCATCTAAATTTTTTAGTCGTTCAATGGAAATGTTGGGAATATCGCGCGTTACCACTTCCGGACCGAGCTTAGTGTCGCGCACGTCAATAGTGTAATTTTCAATGTGGATAGAAGAGTACGTGTCTTGTTCCATTAACCGTTCAGAAATAATAATAGCGTCTTCAAAATTAAACCCTTCCCAGGTCATAAAAGCAACCAATATGTTCCGACCAAGCGCGATTTCGCCGTTAGCTATCGCCGCGCCATCGGAAAGAATATCCCCTTGCTTTACCTTATCGCCGACACTAACGGCGGGATGCTGGTTAATGCAGGTAGAGTGATTAGAGCGGACAAATTTATTTAATTGGTAAGAAATAATTTGGTTGTCTTTTTTACTTTGGACATCAATTCTGTTGCCTTGCACCGCGACTGCGGTTCCGTCTTCTTCGGCAATAGCAATATGGCCGGAATCAATGGCGGCGCGCCGCTCAATGCCCGTGCCGACAATCGGCGCTTCCGGCATAATCAGCGGCACGGCCTGCCGTTGCATATTAGTGCCCATCAGCGCCCGGATGCCGTCGTCGTGCTCCAAAAACGGAATGCAGGAGGTGGCGACCGAAACAATCTGGTTAGCGGCTACTTCGATAAAATCAATTTGGGAAACTTGTTCAATGGAAGGTTCGCCGTATTTTCTTACTTCCGCCCTCTCCACTAAAAAGTAGCCGTTGGCATCCATCGGCACGGTGTAAAAAGTAGTGATATATTTTTCTTCTTCAAACGCGTCTAAATATTTTATTTCGCTCGTGACTACTGGCTTGATGGGAATAGTAATCGGACCTAATTTAGCTAACCGATGGGCTAATTTTTCGTCAATTTTAGTGTCCGCTTTAGCTACTAATTCGCCCGCTTGATCCGGACTTTTATCGTCGTAAATATCGGCGCGCAAAATTTTGCCAATGGTAATATTTGGGTCATTGATAACATCGTGCAAAACCACTCGGTAAGGCGCCTCCAAAAAACCGTAGCTGTTCAGCCGGGCGTAACAAGACATGTGCCCCACTAAACCGATGTTTGGCCCTTCGGGAGTGGCAATCGGACAAATCCTGCTATAGTGCGTCGTATGCACATCGCGCACTTCAAAACCCGCTCGCTCGCGAGTTAAGCCGCCCGGACCCATGGCGGAAAGCCGCCGTTTATGCTCCAGTTCCGCCAAAGG
>CAYHIM010000016.1:0-10020 GCA_964356665.1 uncultured Gammaproteobacteria bacterium
AGCATAAATAAAAAAATATGTCAACCCTCCAGTTGGCGGATAGACATATTTTTTTGCTAATTTTAAGCAATTTTTATTTATATAGCTTACTCTGTGTTCCTAATACAGCAAAATAAATAGTACTTCCATTATCAAATTCTTGAAACAAGGCACGCCAGTCTCCAGTTATATTTATACTGCGATAATTTTGTAAAATACCGGAAAGCGCGTGGTTATTAAGCAAAGGATGATATTTATTTTTAAGCAGTAAATTTAATCTAATTTTAAACGCCCGCTGGATATTAGCCGGACATTTTTTATATTTTTTCACAAAGCGCTTTGAATATTCAATGCGCATAGATGCTTATCTATCTAAAAAAGCGATCGCTTCTTCAGCCGTTTTAAACGAATGGGTATTACCTTTTTTTCTTTCCCGTTCCGACTCTTTTAAAGCAGATAAGAGGTAGCCGCTAGGAATTTCCTCACGGTTTAAACTAAATAGGATAGTTTTTGCGCCTACTAATTGTTTTAAATAGGCGTTAAGAATGCCGCTCAACGATAAGCCCAAATCAGCAGCGATTTTTTGCGCCTGGATTTTTACTTTCGGGTCAGTTTTGATATTGATAATAGTTTTATTCATAATATTCATTATATACTTTGTATATATTTAGTATGTACTGCCGTGAAAAGTATGTTAAGGCACGTATTTATTAAATTCTTTTTTTGCCGCAATTTCCTCTTTTATCTTCGGTAGTTGTTTTAGCCGCCGAAAAATTAAATAGCCCCAGGCGCCTTGGCCGATGACCCAGAGCGCGAACCAAAAGCGGGCGGATAAAAACGGCACTGATTCGTAGGTAAAAAATAACAACAACGCGCCAATAATTGTGCCGATTAACGCAAAGTTATAGCCGGACAACCAAAGTTTCGCATAGAGCGTTTTTTTATTGCGGTTATATCCCCGCCAAGCAACGACAATAGAAGCGAGAAAAATAATAACGATAGTTATCAGCGCGTATTGCCAAATTTTGGTCAATGGACCCGGGTACAAACCAAGCCACAGCTTAAGGGTGAGAAAATTAGACATAGATTTAAAAAAATTAGTGTTTCAAGAATACCATCCCAAAATGATATTCGCCGGCGTTGAACTCTTCTAAGAGTTCTAACCCCAGCCGCTGGCAGACGGCGGTTAGATTTTCTTTATTAATCCGCTCCTCAATAGAAGGGCCGAAAGGAGTAGCGATTTTTTTCCAGTCTATTACTAAGAGCTTGCCGCCGCGCTTTAACAAGCGCACTGCTTCGCGGATAATCTCGCTGCGCTTATTGGATTGGAATAAAATATTAATCAGTAAAGCGACATCCAAAGACGAACTTTCAATTTTAGTCGCTTTAAAAATTTCCAAATTTGACCAGACGGTTTTTATCTGTTTGATATTTTCCTGTTGCGCGCGACGCTCAATATTACTTAAAACGTCTTTTAAAATGTCAACCGCGTACACCGCCCCGTATTCGCCTACGGCGGCGGCTACCGGAAAGATAAAGTGCCCGGTGCGGCCGCAGCCAAGATCGCCCACCACCATGCGCTCGCCAATTTGCGCTTTGGCGACGACAATCTGCGGGTCAATCAGGGCGTTGCCGCCGGTAACATTAGTCATAAGTTGGTCATAAAATAATAGTTAATTTATGTTTATAGTATACAAGAATTTATAGCAGTAAGCAACTATAAATTTCTAATTATTCTAATTTCTAATTGACCTAATCAATGCCCAATTTTTTAATGACCAATAACTAACAATTTTTTAGGCATTAGATATTATGACATTGGGGTTTATTTAGAATAATTAGGTTAATTAGGAATTAGAAATTTAATAACTGTTTAACTGGCCTAAAACTTTTTCGATGAATTTCGCACGGCCCGTAGAGTTTAAGCGCGTCCAGATGCAGTTTCGTGCCGTAGCCCTTATGCCGGTTAAAAAAGTATTGCGGGTATAGGCCGTGCATTTGCTCCATCATGGCGTCGCGCGTCACTTTCGCGAGTATTGACGCGGCGGCAATGGAAAAAACTAAATTATCGCCGTTAATTATCGCCTGCTGGGGCGAAGAGTAATTGGGGAGCGGCAGCTGGCCGTCAACCAGAATAATGCTCGGTTTAGTTTTAAGAGTTGAGAGCGCTTTCTTCATCGCGAGAAAACTCGCTTGTAAAATGTTTATGCGGTCAATTGTTTCGTGGTCGCATAAGCCGAGACCGTAGCTTGCGGCGCGTTCCATGATTATTTTGGCAAGATGCGCGCGCTTGTCCGCGCTTAATTTTTTTGAATCAGTTACGGCGCGTAATTCCGCCGGCACTTCGGGAAAGTCAAAAATTACCGCGGCGGCAATAACTGGTCCGGCTAACGGCCCGCGGCCGGCTTCGTCAAGGCCGGCAATCAATTTAAAACCGCCGGCTTGCAATTTTTGTTCGTAGGAGAAATCCATGAGTAATGTAAAATAAAAAAGTAAAAATGAACAATGGCAATGCAAAATGTAAAATTTTTAATTTTCATTTCACATTTTGATTTTTGCATTTTTCATTTAAAACGGCCACCAGCTTTTTTTCTTCGGCTCTGCTTTAACGATATTAGAAAAAGATTGATTGGCGCCGGGCTGTTGCTCCGCCATTGCTTGTAGGCGGTCTAATTCTTCCTGCACCAGCGGGCTATCGTATTCGCCGGCGTGCGCTGTTTGCCCTTCGTAGCGGGTGGGCCGCTGGTCTAAATGCAGGTTGAAAGTAACTTGCCCGCCTTGCTCAAAAATATAGCAATGCAGACGGGGATAAAGATCGCGCGTCAGGCGGCGGACAAAACTATCGTGGCCGCTATGGCGGTCGCGGATATAAGTATAGCCGGCGCGGCGCAAGAAATTCGCTGACTGTTCGCGGAGTTGGTCAGATTGTATTGTTAGTTTCATGTTAAAATTGATTGTAAATTGAAAATTGGTAATTGATAATTAATTTTTCTCCAGCCATCTTTCCGCCGCTATCGCCGCCATCGCTCCCAAGCCGGCGGCGGTTACTGCCTGACGATAGGTAAAATCAGCGCAATCGCCGGCCGCGAAAACTCCCGCCACGTTAGTATAAACGCTCTCCTTAACTACCAAGTAGCCAAACTTCGGTTCCCGTTCCAGATAATCTTTAAAAATTTCCGTATTGGGAATATGGCCAATGGCAAAAAAGAGGCCGTCAACAGTGAGCGTTGATATTTCGCCCGTAGTGATATTTTTTATTTTTAATCCGGTTAATTTTTTCTGGCCCAAGTATTCTACTGCCTCGCTATTCCAAACCGCGGTTATTTTTTTATTGGCTAAAACCCGTTTTTTCATAATCTCGCTTGCTTTAAATTCATCACGGCGGTGAATGATGTAAATCTTATTGGCGAATCTGGTTAAAAAACCACTCTCTTCCATGGCGCTGTCGCCGCCGCCGGCGACGGCAACCGTTTTCCCGCGGTAAAAAAAACCGTCGCAGGTCGCGCAGGTGTGTAGGCCTTTGCCCCAAAATTCTTTTTCCCGCGGCAAGCCCAGCGTACGCGAGCGCGCGCCGGTAGCGATAATAACCGCTCGGGCTAAATATTCTTTATTGCCGGCATAAACTTTTTTTATCTCGCCGCTAAAATCCACTCTAGCGGCAATTTCAAATTTTATCTCCGCGCCAAAACGCTCGGCTTGTTTACGCATATTGGCAATCAAAACCGGCCCGTCTATTCCGTCCGGAAAACCGGGATAATTTTCTACGAGCGTAGTAGTCGTTAATTGTCCGCCCGGTTCCGGCCCGGCTAAAACCAGCGGGCGCAAACCCGCGCGCGCCGCATAAATAGCGGCGGTGTAGCCAGCCGGTCCGGAGCCGATGATTATTAGTTCGCGAATGTTATCGTTTGGCATAATAAAAAAGTAATCAGTAATTAGTAATCCCTTTTATTCTATCTTAATCTGATTTTTTTATCAATTTTCTTGACTTTAAACTAGATTTCAATTAAAGTAAATATGTTATGAACGTAACTGAACTGGCGCGAAAATTAAAAATAACCACGAATGAGCTGTTTGACGTTTTGCCGCAGCTGGGTTTTGATATTGGCCGGCGGGCGATTAAAATTAACGATCAAGCCGCTTATAAAATTATAAATAATTGGTCGGTTTATCAAAAGCAATTAGCGGCGTCAAAGTTGGTTGCCGCTGAATCCCAGGTAACCGCAGAAGCGCTGCCAGTCAAAAAAGCCGTTACTATCCCGGCGGCAATAACGGTGCGAGAGTTTGCCGCCTTAGCCGGATTTAACGTCAGCAAAGTTTTAAGCGAGTTGATGAAAAACGGAATTTTTACTTCCATGAATGAAAAAATTGATTTTGACGCCGCCTCCATCATCGGGCAAGATTTAAATATAAACGTAATTTTAGACCAAAATGAGCAGACCGCCGACAGTCAGGACGGCAATAAATTAAAAAATATTATTGCCAGCCAGGATAAATCAACGCTTAAGCCCCGTCCGCCGGTAGTAGTAGTAATGGGCCATGTTGACCACGGCAAAACTAAACTATTGGACGCGATTCGGGCGACGCAGGTGATGGAGGGGGAAGCGGGCGGGATTACGCAGCATATCGGCGCTTATCAGATTGAACAGCGGGGACAACTCATCACTTTTATTGATACGCCCGGCCACGAAGTTTTTACCGCTATGCGCAGCCGCGGCGCTAAAGTAGCCGATGTCGCCATTTTAGTGGTAGCGGCTGATGACGGAGTAAAGCCGCAGACGGTGGAAGCTTACCATATTATTGAACAGGCTAAATTGCCGTTCGTAGTGGCGATGAATAAGATTGATAAGCCGGAAGCGGATATTGATAAAGTAAAAAGCGAGCTGTCTAACCAGTTAAACATAACGCCGGATGATTGGGGAGGAAAAATAATGTGCGTGCCCATTTCGGCTAAAGAAAAAACGGGCATTGATAAATTATTGGACGCGGTTTTGTTTATTACCGAGATGGAAAAAGATAAAATTGTGGCTAACCCCAAGGCAGCGGCCGTGGGCACGGTGATTGAATCAAAAATTGATAAGGGCGAAGGCTCAATCGCGACTATTTTAATTCAAAACGGAACTTTGCGGCCGGGAGAAATTATTTGTTTTAACAATCAGCCGCTCGGCCGCGTGCGGATGATGAAGGATTATAAAGGAGAAATAGTGGTTAAAGCTACGCCATCCATGCCGGTAAGAATATCCGGGCTGAAAGCCAGCCCCAGCATCGGCGATATCGTGGAAGTTATCCGTGCTAATTCCGCTGCCGCTAAAATGCGCTTAGGGAAAATAAAAAAAGACAGCTTTAAGCCGTCGATCAGCCAGCGCCCAGCCCAGGCGGAAGAAGGCATTAGCGCTAAGTACGTAAATATCGTCATGCGCGCCGACGTGCTCGGCTCAATTGAAGCCCTTGAGGAGGCGTTGGAAAAATTAAACACGGCAGAGGTAAAAGTTAAAATTGTTAAAAAAGGGCTAGGCAATTTTACGGAGAGTGATATTCATACGGCGCTCGCGAGTAAAGCGGTTGTTTTAGGCTTTAATGTCCAAACTAACCAAGCAGTGCAGATGCTCGCGCGCGAGAAAAATATTATCATCAACAGCTTTAACATTATTTACGAATTCGTTGATTTAGTAAAGCAGAAAATGGAAGGGCTGCTGGCTAAACAGATAAGCAGGAAAGAATTGGGCGTGATTAAAGTACTGGCTGTTTTTAAAACCACCGCGAGTGGGCAAATAGTCGGCGGGAAGGTGGAAAGCGGTTTGATTGAACCTAATTCTAAAATGGAAGTTATCCGTAACGATGCAGTTGTCGCCGGCGGCGAACTTGTCGGCCTGCAATCCGGACGGCAAAACGTAACTACGGTTGCCCAAGACCAGGAATGCGGCCTTGAATTTAAGGGGAAGCCAGTCATTAAAATTGGGGATGTGCTACGAGTGTACCGAGAGGAAAAAAATATCAAAGAGCTATAAATTTAGAATTTTGGAATAATTTTTTTTATGCCTCGCCGGATAGAACAAGTAAATGAAGTGTTGCGTAAAGAAATCGCTTTGATCATTGAACGGGAGCTGGAATTACCGGGAGTGATGGTAACGGTTAGTAAAGTTGACTGCGCGCGCGAATTAGATTCCGCCCGCGTCTGGGTTTCGGTCCTGCCGGATAATAAAGCCGGCTCTGCCTTGCAGCAACTGCGGCGGCAACAAGGCTTCATTCGCCATTTATTAGCTAAAAATATTTTATTCCGGCGAGTGCCGCAGCTTATTTTTGCGTTTGACGATACGGCCAAAAAGGCGGCGGCGGTAGAGAATATATTTCATGATTTAAATGCAAATAAATAATGGATAAAAAATTGATTTATAATGAAATCATCAATCAGGTAACAGCGGCAGATAATATTTTTTTAGCCACGCACGAGAATCCGGACGGCGACGCCATTGCCTCTCTGTGCGCCGCCGCCGAATGGCTGACTAATCTACGTAAAAATTTTTATCTTTTTTGCGCGGACGAGGCGGAGGCGAGCTTCCATTTTTTACCGCAAAGCGAAAAAATAAATAAACAGCCGCCGGCTGATTTTGCCTCGTTTGATTTGGCGCTAATATTAGATTGCGGCAGTTTGCGCCGAACTAAAATCGCCACTGCCTTACAAGGACTGCGAACGGCTATTATTAATATTGACCACCATCTTTCTAACGACCAATTTGGCGTTATTAACCTGGTTGACGCGGACGCCGTTTCCACCACCCAAATTCTCTATGAGTTTTTTAAGTATAGTAAAGTAGATATCAGCCGGCAATTGGCTAATTGTATTCTCACGGGAATCATTACTGACTCCGGCAATTTTGCTTATACTGCCACTAATCCTTATACTTTCAAAGTAGCCAGCGAAATGGTAATTAACGGGGCGAACATCCGTAATATTTTAACGTCTACCGCTAAAAACAAAAATTTAGCTACCCTCAAGGCTTGGGGGTTTGCGCTTAGCAATTTGCGGTATAATCCTAATTATGATATCGCTTATACTGTTTTAACCCGGAAGCATTTAGCCGATTTTGGCGTCAATAAGCAGGATTTAGAGGGATTAGCGAGCTTTCTTAATAATTTAAAAGATGCTAAAATAGTGTTAGTGCTTTATGAATTAGGCGACGGCAGAGTTAAAGGGAGTTTGCGCACTAATAAGGATGACGTTGATGTTTGCGTTCTCGCGCAAGTTTTCGGCGGCGGCGGGCATAAAAAGGCGGCCGGATTTGAGGTTGAAGGAAGGTTGAAGCAGACAGTCAGCGGTTGGCGCATAGAGTAACTATAGAGAAGTAAGAAGTAAGAAGTAAGAAAATTTTTAACTTCTGACTTCTAACTTTTTACTTCTAACTTTAAAGATATGCCTTTAATTCCCACAGTCATTGAAAAATCCCAATTCGGGGAGCGGGCGTACGATATTTATTCGCGCCTGCTTAAAGACCGCATTATTTTTTTGGGCGAACCAATCACGGACGTGGTCGCCAACATCATTATCGCGCAATTTTTATTTTTAGACGCGCAAGACGGCACGAAAGACATCAAATTTTATGTTAATTCTCCGGGCGGTTCGGTCACGGCGGGAATGGCGATTTACGATACGATGCAGTACGTCAAATCTGACGTTTCCACTATTTGCGTCGGCATGGCGGCGAGCATGGGGGCGATACTTTTAGCTTCCGGCGCGGCGGGCAAGCGCTTTGCTTTGCCGAATGCCGAAGTAATGATTCACCAGATTATGGGCGGAGCCGAAGGCCAGGCGGTGGATATTAAAATTCAAGCCGAGCACATTTTGAAATTAAAAGATAAATTAAATCAGATTTTAGCCAAGCACACCGGCCAGAAAATTCCGACCATTGAACGCGACACCGACCGCGATTACTTTATGAGCGCGGAAGAGGCGAAAAAGTACGGGATCGTGGATAAGATTATTAGCAAATAAAGTATTAAGGGAAAAGTATTAAGGGGCAAGGGGCGGTGTCGTGATGAGCGGTGCCGTCTTTTTGTAAAATTGACAGCAAACCTATGATAAATTTTTTTCATTCCTATCTTCCCCAGCCAATTTTTCTCCAACTCGGCCCTATAACTATTTATTGGTACGGTTTTTTTATGGCGCTCGCGGTGCTGGCGGGGTTGCTTATTAGTTTGCGCGTGGCGCATTGGCACGGCGTTAGTAAAGACGTAATTTACGATTTATTTTTTTACCTTATTATCTTTGGCTTTATCGGCGCGCGGATTTTTTATGTTTTATATAACTGGCCGTATTTTTGGCAATATCCGCTGGACATATTTAAAATCTGGCAGGGCGGCATTGCCATTTATGGCGGCATTTTGTTTGGGGCGATAGGGTTATGGTATTTTTGTCGTCACCTCACCCCATTCCCTCTCCTTACTAAGGAGAGGGCGCTGAAGGCCGGAGAGGTTTTTTGGCTGCTTGCTGCCTTTATTACTCCCGGCCTTGCTTTGGGGCAGGCGATTGGCCGCTGGGGAAATTATTTCAACCAGGAACTTTTTGGGCTGCCGACCAATTTGCCCTGGGGCATTCCGATTAATCTAGCAAATCGGCCGCCGGGCTTTGAAAATTTCAGCTATTTTCACCCGACATTTTTATATGAAAGTATAGGAGATGTCGCGATATTTATATTGTTGTTACTAATACACTGGTTTTTTACGCATAACGCTAGGGGCGAGGGGCGAGGGACGAGGAACGAGCAAAAACCACCAAAGAATCGTTATGTGTTATGTGTTATGTGTTATGTGTTATTGTATTCCGCTCTGCGTTTTGCCTTGGAATTTCTGCGGATTGACCCGACGGCCGGTAATATTTTTGGTGTGCGGGCAACGCAAGGGCTAAGCGCAATGATTCTAGTAGGCAGTATTGTTTATTTAACTTATTTTATTATAAAAAAATCCCATCAGCGTGTTTAGCGATGGGATTGGGCGGACAGTAAAAAGCAAAAAAGACATTAGCTATTTTCTGTTTTTTTGGGCGGAGACACCGGGGTGATAGGAATGACTAAATCATCGTCGGCAAATCTTTGCCTAACCGTATCAGGAGAGTAACTATTAAAGTTAGGCACGAGCGGCAAGCCGCAATCTGCCAAGTCTTCTCGGCCTCTGACAAAAACCTGCGCCCCAGGAGGAAAACGCAAGGTTTCTTTGGTTAATCCAGTATTCATACTATGTTGAATGGCGATAAAATAGCTCCCGGGAGCTATTTGTCCGAAAGTTGATACAGGGAAGTTATAGGATGTATCAACTTGATTCACAACCATTACTTTGATAGCGCTCATTTTTCTACTCCTTGAAAGGTAAAATGGGTAATGAACATCGTACTAACATTATTGTTTTTTTATAAAATTTGTCAAGACTTGCTTTTTTTTCTAAACCTTGCTATGATACAGCAAGTAATGAAATTTTAATAAAAATTTAAAGCGTTAAGGGGCAGTCGCGGGATTGCTTCTCCCGCAGTACTGCGGGATCGCAATGACAAATTAAAAATTATGCCTAACATCAAAGCGGCCGCTAAGGCCTTGAGAAAAAGTAAAAAATTACAGGCGCACAATACGGCCGTTAAAAGCCATTTAGAGAGTTTAATAAAAAAATCGCGCAAAGCGATTGAAGCAAAATCTGATACTGCCAAGGAGTTAATCCAGCAAACAATCAAAGCCATAGACAAAGCGGTGCAGAAGAAAATTTTAAAGCCCAATACGGGCAACAGAAAGAAATCAAGGCTGATGAAAAAGTTTAACTCAATAATCGCAAAATAATTAAGTGTTTCCAAAATAAAAAGCTCTGTTAAAAAGCAGGGCTTTTTATAATATTAAATATTGAATATTAAATTCAGTCAAACATTTTAATTGGATTAAGTTGAGGCGGCAAACAGAATAGTTAACCCCGTTAGCCCATCTATCGCCCCGGTTTTTATTTTATAATCAAGCTCCACTAATTGCTGTAAGATATTTTTTAAATAATCTAAACTAAAGTTGCGCGTTT
>CAYHIM010000016.1:10030-16464 GCA_964356665.1 uncultured Gammaproteobacteria bacterium
TGCGGCATGGTTTTTTGCACCACAAAGGGATGCAGTTTCAACTGGGCGGCAATTTGGCCTGGCGCTTGCCCCGCCAGCGCCTGATCTTTAATCTGTAAAATTATTTTAAACTGCCGCGCCACCAGCGCCAGTATTTGCTGCAAACTAACGCCGGCATCAAGTTGGTTTTCCAGCAGAGAAAAAAAGAGCGCTTTATTTTTACTGCCCAGAGCGTCAGTGAGCGCAAAGATATTTTCCTCCGCCGTGCCGCTAGTAAGTTCGCGCACGTCAGCGACGGTTATCTCCGCTCGCCCTTCGCGCTGAACAAAGTGGGTTAGTTTCGCTAGTTCATTTTGTAAAGTCCATAAATCAGCGCCGCTATTATTAATCAGCAAATTAGCCGCCAATGGGTTAAGGGCGATATTTTGGTTGCTTAAATATTGTTTTAGCCAGGTTTGCAGCTGAACGGGATTAAGCGGATTAAACTGTTCGGAGAAGGGCTGTTTGGTTAGATAATCAAATAGTTGCTTGCGTGCCGTTGTTAGTTTTTTTTCGCCGTATTTTTTGCCTTCAAGTTTTCTTGGCTCATAAAAAATCAGCGAATTTTCTTTTTTGTCTTTTTCAAACTTTTGTAGATATTCCCAAAGTACTTTGAAAATATTTTCTTCTTTGTGGCTGAATAATTCTTCAACAATCAATAAGCGCTTCTCCGCCAACAGCGAGCCGGAAGCAATTTTGCTGTTTATTTCATCAAGGCTCGTTTTAGCGCCGTCTATTTTAACCACGTTATTGCCCTGCGGGTCGCGCTGTTTTTTAAATTGTTCAATCAGGGCGTTTAATTTTTGCCGGCTGCGGTAAGAGTCGGAGCCGTATAAAAAAATAATCATAATTTTTTTGTCATTCTGAATGAATCCGCCAGCCGGCGGAGGAGTGAAGAATCTTATAGATCCTTCGCCGCCGCGTTCCTCAGGATGACAATAAGTTTATTTTTTCTATTTTTTCAATAGTTTGCCCTAAAAATTTTTCTCCTAACTCTTTAAATTTGTTCGGGTCGTCAGTAGTATAAAACTGCACAGTCGGGGCAGAAGCCAAGGGAATATTTAATTCAACATGACGAGACAGATAATTAGCTAAACTATCAGCAACGGTTTTCCCCGGGTCAGGAATAAATACCCGTTTAGCCATAATCCGGCGAATGTCCGACAGTAAAAACGGATAATGCGTGCAAGCTAAAATAAGCGCCTGCGCCTGTTTCGCCTTAAGCGGCCGCAGATATTTTTTCAGTATCATTTTTGTTTCCGGCTTATCGAGCCAACCTTCTTCAATGAGTGGCGCTAAAAGCGGTGCAGCTTGCTGGAAAACTTCTAAATTGGGCTTGAGGTTATGCAATTCAGTAAAATAAGCATTTGATTCAACTGTCGCTCGCGTACCCAAAATTCCTATCCGCTGTATTTTATCATTGCTAGCAATTTCCTCAACCAGTGGCCGGATAACGCCCAGCACTTTTTTGTCCGATCCGCCCGCGGGAGAAGCGGGATATTTTGCGGGCAGATATTCCTGTTGAATTTGGCGCAGAGCTTTACTGGAGGCAGTATTGCAGGCGATGATAATGAGCTTACAGCCTCGCGCAAACAAAAAATCAACCGCTTCTTTGGCATAGCCGTAAATTACCGTCTGCGATTTATTGCCGTAGGGCGCGCGGGCAGTGTCACCCAAATAAATATAATTATAATGAGGCAGTTTAGTTAGGATTGATTTTAAAATAGTCAGGCCGCCCAGGCCGGAGTCAAAAATGCCTATCATACCTCACCCCCTCGCTGCGCTCGCCCCCTTCTCCTTATTAAGGAGAGGGGCAGGGGTGAGGTTTTTACCGCCGCTTTAAACTGCTTGCCGCGGTCTTTGTAGTTTTTAAAAATGCCAAAAGAAGCGCAGGCGGACGAAAGTAAAATGACGTCTCCAGCTAAAGCTGCTTGCCTCGCTACAGCGACGGCTTCCCTCATATTAGTAGCCTGGGCAATATCAGCGTAACCAGTTTTTTTTAACGCGGCTATAATTTCTTGCGACCCTTGGCCGGGCAAGATCACCACCTGTTTTACTTTCTGTTTTATTTTTTCAACTAGTTCGCGATAATCGGATTTTTTGTTTTTATTGGAACCGCCGGCGATTAAAATAATAGAGCCGGCTTTAAAAACATTCAAAGCGGTGACAGCCGTATCCGGATTAGTCGCAGCACTGTCATTATAATAGCGCACGCCGTTTTTGACCGCCACTAATTCCAGCCGGTGTTCTAGCCCTTGGAATTTTTTCACCGCGGCGGCAATAGTTTTTTGGCTCACGCCCGCTGCTTGCGCGGCTAAGATAGCGGCGGCAACATTGCGTTTATTATGTTCACCGATAAGTTTGGTCGGCAGACTTGATTTGGCAAAATAAATAACCCTGCCTTTGGCGCCGGACATAGTTATCATTTCTTTCAGCGGGTTGCCGGCAATTAAAATGTCACGCGCACTTTGATGAGAAAATATATTGGTTTTTGCGTTCCAATAAGTTACCAAATTTTTATGGTAATTAGGGTTAAGCGGGTCGGCCGCTGCGAGGTGGTCCGGAAAAAAGTTAGTAAAAACAGCAATCTGCGGTGAACGTTGCAAATCTTCTAACTGAAAGCTGGATAACTCTAAAACCACCCAATCACCCGGTTTTATCCGGTCAAAAAAAGAAAACATCGGCGTGCCGATATTGCCGCCAAACCAGACGCGCTTTTGGGCGGCTTTTAAAATCGCGTAAATTAAACTGGCCGTAGTGCCTTTACCTTTAGTGCCGGTAACGCCGATGATATTGCTCGTCGGGCAAAGAGCAAAAAATAATTTTGCCGGGCTGGAAATTTCCACGCCGGCCATCATCGCTTTAATTATATTTTTGGTAAACAAAGGATAGCCGGCAACGCGAAAGATGATATCGTATTTATCCAAATTGTTGTCGTAGTTTTTCCCTAATTTCCACCTCACCCCATACCCTCTCTTTATTAAGGAGAGGGTGCCGGAGGCGGGCGAGGTTATATTGTTGCGCGCGTCACAAATAGTAATATCGGCTCTAATTTTATGTTTTAATAAAAATTTAAGCAGGGCCTGGTTTTCAATGCCAAAGCCGAGGAAACAGAGTTTTTTATTTTGGAGGGAGGCAAGGGTCATCATCTTAAAACTTAGAACTTATAACTTACAACTATTGCATCTCTTCCCAATTATTACCAACCTCCACTTCGGCAACAATCGGCACTTTCAATTTTATTACATCGTCCATTTTCTCTTTGACAATAGCGGCAACTTTTTTCACTAAATCATCTTTTACTTCCACCACTAATTCGTCATGGACTTGAAGCAATACTTTAGCATCTGCGCCGAATTTGGCAAGGGCTTGATGCACGTTAATCATCGCGATTTTCATAATATCGGCGGCGGTTCCTTGCAAGGGCGTATTAATCGCCGTGCGTTCGGCGGCTTTGCGGATTTGAATGGTGGAAGAGTTAATTTCCGGGATTTGGCGGATGCGGCCAAAGAGCGTTTCGGCGCGGCCGGTTGTTTGCGCCTCCTTAATGAATTTATCAATTAGTTTTTTAATGCCGGTATAGGTTTTAAAATATTTATCAATAAATTCTTTGGCGCGCCACTGCGGAATGTCGGCAGTCTGCGATAAACCAAACGGGCCTTGGCCGTAAATAATGCCAAAGTTAATGGCTTTGGCTTCGCGGCGCATCGCGGGCGTAACTTCGTCCAACGATACCTCATTAATCGCGGCCGCAGTCGCGGCATGAATGTCTTCACCCGCCTTGAACGCGACAATCATCTTGGCGTCGTTCGCCATGGCAGCCGCGAGGCGCAGTTCAATCTGCGAATAATCGGCGGAAATTAGTTTATAGCCGCGGCGGGCAATAAAAGCGCGGCGGATTTTTTTCCCTTCATCGGTGCGCGCGGGGATATTTTGCAAGTTCGGCTCCGAAGAAGACAGCCGGCCGGTCGCGGTAACCGTTTGGTTAAAACTCGTGTGTATGCGGCTGTTTTTGCCCGCGAGTTTCGGCAGCGCTTCAATATAAGTATTTTGCAGTTTAGCCAGTTCGCGGTAGCGGATAATTAAGTCAATAATTTCGTGCTGGCCTTTGAGTTTATAAAGTTCATCCGCGCCGGTGGAATAACCGGTTTTAGTGCGTTTAATCAAATGCGTCGGGATATTTAATTTGGTAAATAAAATTTCCTGCAGCTGCTGGGGGGAGTTAACATTAAAAATTTTGCCGGCCAGTTTTTGAATTTTGCGCTCCAATTCTTTTAGCTCTTTAGAGAAATTTTTTTCTAATTCGGCTAAGTAGGGAATATCCAGTTTTATCCCTTCTTTTTCCATCTCTGCCAAAACGCGCACGAGCGGCATCTCAATTTCTTGAAACAATTTATCCAGTTTTTGTTTTTTTAGTTCCGGCGCGAGTTTTTGATAGAGCCGGAAAGTAAAATCCGCGTCTTCGCCGGAATAAAGGGCGAGCCGCTCAGTCGGTACCTGGGAAAAGCTAATTTTATTGCGGCCTTTTCCCAATAAGTCGTCTTTAGAAATTTTTTGGTAGTTTAAGTAGTTAAAAGTAACGGCGTCTAAATTATGCTGGCGCGTACCCGGGTTTAACAGATAAGACGCAATCATGGTGTCAAAATAAATTCCGGCTACCTCAAGGCCGTTACTTTCCATCACTTCAACATCAAACTTCATATTGTGTCCAATTTTTTTAATTTTTTTATCGGTAAAAATTGACTTTAATTCTTTAATAACCGATTCAATCTCCAGGCCGCGAGCCGCGGCCTCTTTTTTAGACTCCCTTTTTTCATCAAACAGGCTTTTTTGGCTTTTGGCCTTTGTCCGCCAGTCGGCGGATTGCCTGTCGATTTTTATATAATACGCCCGGCCTTTCTCCCAAGAAAAACTAATCCCCAAAAGTTCCGCCGCCAATGAATTAAAATTCGCTGTTTCCGTGTCAAAAGCAAATTCATCCTGTTGCTTTAATTCCGCCAAGAATTTTTTAAATTTTGTCTCATCGTCAATAAGCTGATAATCAAAATTTTTCTGCACCGCCGAGAATTTATTCTGTTCCTCGTCCGCCGTTTTATTAACCGGCTGCAGTTTTTTATTTAATTCCTGCAGTTTCGGCAGGAGCGAGCGGAATTCTAATTCATTAAAAACGCGCACTACTTCATTAGTGTTAAAATCGCGCGTCCGCGCTTTAGCCAGATCAAAATCAATCGGCACGTCGCAGACGATAGTCGCTAATTTTTTACTTAAAAATGCCTTGTCTTTATTGTCTTTTAACAGCTCCAAAACGCGCGGTTTAATTTCTTGAGCTACTTGTTTCGCGTTTCGCGTTATGCGATCGTAAAGATTTTCAATCGTTTTGAACTCCCGCAATAAATCAATGGCTCCTTTTTCGCCAATGCCCGGCACGCCGGGAATATTGTCGCTTGGGTCGCCGCGCAAAGCTTTGTAATCAACCATTTGCGCAGGCGTTAGTCCATCAAAGCGGCGGGTAACTTGAGATGCATCATAAAGCAGGCTGTCCGCGAGCCCGTGGCTCATCGTATAAACTTTAGTATGGCCGTCAACTAATTGTAAAGTGTCCATATCGCCGGTAACGATAATGCTTTCAATGTTTTTGCCGGTTTTATGCGCAATTGTTCCAATCAAGTCATCCGCTTCGTAGCCGGTTTGCTCAAAAATCGGAATATTAAAAGCGGAGGCCACCTCTTTCACGCGCGGGATTTGTTCATATAATTCATCCGGCGCTTTGACTCGCGTGGCTTTGTATTCTTTATACTCCTGGTGCCGAAAAGTCGGGCCTTTTTTGTCTAACGTCAGCGCTACGTATTCGGGTGTAAACTCTTTTAGCGCTTTTAATAATACTAAAGTAAAGCCGTACACAGCGTTAGTGAGCTCACCGCGTTTGGTGCGCATCGTTGTCGGCAAAGCGTGAAAACTGCGGTGGATTAACGCGTTGCCGTCAATGATGAGAAGTTTTTGTTTTTTGGTTGGCATAAATATAATGCGAATGCCTCAAATTATATGCAAATACTGCAAATAGTAAATTATGCCAATATTATTCGCGGCATTCGCATAGTTGCAGGTAGTAATAGGTACATAGGAAGTATTCGTATTAAGTGTTCGCAATTTGAAGTTAATCCGTACAAAGCTACTTGAAGTTTAGCATTTTGGGAGTAAAAAGACAAAAAAAATAGAGACGACTTAGACGCCGTCTTTTAATACTTTAGAATCTAAAAATAATTTTTTATTCTATGAAAATTGTGGACGATGTAGGATTTGAACCTACGGCCTTCTCGGTGTAAACGAGACGCTCTAACCAACTGAGCTAAGCGCCCATACCCTTGTGGGAGCATCCTAACAGAAACCTTGAATCTTGAAAATTTTTCTCTCTTTGT
>CAYHIM010000017.1:0-16368 GCA_964356665.1 uncultured Gammaproteobacteria bacterium
TTTGCCAATAAACTTTGGAACATCGCAAGATACATCATTCTCTTTTGTCATTCTGAGGAGCGAAGCGACGAAGAATCTATAGATCCTTCGCTCCCTGCGGTCGCTCAGGATGACAAAAAAGTAGCTACTCGGAGCAAAAAGATGCTTAAAGAATACACTTTGGCTGATAAGTGGATTTTGGGCAAGATGAATAGTTTAATTAAAGACGTTGCCGATGATATTGAACATTGGCGGTTTTCTCAAGCAGGCGAGCGGCTGCGCGATTTTACCTGGAATGACTTAGCTGATTGGTATCTGGAAGTTTCCAAATTTGAAGCGACCAGTGAAAAAAATAAAATTTTAAACTTAGTTTTAGGGCAGCTATTAAAGCTTTGGCATCCGTTTATGCCTTTTGTCACCGAAGCGATTTGGCAGGAGCTCGGGCAAGAAAATCTTTTAATGGTTGAACCATGGCCAACCAGAGAGGCAATGCCTAAACTTAAAACTTCGGCTCAGTTTGATTTGGTGATTAATGTTATTAAAACCATTCGCAACCTGCGTTCGGAGTATAAAATTTCGCCGGCGCAGCCAGTAAAAGTAATTATTTACGCGGGCGGACAAGCCTCGTTATTGCAAAGTCAAGCGGAATTGATAAAAAATTTGCGCACGGGCGTTAGCGGACTAATTATCAAACCGGCGGGAGAAAAATTAAAGCAAGCGGCTTGGGCCGCGGTTAATAAAATAGAAATCTATATTCCGCTGGCGGGTTTAATTGACATGGAAAGAGAAAAAGAGCGGCTGGAAAAGCATGCGCAAGAGCTAAATAAGTTAATCAAAAGTTTGGAAGTTAAATTAGATAATGAAGAATTCGTTAAGCGCGCACCTAAAGAAATTGTGGAAACAGACATTGCTAAATTAGCCAATTATCGCAGCGAACATAAGCAACTAAAAGAGCAGATGAAGCATTTAAAGTAAGTAACGAGTAACGAGTAACAAGTAATGAGTAATGGGTAAATAACAACTAAAGAGTTTAGTATTTTTTAATTGTCGGACGCGTATGCCAGACGATGAGGGAGGGCGCTCCCCTTTTTGCAAAGTTATGTTTTATCTCATCGCCGGCTCCCTGTTTGTTTGGTCCGCGCTTTACTTTTTGACTCGGAGCTGGTAGAGGCGGCATTATCTTAATTCAAGTTAAGGCAATAATTTAGCGTACCTAATAAAATTTATTTACTCAAGGCGTTTGCTTAGTAGGGCGGGCGCCTTTTTTAGCAAACGCGGCCGCTTTATCGAGCGATCAAACTATGAATATTATTTGCAAAAAAAGCGCGGATATTATACAGTAAAGACAGGGTATCGCCCTGTTTTTGTGTATTATTATGAAGATAAAAATAATCGGCAAAAAGATTAATTTACGGACGCTCGCGCCAAGCGATGCGCAGTCAATTTTTGAAAACGTTAATGACAAAGCAGTCAGCCGATATATGAAGCGCATCCCTTATCCTTATACCTTAAAAGACGCAAAGAAGGTTATAAAAAAAGCACAACAAGCCGGCAGGAAAAAGACAAAAATAGATTATTATTTTGGCGTTGAAGAAAAATCCAGCAGGCAAATTATCGGTATGATTGGGTTGCATAAAGTAAGCCAGCGGGATAAAAATGCCAGCATTGGATACTGGTTGGGAAGAAAATATTGGCGCAAAGGAATTGGGACGGAAGCATTGCAGCTGATTTTAAAGTTTGCTTTTAGAAAATTAAAATTTAATATGTTACGGGCGGGAGTGATGCGCCCTAATGTCGCTTCCCAGAAACTTTTAGCCAAATGCGGATTTAAGCGCGGCGGCAGAATTAGACAGAGATTTTTTCGGGAAGGAAAATATTTAGACGAAATTTATTTTGATATTTTAAGAAAAGAATTTAAAAAATAATATTATGCCAAAAGTTTCAACTGATAAAAATTTAATAGACAAATTTTTAACGCGGGGGGTGGAAAAAATTTACCCCAATGTTGATGCCTTGCGTAAAAGGTTAATGAGCGGCGAACGTTTGCGCGCGTATCAGGGTTTTGACCCTTCGGGCCCGTATTTGCATGTCGGCCACGCTATCGGCATCCGCGCTCTGCGCCTGTTGCAGGAACTGGGGCACGAGGTGATTTTTTTGGTTGGTGATTATACCGCGAAAGTCGGCGATCCGGACAAAGACACAACGCGCGCGATATTATCCGATGAAGTTATCAAAGAAAATATGGCGGGCTGGAAAAAACAAGCGGCGCAATTAATTGATTTTTCCGGCAAAAATTCGGTCCGCTTTGAACGCAATTACACTTGGCTTTCAAAATTAAAGCTTGAAGATGTGATTAAACTTTTGTCACAGATGACATTGCAGCAAACTTTGGCGCGCAGTTTATTTAAGAAACGTTTGGACGAGGATGAAGAAATTTATTTGCAGGAATTGTTATATCCACTAATGCAAGGCTACGACTCGGTTGCTATGAAAGTAGATTTGGAAATCGGCGGCACGGACCAAACATTCAATATGCTGGTAGGACGCGATTTGTGCCAAAGCTATTTAAGCAAAGAAAAATTTGTGCGCACGAATAAGATGATGGACGCGCCGGACGGCCGCACGATGAGCAAAACGCGCGGCAACGGCATTAATTTAGGCGATGCAGCTGAAGATATGTACGGCAAAGCAATGTCTTATCCGGACGCGGTTATTTTAAGCGGGTTGGAACTGTTGACCGATATTTCTCCGGCGGTTATTAAAGAAATCGGCCATAGCCTTAGCCAGGGAGAAAATCCAATGCAGTATAAAAAAATGATGGCGTTTGAAATAGTGAAAACAATCAAAGGAAAAATTGCTGCCCAAAAAGCGCAAGCTTATTTTGAAAAAACCGTGCAGAAAAAAGAAACGCCAAGCGAAATTACGAATTACGAATTACGAATTAAAAATATTAATATTGTTGATTTGCTGGTTGAGGTTAAGCTGGCGGCTTCCAAAAGCGAGGCGCGGAGATTAGTTGAGCAAGGTGGAATTAAAATTGACGGAGAAACAGTAAAAGATGCCAATAAAATTGTATCGATAAAAAAAGAGGGTGTGTTAGTACAGAGAGGAAAAAGGCAATTTGTAAAAATTTTTACAAAAAAATAGAACCCAACGGAGAGAGGCCGCTGGGTTGGGGACTAATCTTGGCTGTTAGGCGGGCGCGCTGGATGGCTGTAAAGATAGTAAATGAATCCGATAACTGCCAAAGCGATTAACAACAAAATTAAATTTGTTGTCATGTAATCAATGGCAGTTTGGAAGTCAAATTCACCGCGGAAAAATTTGTATAACGGCAGGCCGCCCACGCCAAGCAACAGGAACTTAAACAATAAAAGTGCCAGGAGTAATTTTGGTAAAGACATTAGCAAAACCTCCTATCAAGAGCAATAATTAAAGGATACAATCAGATTAGTTAATTGTCAAAATGGTTTACGCGATTGTCAAAATTAAACAGCATTTAGTTAATGCTATTAACAAAGCTGGCGGGCAAAAAATTGCGACTGCGGCTGATTTAACCTTACCGCCCAATCCGGCGCTGGGCGATTTTAGTTTCTCCTGTTTTAATTTGGCTAAAGAGCGTAAAAGCAATCCGGCGCAAATCGCAGCCGAACTGGCAGTTAAGATTAAAATTGGCTCAGCCATAAAAGAGATTAAAGCCGCCGGCCCTTACCTTAATTTTTATTTGCAGCCGGAAAAAATTGCGCGTGATGTTTTAAGCGAAATTAAAGCGAAATACGGCCAATTAAATTTAGGTAAAAGAAAAAAAATTATCGTGGAGTACGCTTGCCCCAACGTCAACAAAGCCTTTCACATCGGCCATCTGCGCAACATCGTTACCGGCGAAGCAATCATTCGATTGCTCGGAAATTACGGCTATAAAGTGATTCGGGTAAATTATCAGGGAGACGTGGGTATGCACATCGCCAAAAGCATTTGGGGAATTCTGCGGGTCGAGCCGGAGTTTTTAAAAGTGAAGAAAGAGCCGTTAGCCAAACGCATCGCCTTTTTAGGCAAGGCCTACACGGCCGGAGCGAGTGCTTTTGAAGCAGATAAAAAGGTGCAGGCGGAGATTAATGAACTAAACCAGCGCATCTACCGCAAAGACCGCTCGGTCATGCCAATCTGGAAAATAGCGCGACAGTGGAGTTTGCAGTATTTTGAAGCAATCTATAAACGCGTTCACTCGCGCTTTGACCATTATTTTTTTGAATCTGAAATGGCGGAGCGGGGAGTGGAGATTGTACGAAAAAATTTAGGCAAAGGAATTTTTAAAGAATCTGAAGGCGCGATTATTTTTCCCGGCGGAGCGCACGGCTTGCACGATCGTGTGTTTATCAATTCGGCCGGATTTCCCACCTACGAGGCCAAAGATTTGGCGCTGGCCGAATTGTGGTTTAAAAAATTCAAGCCGGCACTGGCCATTCACGTCGTGGGCAAAGAGCAAGCCGAATATTTTAAAGTCGTATTCAAAGCGCTGGAATACACCTTGCCGCCGAGCAAAGGCAAGGAGTTGCACGTGGCCTACGGCTGGGTGCATCTGAAGGGCGGCAAGATGTCTTCGCGTCTGGGCAATGTTATTTTGGGCGAATGGCTGTTGGATGAGGTAAAAAAAGAAGTTTTAAAGATAGTGAAAACAAGCGGCGAAATTAAATCAAAGGAAAAAGAAAAGACAGCGGAAAAAATTAGCATCGCGGCGGCTAAATTTGCCTTTTTAAAAAATGGCATTAATAAAGACATTGCTTTTGACATTAACGAATCAGTGAGTTTAAACGGCAATTCCGGCCCGTATTTATTATACACTTACGCGCGTATCAGGAGCATTATTAGGAAGGGACGAGGGACGAGGGACAAGGGACAAGGCAGAAAACACACGTCAATCAATAATGATGAAAAACAGATGCTTTTACAACTGGCGTTGTTTCCGGAAGTAATGCAGGCGGCGGCGGAAAAATACGACCCGTCAATCATCGCTAAATATTTATTTGAGCTGGCGCAAAGTTTTAACGATTATTACCATCGCGTGCCGGTGCTGAAAGCGGCCGTGGCCGAGCGGGATTTTAGGTTGGCGCTCATTAGCGCGATTGCCTTAGTTTTACAAAAGGGAGTTGAGTTGTTAGGGTTTGAGATGGTGGAGAGGATGTAGCAGAACATTAAAACATAAAAAATGCCCTATCAAAAATGGGGCATTTTTTATTGACACCATTAAAATTTTGTGCTAAGGTTCAAAGTTAAACGTTCATTTTAAAATACACTTTCCCTAAAAGGGAGAAAGAGGTGCGTCATGAAGAAATTACTGGTTGTGGTGGCTTTGATTCCGCTGGTTGCACAAATGAGCATGGCTGGTCTTTTGAACGCCATTACTCATCGGCCGGACGCGCGCGGGCTTGGATTGTCCGGAGCGGTTACGGCGGCGGGCGAAGGAGTTTCGGCATTATCCAGCAATCCGGCCGGGATGTTTTGGGTCGGAGATTGGGAATTTGAAATCGGCAGTACATTTTTATTGACCGATTTTGAGTATCAACCAGACGCGTTGCTGGGCGGCGGGAACTGGGACGCGATTGACGGTTTATTCCCGTTTCCGGAATTTTTTCTCGCTCACCGAATGAGCGATGATTTGGTTGTCGGCATGGGCGCTTGGATTCCCTACGGATTAGCGGCCGATTATGCCGGCTACTTACCTTATTTCCAATCAGAGGTGATGGTCGGAGATTTCGCGGTTGGCGCGGCTTATAATATTACCGATGAGTTGGTAATCGGCGCCGCCGTCAAAGCGCTTTACGGCAATGTTGATTTTAATCTGCCGCTGATTATGGGCGGGAACTATTTGGGCTCGCCTCACACTTCCGCCGACGGACTGGGCGTGGGAGCGTCATTAGGTTTGCTTTATGTGGATTATCCTTGGCGGCTGGGAGCTTCTTACGACATTCCGGTGCCGATTGATATTTCCGGCCATACGAAATTTCCGGCAATGGTTGGTTTGGGGCAGCAAGGATTTGATTCCCAGATCCATAATCCGGCGCGTTTGGGCATTGGCGTTGCTTATAACATCAACTGCCGCTGGCTCGTGGCAGCCGATTATTTTTGGACGGATTATAGCGATATGGATTCGCTTGCTGTCCGCTATAATTCTTTGCCGCGAACCTCGGTGCCGCTCGGCTGGGGGGATATTCATTCGGTGAATTTGGGAACGGAGTATGTGCCGGATTTGCCGAATAATTGGCTTACCCTGCGCGCCGGCGTGGGTTGGCTGTCCAGCGGAGCGCCGGACCATACGCTTGTCCCATCCGTCCCTGACACACCCGGCTGGGACGTCAGTCTTGGCGCCGGCTTTCAGCTCACCAAAAATTTGGAGTTGGATGTTGCCGGTATGTACGCTTGGGGTGAACGGGATATTTCACTTGCCCCAGGGCGAGCCGCAGCCGGCCATCACCGCGCTGACATTTTTGGCGCAGGCGTGACATTGAAGTATAAATGGTAATTTTTGCTGTCATTGCTATCCCGCTGACAGTGGGAGAAGCAAACTCGTAAGCAATCAGAAGGGCAAAGTTCTACCCGAATTTTGCCCTTTTTTATTTGACTTTTTAGCCGAGAGAAGGTAAGTTGAAAGTAGCAATATTTAACTCTAAATTTATGAAAAAATCAATTATAATCATCGGTATTATTATCATCCTGACCTTAATTGGCGGGGTAGTTTGGTATTGGCAGAAGTATCAAGGGGCAAGTATTAAGGGACAGGGAAACGACGGCCAGTCATCTGATGTCGGCAATCAGCAATCTGAAATCATAAATACTAAAGATTGGCAGACTTATCGGAATGAGGAGTACGGGTTTAATTTTAAATACCCTCAAGAATGGCAAGTTGAAAATCTAAATAAAAGAAGTATCGGGGTTTTTCCATTCGGTAAAATTCAAGGAATTGAATATAATGGCGATGTCGTATTTTTTATTAGAGATCGTATTAATGGTCAAGATATAGAAGATGTTTATAATGGCTCTATTGGACCGGAGTTATTTAAAAGCGCTACGGGCGGATATTCTCAAATTAACATACAAGGCAATAAAGCCATTTATTTTAAAAATGTTATGGGTTTAATGCCGTCGGACATTGTTATTGTTGCTTTAAAAAATAAATTTATAGAGATTTCCGCAAATAATCATTATGACATTTTTAGAGCTATATTGAACTCTTTAAAATTTTAAAACTGCAAAGTTAGTAAATTACTTTTGGCTATGATTAGTTTCTTGAGAAGTCAAGGAACTAATTGTGGTCAAAAAAATATTTAACCACGAATTTGTCCTTTACAAATATATTTATGGAGGTCTGGAATGAAAAGATTAGTTATTATCATGCTATTAGGGCTATTTGTTACAACAGGTTTCGGGCAAACGCCACCAATAACGGACGGCTTTCAATTCCCTACCTATGGGTTATGGAGTCCTAATTGTAACGATTTTGGTGGAACTTGTAATTTATCTGATAGGTGGCATACGGGCGAAGATGTTATTGCGTCTGCAGGGACTCCAGTTTTGGCTCCGGCAGATGGTATTGTTAAACATACAATAAATAGAGCAGGGTATGGCAACATTGTTATTATTGAACATAACATTAACAACCAAGAATACATATGTTCAGTCAACGGTCATATGCGAGGGTATGATTTACAGGTTTCAGTCGGGCAGTTTGTTAGAAGAGGAGATGTCCTAGGATTTTTGGGAACAGAGTCAGAAAATGGTGGCTGGCCGCCTCACTTTCATCTGGGCATTAATAAAGGAGAGTATAGGGGTGATTTTGAACCAGGATGCCCCAATAATCCAGGTGAATGGTGGTATAGTGGATATACAAGATGCCAAAACTATCTTAATAATTGGTACGTCCCAACCGATTTTATTAACTCCAATCAGTCATCATCATCTCTCCTCCGCTTCGACTTTACTTCCCATTCCTCTGACGGCTGGACAACCGGCTATGACACCCAAACTACCTCCGACCAGGATCCGGTTGACCAAAATACCTGGAAAGTTGCCGTTCAAGGACAAAACCCAGGAGTAGTATCGCCGGAACTGCCAGCAGGAACAACAACCGCAGATATGATTTTGAGTTTTAGCGCCAAAGTCAGAGGAACTGGTCCGGATACTTATTGTCAGATTTGGATTAAAGACGACAATAGCAGCTGGAACCACGAAGTAAGAATTAACAGTGTGGACGGACAAGCGGGGAATGTAGTAAAACGCGATTACCAATATCATGAATACACAGCGTTTTTAGACGATGCCGGTGATATATCCATCCGCCAATTCAGCATTGAGCTGACTCAAGAAGCAAATGAGTACGAAGAATGGATTTTTGACTGGGTGGAATTGTCGCGTGGCGGCGTTGGCGGCCCGGAACCGACCCCAACTCCTATCCCTGCACCAACCTCAACTTTCACACCAACTCCACTCCCGCACTCCTGGTACGTAGGCACTCACGCCACGAGTGAGGGAGTACAGACAAGTAGTCCTTACGATCCGGTAGGAGTAAACACATTATTTCTGCATACTATTCCATCTATCTTCTCTTGGTTGCGGGTAGATAATATTAGTGGTTATTTGCGTGTTCGTTGGGAGTGGTGGGATGTTGATGAGAACTATCAATACACTTTTAGTGAAAGGAATATTGGTGACGGCCAAAGTTGGGGATGGTGGAAGGATTCGTGCGAAGTGTATAACTATGATGGCCATTGGTGGCAGATAGTGGACAATTTGGTTGTCGGAGCGGCGTTCCCGGTGCCAGCCGGTTTTTGGGGGCTGTACAAAGGTCATAAAAACACTAAATCATACAAAACAAACAAGAATCAAAACATTGATCAATCTATACTATAATGATAGAGTAAATTGATTAGTGCTTTAACCCTAAATTTATGAAAAAATCAATTTTAATCACCAGCATCATCCTCTTTGTCTTAATCGGTAGCGGGATAGTCTGGTATGTGAAGGTGTATAAGACTCTTAACCCACCGGTTACCAAAAATGGGGGAGACGCAACCGCCACTTCTACCGAAGACATTGACATAAGTGATTGGCAGACTTATCGGAATGAGGAGTATGGGTTTGAGGTGAAGTATCCGGGGGAGTGGGGCATTGATCAGCAGAAAAATTTTTTTTGTCTAAAAACAAAAAATAATATTGAAACAGAAAAAATCATAAGAGCATGTAATGTATCAATAAATATATACTCTTCTTTGGAGAATTTAATAAAAGAATTAGGGAGAGATGGAGATAATGAATTTTTTTCGCTTGAAGAATGGTTGAATTATAAAATAAATAGTTATATCTTTGCAGATAAAAAAATAATTTATATTGATAATAATAAAGGATATTCTGTTGGCTCTGGTGTTTATTCAGAAGGTGTAAATGACAAATTTGTATTTATAGAGAATGGCGATTTTATATATGAGTTAACAGTTCTAGATCAAGATATGGAGACACCGAAGAAATCATTGTCTGTAGTAGAAAATATAAAATTTATAAAATAAAATATTTTTTAACATTAGGATAAATGAAAGTAATAAAAATAAGCATTACTCCAATTTATATTTTGATTTGTTCTTTGCAATAATTTTGTTCATTAACAAATAATAGCACAAGCTATTAATAAAACATATTTAAAAGAAAAGGACAAAAATCATGAGACGAATGTTATGGATTAAAGTATTATTAATTGTAAGTGTGACCATTATTAAAGGCTATGCTTACCAAATAGCGGATAGTTTTCAGAAGCCATTGGATAATTATGTTGTAGGCCAAAATATTTTTGGAGCTTACAATATTGTAAGAGATTATCCAATTCGCCATCTTGGCGAAGATTCGGTCGCATCAGCGAATACATCGGTTTATGCTATCGCCAATGGTCAAGTGAAATTTACAGCTTTTACTAGTGGTTATGGCGGAACAATAATTATTGAACATAATACTGGTAGCGAATATGTATGCTCAGTTTATGGGCATTTACGTACGTCTGGAATTCAAGTTGTAGTTGGGCAAGAAATTACAAAGGGTCAATATTTAGGGGTTGTGGGGACAACCGCAGAAAATGGCGGTTGGGGAGAGCATTTGCATTTAGGGATTCGTAAAGGTCAGTTTGTTGCTGGTGGTGTTTATTATTTCTATGACTCCACAGAAAGTAATTGGAGATGGATTTGGGCATATTTAGGTTATACTATAAATGCATATACTACAGAAAGGACAACTGGTTTATGGGATATAACTCATGAAAGTATGCTTACTTATTGGTATGACCCTACCGGTTTTATTAACTCCCATCAGTCAACATCATCTCTTCTCCGCTCCGACTTTACTTCCCATTCCTCTGACGGCTGGACAACCGGCTATGACACCCAAGCTACCTCCGACCAGGATCCGGTTGACCAAAATACCTGGAAAGTTGCCGTTCAAGGACCAAACCCAGGAGTAGTGTCGCCGGAACTGCCAGCCGGGACAACAACCGCAGATATGATTTTGCGTTTTAGCGTCAAAGTCAGAGGAACTGATCCGGACACCTACTGCCAGATTTGGATTAAAGACGACAATGGCAGTTGGAACCACGAAGTAAGAATTAATAGTGTGGACGGACAAGCGGGTAATGTAGTAAAACGCGATTACCAATATCATGAATATATAGCGTTTTTAGACGATGCCGGTGATATACCCATCCGCCAATTCAGCATTGAGCTGACTCAAGAAGCAAACGCGTACGAAGAATGGATTTTTGACTGGGTGGAATTGTCGCGCGCCGGTGTTGGCGGTCCGGAACCGACATCAACTCCCGTCCCTACTCCCACCCCACTCCCGCACTCCTGGTACGTAGGCACTCACGCCACGAGTGAGGGAGTACAGACAAGTAGTCCTTACGATCCGGTAGGAGTAAACACATTATTTCTGCATACTATTCCATCTATCTTCTCTTGGCTGCGAGTATATAATATTAGTGGTTATTTGCGTGTTCGTTGGGAGTGGTGGGATGTTGGTGAGAACTATCAATACACTTTTGGCGAAAGGAATATTGGTGATGGCCAAAGTTGGGGATGGTGGACGTGTTGGGGTGAAGTGTATAATTATGACGGTCAGCATCATCTCTCAACCGGCAACTGGCAAGTGCGAGTATTCATCCGAGAATTAAACTCCAGCCAGTGGCAGGAAACATTTACTGATGATTTTCAGATTGTTTGGGATCAGAACATCCCGACCCCCACTCCTACCCTAACTTGGACTCCTACTGTTACTCCAACTTTAACTTTGACACCGACGCTCACTAGTACGCCAACTCCACCATTTACAGCGACTCCGACCTGGACAAACACACCGACTCCGACCGCGACTAATACGCCGGAACCGACAAATACTCCCACCCCAACTTTTACTCCCACCGTCACACCAACAGATACATCAACGCCGACATTCACCCCAACCTGGACGCCGACTCCAATCCCTACTGCAACAGCTACGGATACGCCAGAACCAACAGTTACTCCAACTCCTACGGCAACGGCAACATTAATTGATACGCCGCCGCCCACGAGTACGGCAACGTTTACTCCTACCTCTACAGCCATGCCAACTCCCACCTTGACTTTAACGCCCAGTATAACGTCGACGCTAGTATCTGTTACTACCAATACGCCAGCGCCGGTGCCTACGGCTACAGCAACACCTACGGTAACGGACACGCCAGTTCCATTAATATCAACCGCAACTGACGCCCCGCTGCCAACGGCAACGCCAACGGCAACAATGACTGGCACCCCGACTGATGTTCCGACTGCCATCCCCACCTTAGTCGCCAGCCCGACGTTAACTTGGACGCCGTTGCCGGTACCGACGCCGACTAATACTCTAACCGCAACTCCTACCATTACAGACACGCCAGTCCCTACCTCAACAAATACATCGGTGCCGATAGCAACAGCAACTAACACTTTAGTCCAGTTGCTGACAGCGACACCTAGGCCAACGGAAACAGCGACCGCTGTGGCCACGAATACACCGGTGTCTTTGCCGACTGCGACGAACACACTTGTCCCAGCACCAACGGATACTCCAACTCCGCCAGCACCTACGGACACGCCTGTTCCGCCGCCAACAGCGACCGCAACGCCGACAGTGACGGCTACTCCAACGGCAACGGCTACTCCGACTCCCACTCCCACCAGAGCGGAAGATAATGAGTTGCCGGAGATAGAAATATTAGCTATTCAGCCATTGGGGAATGTGCCGTTGAACGCGCTGCGCTCGGTATTAGTGAAAGCTACTGATAGCGACGGACCGCAACTAGCCACAATCATTGTGCCCGCGACCGCGCCTGTTACTCAAGCCTCTTATTCGCAGCCTATTTTAGCAAACTCTGCTACAGGGTTATGGCTAAGTCAGGCGTATTTAACGCTTGATACTGCCAACGCCGGGGAATTTTCGTTTGAGGTATACGCGTCTGATGACGGCGGCTTTCATTGTTCAAGTTTTACTATCAGGTATCAGGTAAGTAGTAATGGTACGGCTATTAATACGCCAACGCCAACGGTTACGCCTATTCCAACAGCAGCGCCAATAACTTTAACAGTGATGGATAGCTCGTTTTACACCGTGGAAATGAGGAGCGCCGTTAGGTATGATATTTACGCGCTAGTTGGCACCCAGGAGCCAGTTTGGATAAGGGCGTTGAGTTTAGATGGACGGGCATCGGCAATAGTTTTGTCCGTTAGCCCGACGGCCGTGCCTTTTGAGCAAAATCCGCCGGCGGGCAACAACGCGTATGGCTCTTTAGCCATATCGCGTTTGGCTGCCGGAAACTACACCGTGAGCGTGGGAGCCAATGACGGCAATTATCGCAGCGCCATTCTCGTGGTGATTCATCTGGCAGATAATTTGCCACCGGGAAAACCGCAGAGCGTGCAACTGTCTTTGGAAAGCAGTGTTTTGGTGTTACGCTGGTCAGTACAAAATGGCGTAGACCATTACCGCTTTGATTTTTATAAAGGTGGTAATTATGTCGGCCAAAATATGAGCGTTAGCGGCGATGTTGCCTCGTATAGTTTGCCGATCAGCCGTTACGGCGCGGGCTCGTATCAATTCGCAATCTTTGCTCTTAATGGCAGTAATCAAAGCATGGGGCCGGTTTGGTCAAATGTAGTAATAGTTGAATCCGTGCCAACACCAACTCCGATTCCCTGGGATGTCCCGCTTAAACCCCAGAATGTCCGGCTGGCCTTAGAAGGCGATTCATTGGTTCTGCGCTGGTCAGCGCAGAATGGCGTGGCTCGCTACCGCGTTGATTTTTATCAAAATGGCCAATATGTCGGCCAAGAGTTAAGAGTTAGCGGCAGGGCATCATCTTTTAGTTTGCCGGCAGGCCAATATGGTCTTGGTCCTTATCGGTTAGCCCTTTTTGCTTTTAATAATTTAAATCAAAGCAGGGGCCATGTTTGGTCGAATACGATAGTAGTTCCGTAATGGAGGTATATAATTAAAATTTCAGATGGCGAAGTTTTACAAACTTCGCCATTATTTTTTATATTTTAAAAAATATGCTATAATACTATATTATACAAGCAATTTTTGGTTTATTGACAATTAAATTGTCTTGTGTTAATCTATAGAGTTCTTTAAAAATTAGCAATTATACTCATATCTTGTTATAATAAATAGAAGTAAAATAACCAGATCAAAAATCAGAAAGGAAAAGGAGGTGCCTGCCATGCAAGCATCCCAAACAGATCTTAGGACTGCTGGTAAGACCTCATTCGTCACGCATGTTTTTATTTCGCTACTGCTTTCCAACGCGGAAAAGAATATGTATTGGTCACGTTTCTTTGAGGTTTTTGAAGAAGCCCGTGACCGTTTTTTGGAGGAAGTAGCCCCCCATATTCTGAAGTCTATTTTTTCTGGGTCGTTAATCCCTATAAGTATTGAATTGAAACACTTGTTGGAAGTATTTCCAGGGCAGACCTTGGAAATATATATGACCTTGGAAAAGCAGGAAAGCAGGTTTATTGTAAAAGCGGAATATATGCGTGATGAAGATGGGGGCAAAAACTGCGTTGCTAAAGCAACGCAGAGATTACATGCCCTAGCGGATGAAATGAAGTTGCTTGACAAAAAACAATATCCTTGCGCCGAAATTCCCATTTTTGTAAGAAGCGGGGATATTGGTCCGTTAGGAGAGGTGCATTGGGTTACATTTGCCCACTGGTTGGGGTACGCGCGGGAAAAGTTTATCTCGCAAGAAGTACCTCAAGTGATGGAGATGATGAAAAAGGGTCTCGTGATCATCACTCGCGAAACCAGTATTAACTTCATCAATCCTTCACATTTTGGCGAGGTGGTTATTGTAAGAGTGCGAGTGCAAGACATTTGTAAATTTCGGCTTTCCATCCTTCACTTTGAATTTGTGAAGTTGAATAATGGGAAAGAAGAGCTACTTGCGCAAGCAACTCAAAAACTTGCCTACGCGCAAGTGAATCACATCACCGATAATGTGGAAGCCGCGTTAATCCCAACCGAGTTTTTAAAAATCGGTGGGAAATACTTAATGAATAAGAGTGCAAAATTTTTCTCTAATTTAGCCCGGTTCGTAGTTAAGGGCATAGAGTAATTAGAGAAAAAACATGTTATGAGTATAAATCTTTCAATCTACGCCTGGCCCCCATTGCTAAGTGCAATTTTCTTTGCATTCATGGGGGTTTTTATTTTTGTCAAAAATACCAAATCTTTAATAAACATTACCTTTGCTTTGTTGTGCTGTGTTACAGTATGGTGGCAACTTAGTTGGGTTATTTTATTTAGTATCCAAAGCATAACAGTTGCTGATATCTTAGTAAAAATAGGATATGTGGGGATTATTTTTATACCCATTCTTTTTTTCCATTTTTTTATTTCATTTTTAGAAGACAATGTTAAAAAAGTAGATATATATATTTTATGGGTAGCGTATATTTTAGGAGCACTTTTTGAATATTTTCTATTAACTTCCAATTATTTTATTGATGGTTATTACGTATACTTCTGGGGATTTTATCCCGCGGCTGGGGCGCTGCACCCAGTTTATTTATTATTATTACTAGCACTGGCATTACGTACTGCATATTTATTAACGGTGATTATAAAAAGTAAAGGGGTCTTTTCTGAACAGAAACGTTATCAAGCAAGATTTATGTTATGGGGCATGGTTTTTTATGCCCTGGCATCATTAGATTTTGTTGTTAATTATGGCTTTGAGATTTATCCTATCGGTTTTGTGTTTATCATTATTTTTTTGGGATTGATTAGCTACTCTATCGCCAAATACCGTTTGATGAATGTAAAAGTTATTGCTACGGAATCTTTTTCTATTATTTTAGTTATTGTTGCTCTTATTGAAGTATTTGTATCTAAATCCCAATTTGAATTTGTCACTAAAATAATTATCTTTAGTATAACCCTAATTTTCGCCATTCTCCTCATTCGCTCTGTCCTTAGAGAAGTCCAACGCCGAGAGGAAATGGAAAAGTTAGCCCAGCAACTATCAAAGGTGACTAAAAAATTACAAAAAGCCAATGTCCAGCTCAAACGTTTGGATGAAGCCAAATCTGAATTTATTTCCATCGCCAGCCATCAGCTGCGCACGCCGCTGACGGCGATTAAAGGTTACGGCTCAATGCTCTTGGACGGCGACTTCGGCAACATAGAGGGCGCTAAACAGCGGGACGCAATACAGAAAATGTTTATTTCCGGCAACCGGCTGATTACGCTCGTAGAAAACCTGCTGAACATTTCCCGCATTGAGTCGGGCCGCATTAAATTTAGCTTTGAGCCCAAGCAGTTAGTAGATTTAGTGCGGGAAGTTTATGAAAACTTAAAGCAGAACGCGGCAGACAAAAAATTATATTTGCGCTTTATTGAGCCGTCACAACCATTGCCGCTGGTTATAATGGATGACGAGAAAATTCGGCAGGTAGTTATTAATTTTATTGATAATGCCATTAAGTACACTAAAGAGGGCGGCGTAACCATCAGCGCCAGCCAAAAAGACGGGATGGTGGAATGCTGCGTGCAGGATACGGGCATGGGAGTTACGCCCGAAGAGCAGGCGCAACTGTTTAAAAAATTCAGCCGCGGCAAAGACGCTAACTTAGTCAATACCGAAGGCACGGGATTGGGCTTGTATGTCGCGAACATTATGGTTGAGGCGCACAAAGGAAAAATTTGGATTGAGTCCGAAGGAATAGAAGGTAAGGGTTCTAAATTCTTCTTTGCTCTGCCGCTCGCGGATTCAGCCGCGGCCAAGGCGCTAGTAGCAGAAAACAAGCGGCTGGAGGAGGAAAGGGCTAAAAAAACACC
>CAYHIM010000018.1:0-16036 GCA_964356665.1 uncultured Gammaproteobacteria bacterium
CACTTACCCGTTCGCGAAACCCTTGATTAGAGCGGGATACCGGAATCGAACCGGCGTCCTCAGCTTGGAGGGCTGATGTACTACCATTGTACGAATCCCGCTTTTTTATGTTAACGATAACGCAAACTTAAAATTTTTTTGCCGCTATATTTGCGATGTTTCTTTTTATATTATGTAATAATTTATATTACGCGGAACAAAAGGCATTCTATTTAACGGGGTAAACTTAACATAACTAAACCTCGCTGTAAATATAAATTTATACTAAGGGCACAAAGACAAAGCCGGGAAATTCTTGCTGTTTAAATTTGTCTTCAGCCACTTTATCAATCTGCCAAATTGAATTTTGAATGGGGATGACAAGCCGGCCGCCGATCTTTAGTTGCCCTAACAATTCTGCTGGCAACTCTTCCGCCGCCGCCGAAGCTAAAATTTTATCAAACGGGGCAAGCGGCGTATATCCTAATTCTGCTGTTGCCAATTTTATCTCCGCCCAATTAAATTTATATTTAGCTAGATTCTGCCTGCCAAAATCTGCCAGCTCCGGTACAATTTCTACGCCGCACACTTTGCCCTTAGGACCGACTATCTGCGCTAATAATGCCGTAGTCCAGCCCGAGCCGGAGCCGATATCTAAAATTTTTTCTCCCGCCTGCGGCTGTAATTTTTCTAACATAAAGGCGACGGTTGTCGGCTGGGAAATTGTCTGCCCATAGCCGATTGGCAGAGGATAATCGCCGTAGCTTTCGGCTAAATATTCTGCCGGCACAAAATCCGCGCGGTCAATGGTTCTAAAAGCGTCAATAATAAGCGGGGTTTGCAGAACACCAAAATTCACTAAATAATCTGTGAGTTGAGCATTAGTAGCCATAAAATCCAAATTATTCCAAAACTCAAATTATCCCAAACCAAATCTAAAATCTAAATATCACAACAAAAAAATATAATTTAGGTTTTGGAATTTGATAATTTGATATTGTTTTGAGATAATTTGCCTGCCCGCCTGCCGCTGCCATAAAAATTCTTTATATCTTTGAAACATGGCGGCAGCGGGCGGGCGGGAGATAATTTGACTTTTGGATTTACAAACATATTGCTTTAATATACGACTTCACTATTAGTTCAACTTCATCCGCCGTCTTTGTTCTCATTAATTTAACCCTCAATTCTTTCGCGCCGTCAAAACCGGACGCGTACGCTTTAAAATGCTTTTTCATGATATTAAAATTTTTGTATCCGGCGAATAACTTTTCAAACAAAGCAGTGTGCTCAACTAATACTTTTAGCTGCTTTGCTAGCGGCACATCATCTCTATTAATTTTTTTATTAAACCACCACGGATTGCCAAAAACGCCCCGGCCGACCATAACGCCGTCTAATTTATATTGTTTCGCTTTTTGGTAAGCGTCCGCTAAATCAGCTACGTCGCCATTGCCAATTATCAAAGTACCAATTTTACTGTCGTGCGCAATCTCTGCCGCGCGGCTGATTGAACTCCAACTTGCCGGCACTTTTGACATTTCCTGGCGGGTACGGCCATGGACAATAATCGCTGCCGGCTTTGCCGCTAGTAATGCCGGAATCCAGGTCTCTATCTCATTTTTATTATAACCGATGCGCGTTTTTACGGAAACAGGCAGGTTGTTGGCTCCGGCTTTAGCCGCGGCAATAATTTCCTGCGCGAGCTTTACATTTTTTATTAATGCCGCGCCGGCGCCTTGTTTTTCTACCTTCCTGTCCGGACAGCCCATATTAATGTCAATGCCGTCAAAGCCAAGTTTCGCTAGCAGGCGGGCGCTGGTATAAAAATTTTCCGGCTGCGCACTAAAAATCTGCGCGACAATCGGATGTTCGGCTTGAGAATACTGAAAATCAACTAATAAATTTTTTTGGCCGGCGGAACAAAGCCCGTCCGCGGAAACAAACTCTGTCCAAAAAACGTCTGGTTTGCCGTATTTTACAAACATCCGCCGAAAAGCCGCGTCCGTTACTTCCGCCATTGGCGCGAGGCACATAATCGGCAACTTTTTATCCCGACTGCTCTTTAATAACTTTGCCCAAAAACCTAAATTGTTATTTTCTTTTTTCATCCAATTAAATCTACCATAAAAAACATCGCGCTTCAAGGTTGATCCAATAAAAAGCAGGGGCGGGCTTTCAACTGCCACCCCTGCCTAATTGCTTAACTTTTAGTGCGGAATTAATTAAAATGCCGGTCCCATCGTTTCTCCTCCAAACTCCCCCTCACCGCCCCCTGATTGCCTTCTAAAGGCTTCGGGCAGTTCGAAATTAATATTGGAGCGAGTGTCAGCTTTAATATTCGGCATGTAAGTATTAGTGCCTAACAGTTCTTGCAGTTTCTCCTGCAGCTCTTGGCGCGTCTGGAAAGCGTCCTCTACCATCGAAATTAACTCTTCGGCGTTAAATTTACCCTTCACTAACTGCTGCAATTCGGCTACTTGAGCTTTCATCTGCGCTAATAAATCTTCCGCTTCGCTGGTATCCACTTTCTTTTTCTGCAAACTCTTTATTTGCGCTTCAATTTTTTTAATCTCGCTGGCGGCGGTTCTTAAGCCTTGGCTGACGTTAATCGCGGTTTCAATCGCCATCTGGCTGTTGCGGATATCATCCATGGCGCCGTAAAACTCGTCTTCTAATTTTTCTATGGCCGAACCTGCGTCCGTCTTGGCTAAAGTCACTACACCCAAGAAAGCTCCCTTTAAGGCCATAACCTCTTCTTTGAAGGTATTTAATATTTCAGTCAAATCTAATTTCTTATTTGCTTTAACTCGTGATTCAACGCGTTTAACGTCTCGCTCTAATCTCTTCATATCTCTGTCTCCCTGTCTCATCATCTGGCAAAGCCGACCTAAGTCTCCCATCCGCGGACCCCACTCCTGCATAGCCATGCCGACATCTTCCACGTCGCCGATAATATCTTCCAATTCATCAGCCGTTTTAGCGTCTTGAATTTTTTTAACCAAGCCGTCGGTTGCTTTTAAGGCATTGTCTAATTCTACCGGTATGCCGACGCCGCATTTAGCTAACGTTTTCCTCATTTTTTCCACGCTCTTTTTCATCATGGTAGTGCCTTTGGAAAATTGGCCTAAACCCCGTTTCATATCCTGGAACCGGCGATCATCCATTTTTTTCATCTCTTCTTCCGAAGGCCCGCCCGGCCCCATTTGGCCGTTTTGCCCAAACTCTTGGCCGTTAGGGCCCATCATTTGTCCTTGCTGATTATACTGATTGCACGAACCGGGCATTTCCACGCCATTCACGCGGCAAGTTTCGGTTTGTTGGTTAAATGGCTGTTGCGGCTGTTGATTTTGCTGATTTTGCTGATTTGGTTGCTGTTGATATTGGTTAGGTTGCGCCGGCTGTTGCTGATAAGGCTGATTTTGCTGATATTGAGATTGGTAGCTATTACACGGCGAATTCATCGGCACGCAAACGTTATTGCAACTATACTGATCTGCGGGACACGCGGTAGGCGTTGGATAATTCGTGGGAGATGGGCAAGGCGGCATCTGGCACCAACCGCCGCCCCCGGAAGAATTCGCGCACCAAACTTGGCCGCCGGTGCAGCTGGTTGATCCAGTGGTACCTGAAGAGGGTGGCACACTGCATCCCGAAGGACACCCGCGGGAATCATAGATCACCCATGAACCGCCCTGACAACTGGGCGGAGCCGGACAGGTGGTACCGCCCGACGCAGGATAGGAACCGCTGTCTCCACTCGGCGGAGGAGTATAAGTACCTCCTGAAGGTGGAGGGGTATATGAACCGCTGTCTCCGGATGGTGGGGGAGGAGGGCTTTCTTGCGCTAACTTAATTCCTAACACCGCTGAAGTCGGCGCAAAAGCGTAAGTAATGGTTGTTTTGCTGGATAAAGAATTTTCCGCCAAAGAAATCGTTACTTCATCTTCGCCTTTTAAATAAGTTAATTGCGTGTCGGTAGTGGCTAATTCTTCCCAACCTTTAGCGGTTAAGTCTTGGGCGTAAAAAGCGGCAATCTGGCTCGTGGGGGCGGCTACGCGATAGCTGACTTCCTCGCCGGGGACAAAAGTAATCCGCTGCGCTTGCGGATAAATCGCTATGCCGGTCTTCGCTAACGCCGCGCTGGCGCTGACGCCAGTATATTCTTCTACCGCCGCCGGTAAACCAATTTTAGCGATGGTGTCGTACGCTTGTTTATAAAGATTGGTGCTTTGTAAATATACTCCGCCGGCTAAAAATCCTAAGCCGATGAGGAGTATAAGTAAAATTAAATCTTTTTGCTTCATATGTATAAAATTTTTTATCCAGCAAATATTGTTTTTAGCCGACCTTTTATTAATGCAATTGATGCTGGGGTAAAATAAAAAGCCCAAAAAAGGGCTTATTTAAATAATAAACTTGTTTTAACTTTAATAAAATTGGATGGGGTCAATTTTATCAAATTTGACATTGTTTAATTTTATGTGTCTTTGTATGAGTTGCTACTAAACTCAATTTAATTTAAATAACTATTTTTATTATACCACTTTTTTTTATAACCAACAAATAACTTATCCACAATGTAAAACTTCTTGATAGGGGCATACAACATTACTTATCCCTTAACACTAACACTACCTATAGATTTACTTCTCCCGGCAACCGTACGAATGCCGCGAATTCTGCGACTAAGCTTTTTTCAATTCGGGACATTCGGATGCAAATTAGTGTTAATTCGGATTATATTTACATTTACTTCTATTCACCAACTTATCTAAAACATGAAATCTTCTCTTCTTTTCTGCCCGCGGCACATTATCTTCCATGGCAGCCGCCGCGGTTCCGGGTCGAGGAGAATAGCAGGCAATGTAAGCAACATTAAAATTAACTTGCCGGCAGAGCTTAACGGTATTTTGGAATTGTTCTTTTGTTTCGCCGGGAAAACCAACGATGATGTCGGTAGTAAAACTTGCGTCCGGCGCCTGTATTTGAATTTTGGTTATCAAATCTAAATATTGCTCGCGCGTGTACCAGCGATTCATAGCTTTTAAAATTTTATCATCGCCGGACTGCACGGGCAGATGGATTTCGCGATTGATATTTTTATAGTTAGCGATTACGGCAACTAGCTCGTCGGAAAAATCCCAAGGGTTGGAAGATAAAAAACTAACCTTGCCAAAAGCCCGCCTAACCGCGGAGCCGTTAGCGGGTTGCTTTTTTATTTGAGCAACTCGTTCCAGAAGATATGGAAACAGGCTCGGAACGCGCATCCGCCCCATGCTTTTTACCATCACCGGCTTAACTTCTTTGCCATCGGGCAATTGATACTCAAATTTGTTTTTGTCATCCCGAGGAGTCTGCCCGCTTCGCCTTAGCGAAAGCGAGGCGAGCGACGACGAGGAATCTAAAATAGATTTCTCACTCCGCTTCGTTTCTTTTGAAATGACAGAGGGTTGAAGTAAATCCGCTCCGTACGAATTAACGTTTTGCCCAAGTAAAGTTATTTCCTGATAACCTTGCGCCGCTAAACTTTCTGCCTCTTGAATAATATCGGCAAATGGCCGTGATATTTCCCGGCCGCGCGCCAAAGGCACGATGCAATAAGCGCACATATTATTGCAGCCGTTAGAAATCGGCAGCCAGGCATGATTATTGCCTTGCCGCAGGGCTTGATGTTCAAAACCCACTTCTTCAATGGGCAAAAATTCATCCACTAACGGCAATAATTCGCGTAATTGTTTTATTTTGCGGCCGCTTTTATTCCTAACGGCTGTTCCCACTAAACAGCCGGTAACGACAATTTTCGGCCGCGGCTTGAGTTTCGCTAAATTCCTGACTAAACCGTAAACGCGGTCTTCGGCGGTTTGGCGCACGACGCAGGTATTGATCACGACTAAATCAGCGCTCTTTTCGTCTGGAGCATGCGTAAACCCGCGCGCCTCATAGTAAAAGGCGAGCCGTTCGCTATCAGCGACATTCATCTGGCAGCCAAAGGTTATGATATGGTAAGTCATGGTTATTATTGTCGTTCCCGTGAAAACGGGAATCCCATCCTAAATAAATTTTGTTATTTTATTTACTCTACTCTATTTTGTTCTTTTTTTCAAGAAAAGAAAAATCCCTTGGGCAGAAAAGAGACCCTAAGGGACAAAGGAATGTATAATTAATAATTTGATAACTTAAAATCTTGCAGCTTTGTGTATTTTGCTCCGGCTGGCTTTAACTCCGACTCCATCAACCAAATATCTTTAACCTCAAAATTTACCCTGTTAGATGATAAACATCTAACGGGGTGAATCTCTTTAACCTCTGGCGCTTGCCTGCGGCCGCCGCGCCAAAAGGGAAAACGCGCCAAGGTCACATGAATAATTTGCTCCTGATGGCTGTAAACCACCTTTAACAAGTCTGCCAGCGCCTCTCTAATCTTTTTCGCTAATTGCTCAAACTCCCATTGCCGCTTAAACACCGCCCAAACCATTTGTGGGTTCTTGCCGGGCGGGCCTAAACAAACATCGGTTAAACTTAAATTAAACAGCTGAAAATTTTTACTAACATTTTCCAGCCGCTTATTTATTTCTAAAATTTTTTCTTCTCCCACGTCCCCTAAAAATAAAACGGTGATGTGCCAATTTTCTTCCGGAACCCAGCGCAAATTAGGTAAAGTAAAAAATTTTTTATAATTCGCTAACTCTGTTTTTATATTATCCGGCAAAGGAATAGCGATAAAGAGACGCTTTGTCATATGTTATATTATCTTAAAATTATAACAAAATTTTGGCAATAAAAAAGACGCGTAATCATTAAGGCATTACGCGCCGTTTTTTCTAATACCAAAATAAAACCCCTTTGGAATATGCGAGTATTTCGTAAATCCAAAGGGGATAAAGAGTATAAGAGTCAAAGGGTACAAAAAATTAAAAAACTTTAAGCGGCAGAATTGCGAGAGAAGCCGAAGGGTTGTGGGCATCCCAATGGTCGCGGAGCCAGTTGAAGTACCAGTACCACTCGGAACCGTAGAAATACAGAAACAAGACAAACCGACCGCCGCTCGGGTCCCGCAACCTAAGGCCGAAGAAGTAAATCCGCGTCACGCCTTTGCGGCGCAACTTTTCCAGCATGCTGTTTTCGCGGTTGGCCTGGTAGTCATCCCAAAGAGAGAGGAATGCCCTGCCGCCGAGCTGGATGTTGCCGCTGGCCAAGGCGCGCTTGAGCTTCTCTTCGCCCCGGATTGAGTTTTCTCCTTCCTGAAGATGCGTCTCCAGGAGGACTTTTTCCCAGTCGATGACCGACAGCTCATCTTCGCGCGCGTCGCGGTCTTCATCGCCTTCCAAGCCGTTTCCATCAACCGGACCTTTCCAAACAGCCCAGCCTTTGCCAAGGAATTCGGCGGGAGAAAAGGCTTTGCCGCACGCAAGCTTAAAACACTCGCGTACGATTTTTGCGGTACCCTGTAGTACCTGCAAAATACCCGACAGATTTGCTTGGCGAAGCTTTGTAACATCGTCGGGAGTATAGCCCGCACAATCCAAGGCGTCCGCCAGTTGGTTCATGCTGCCATATGGAATGAATAGAAGACATCGTCTTCTTCCTTTCTGGACCTGTTCCGCAGAACTCGTCCTGTGCTATTGATATTTGGCAAAATAAACTTGCCACAGCAGAAAAATACCAAATTTTAGTCGCTTTCTGCTATGGCAAACGGGGATAAAACGAACTACCGGAAAACACTAAAGATTAGCACAACTTTTTTAAAATGTCAATATTTCTCTTATCCGGCCCCTCGTCTTTAAAGCCCGGCACTTCCAAAATCCACGGCATATTTTTCATCCTTTTATCTTTGGCTAAATTTTTAAAACCCGCTAAGCCGATATGCCCCTGCCCGATATTTTCGTGCCTATCGTGATGCGAGTTAGCCAAAGTTTTAGAGTCGTTTATGTGAAAAGCAACAATATTATTAAACCCGATATATTTATCCAGCTCATCCAAAAAAATTTTTACTTTGGGGAGCGTATATTCGCTAATCATTCCGGCTTCAAAAGCGTGCGCCGTGTCAATGCAAACGCGCACGCGGTTAGACTTTATTTTTTTTAAAACCGCGCCGATTTCTGCCGCCGTGTCGCCGATGCTATTTCCCCCGCCGGCCGTGTTTTCCATTACTAGCCGCGCTTTGCCCGGAACTTTTTTTAGTACCTCTTTCATGCCGGCGGCAGTCTGCGCAATGGCTAACTCGCGCGCGCTGTCTTTGCCGGAACCAATGTGAAAAATCAGCCCTTGAGCGCCGAGCATTTCGGCAATTTGCAGATGCCCGGCTAAATTTTTTATTGATTGTTCGCGGACATAATTGTTGGGGCTGGCTAAATTTACTAAATACGCCGCGTGCAAAAATACCGGCCCAAGGCCGCTTATTTTTAACTCCTCTTTATATTTTTGTACTTCAGTTGTGTCCGGAAATTTAACAGCGTAAGCGCGCGGGGAAGAGCCAAAAATTTGGATGCAGTCCGCGCCGATTTTGGTCGCGTTCTCAATTGCTTTATGCAGCCCGCCCGCGGCGGACACATGCGCGCCAATTATGGGCATAATGATATAATCTTAAGAGACATAAGCGACGAACTTGTCTCATTATTAATTATAATCGCTTTAAGCTTATTTATGTTTTAAATTTCAAAATCCAAATTATACCAAATTATTCCCAACCAATCTCAAAATTATATTATCAAGGTATGCTCAATTTTAAATTTAAACTTATTTTGGAATAATTTGGACTTTGAGATAGTTTGGAATAATTTTAAAGTTTTATTTTCTGGCAAACAAACCGATAATCTCCGCTTGCGCTAAAATATGCCCGGCAACCGCCTGCTCCAAATCTTGTTTGGTCGTTTGCGCTCCTAATTCCAGTATCGTATCTAACGCGTACAGCTTAAAAAAATAGCGGTGTTCGCCGAAAGGCGGGCAGGGCTCGCCGTAATTGGTTGCGCCAAAATCATTTACGCCCTGAACCGCGCCAGTAGGCACTTTGCCTTCGCCAATCTCTTTTGTGTCCGGCGCGATATTAAATAATACCCAATGCACCCAAGTTCCCCGCGGCGCGTCCGGATCGTCAACGATTAAAGCCAAACTCTTCGCGCCCGCCGGCACAGCGCTGATTGTCAGCGGCGGATTAATGTTTGTTCCCTTGCAGCCGTATTTATCCGGCAAATATCCGTTATGGTTAAATTGTGGGCTGGTTAATTGCATAATATTAACATTAATGTTTGGCTGGCTGATAATCCCTCCGGCCGGCTTAATCTCCTTTTTTACGCACGCCGAGATTAAAAAAATAGCGCTTAATAAAATTATTATCGTTAACAATTTTTTGAGCATATATTTTACCTAGTTACTCGTTACTCGTTACTTGTTGCTGGTTACTCGTTGCCTTTAATTATACCACCCCCTAAACAAATGTCATTATCATAAATTACCAGCGACTGCCCGGGCGCGGCTCCTGCCTGCGCCTTGCCAAATACTACTTCATATTGGCCTTTTAACAATTTAACAATATGACAAGGCAACAATGGCTGTAAATGTCGAAACCGCGCAGCATATTTTTTACTTTCCACCGGTCCCTCGTTAATCCAACGCGCTTGGTATATAGTAATTGTTTCCTTGTTTCCTTGTTTCCTTATTTCCTGAAACGCTACCACCACGGTATTATCCTTGATATTCTTACTAACCACATAATACGGCTTGTCATGTGTTGTCTTACTAGTGATTGTAAATCCGTGCCGCTGGCCGATTGTCAGAAAGAAAGCGCCGTCGTGCCAGCCAATAACTTCGCCTTTGACATTTAAAACTTGGCCGCGCTTTGGCGGTAAATATTGGTTTAAAAATTCTTTCAAGCCGACTTTGCCGACAAAACAAATTCCCTGCGAGTCTTTCTTTTCTGCGTTAGGTAAATTAAACTTACGCGCCAGCGCCCGCACTTGGATTTTTGTATAATCACCGATTGGGAATAAGCAATGCCTTAGTTGGCTTTGGGTCAGTTGCCAGAGAAAATAACTTTGGTCTTTGCCGTTATCAACGCCTCGCAGCAACTGAATTTTGGATTTAGGATTTTGGATTTTAGATTTTTTTGGAATTTGAGATTTGGCATTTGGGATTTGATTAGAAATTAGAAATTTGTCATTAGAAATTATAGCGTAGTGTCCGGTCGCGATATAATCCGCTCCCTGTTTTAACGCCCAGCGCAAAAAAGAACCGAACTTAATCGTTTTGTTGCAGACTACGTCCGGGTTCGGCGTGCGCCCGAACCTATATTCGCGCACCATATAATCCGCCACCTCTTTTTTATATGCGCGCGATAAGTCCAAAGTTTTAAAGGGAATACCGAGCCGCATCGCTACTTTCATTGCCTCCCGCCGCTCCTGCGGCCAATTGCACGCCCCCCATTTTTCATCCCAAATTTTAATAAAAACACCGGTTACATTGTAGCCCCGCTGTTTTAGCAATGCCGCCGCTACGCTTGAGTCAACGCCCCCGCTCATGCCAACGAATACTTTTATTTTTTTGTTATCTTTGTTTGTTTTCATATCCTAACTATTTAATATTTGCTATATCTCAATATTTAACCATACCTATTGTAAAAATCAACGGGATAAAATTTTATCATCGAAACAAGGGGGCTTGGGGGGCGAACCTGCCTGCGCTAACGCTTCGGCAGGCAAGCTGAACTTAGAGCGCCTGTCCGCCTTGGGCGGAAATTGAGCCCCCCAAAACTTTTTGTTACTTTTTGGTTACCCGCCCGACCGCTGACAGCGTCAGGCGGGCGTGGCAAAAAGTAAGCCCGAGCGGCAGCGGACAAAAAACCTTCTCTTAGAAGAAGGTTTAGAGTTGCCCATCAAAGCGCGAGGCATTAATATCGCCTAACAAGAATTGGCGCCTAGATAAACTAGGACTCTGCTGGAAATTTCCCGGGCAGAGAGGAATAGTTGAGGTCTGGGAGCGGTAAAAATCGCTCCGAACTTCACCTATTTGTCGAATTTATATCCTTGCGGTCTATCCCGCTCCACGCGTGGAACGGAAAAAACAACGCGCCAATTTTTTAGCAGGCCAAAACTTGTTAGGCCAACGCCCCGCGCTTTGCGGGCAATAATCTTAATTTTATTATACCCTTAAATTGACATTCTAGCTAAAAATTTCCTACAATGGAAAAGTATGGGGAAAAATAAATTACAGCATTTCGCCGAACTTAAAACTTTTCCTAATGTGATTGAGCCGGCTGACAAAAAACCAATCAATTGGCAAAAATTGTTCGGCAATAATCATCCAATAACTTTAGAGCTTGCCTGCGGCAAAGGAGAGTATGCTTTGGCTTTAGCGCGCCTGTTTCCTAAGCGTAACTTCATTGGCATTGACATTAAGGGCGCCCGGCTGTGGCGGGGCGCCAAAACAGCGCTGGCAGAAAACTTAACTAACGTCGCTTTCTTACGGATACAGATTGAAGATTTGGAACAATATTTTAATTGCGATGAAAACAGTATAACAGCGCGTTGTTTACCCCCTCCTCGGAGGAGGGGGTTGGGGGTGGTGGGTTATGATTCAAGCCCACAAAATACTTTTTTTACCGAACCAACTCTCCGAGAGCCGCCAAATATTGTTAAAGAGATATGGCTCACTTTCCCCGACCCTTTTCCGCGCCAGCGCCAAATGAACAAGCGGCTGACCAGCCCCCGTTTTTTAGCAATGTATAAAAATATTTTATCCCCCGGCGGCGCAATTCATCTCAAAACCGACGACTTAAATTTATTTAATTACTCTATAGAAACGGCTATTGCCGAAGGTTGGAAAATAAAAGAAGTTATCAATAATATTTATGAAATGCCCACATTGTCATTCCGGCCAATTCGCCTTGGGCGGAGCGAGCCGGAATCCAGAAATAAACTTGATGAAATTTTAAACATTAAAACTTTTTACGAAAATCAACATTTGCGGGGAGGAAAGCAAATTCATTACGTTTGTTTTAGCGTATAAAAATATTTTTAGATTATTTGTGATATTTGTTCCGCCAGCCGGCGGAAGGATTTGTTGATTTGTGGGGTTTAAAATTTAATCTTCGGTAACTTCACTTTCCCGTTGGTAAAAATAATATCACATTGCTGGCCGAGCGCGAAGTCGCGCCAAGCAAACGGTCGGCCGTTAAAATGAAATATTTTTCCGCCGGCTTCTTTGACGAACAGCGCGCCCGCGCCGATATCCCAAAGATTCGTCTTGATAGTCCAGTACGCGTCCGCCCGGCCGGTGCCGACCCAAGCGCATTCAATCACGGCCGAGCCAATTTTACGCATCTCCCGCGTCTGGGGGTAAATACCATCAAAAACATCGCTAACGCGCTGTTTATTTTTCTCCCCGCCTTCGCAAAAAATAACATAAGAGCCGGCGAGCTGGCTGATAGCAGAAACTTTCGCCCTTGCCTTAACTTTATTTTTTAAATTTATGCTCCAGGCCCCCTGATTATTAAGGGCGATGTATCGTTCTTGCAAATAAGGCGCTTCCATTACCGCTACTATTGGCCTTCCTTTAAACCAAAGCGCGACCGAAACGGCAAAAAAAGGATTGCGGTTCACAAAATTTCCGGTGCCGTCCAGCGGGTCAATTATCCAAAGATAGTCCGAGCGCTTATCTACCAAACCAGTCTCTTCGGTTAAATAAGAATGCGTAGGGAATGTTTTTTCTATGCCTTGCTTTATCAGCGCGTCCGCTAAAAAATCGTAAGTAGTTTTAAGCGAACCGCCGCGCAAAGACACGTCGGTTTTACTAAAATAAGGCAATAATTTTTTGCCTGTCTGCTCGGCGATAGTAACGGCAAATGATAAATATTTATTCATATATTTCTATCTTCTGTCATTCTGAACGAAGCGTTAGCGAAGTGAAGAATCTGTCGCTTAGATTCTTCACTCCCTCCACTGCGTTCCGGTCATTCAGAATGACAAAATTATACTAACATCCATTATACCAACTCTTACTCAATAAAACTATAACGGCAATTTGTTTTGACGCAAATCTTCTGGTGGCGCCTGCCCGTTATTTTTGCCGCCGCCGTTTCTACGGTACCGCCAATAAATAAAAATTAGCAGCGCGACTAACGCTAAAGCAAATATAATTAAGCTGCCGTTGAATTCGCTGATGGTGGAAGTGGCAATTTTAGAAACAGAACTATTCGGCGCATTGTTTTCAATTTTTAGGCCGGATACTTGTCTAGTGGCATCAAGTTTAGTGGTGGTAGCGGAAATCTGCGGTAAATATAAATCAGGCGGCGTGGTCGTGCCATATTCTGCCTGCAATTGCTCCAGTAAAGTATAGTCAATAACTTCTCCGGCAACCCCGCCCGCATTCGCCGGCAAAACAAACAAAAAAACGCCGCCAAAAATATTGCCAAAAAGCAGCGTTAGCATGCCGATGCCGCCAAAAATATTAGCGCATCGGCTTATCCCCCCTCTCATTAGTATGAGAGTTTTTTTGTTCATAACCGCGCCCTTACCTTACTCCTAAAGCTATTAATTCAACAAGAGGAAAACCTGCATAAAACTTGGGGATAAATAAAAAATTACAAGATTAGCTTTAAATCACTAAGTATTTTAAATCACCAAGGGGTTCGGGGGCTGAACTGAACGCCGATGGTTAGTGCATCAGACTTTATATAATGCGAGAGTGAATTGAAGCCCCCGAAACTTCTTTGCTACTTTCTTGGTTACCCGCCCGACCGCTGACAGCGTCAGGCGGGCGTGGCAAAAAGTAGGCCTTAGCGGTAGCGTTAAATTTATATCAATATGCTACAAAATATCCTCAAAATGCCTAATTTTAGCTGTCTTTTTGGCTTTGTCAACCGCCACTATTATTAAATCTCCCCGCGGCTCCATGTCCCATAATTTTTTTGCCGCGATATATTTATTAATCGCGTATTTTAAAGCGGTTTGCTTTTTTTGGCTCATGGCTTCGGCCCCGTCGCCGTACGCCTGCGATAAGCGCGTTTTCACTTCTACGAACACGAGCCACTTATCTTTGGCCGCAATAATATCCAGTTCCTGATAGCTATTTTTTACATTAGTATCCAAAATTTTGTATCCGTGCCTGATTAAGTACTCGCCAGCGAGCTTTTCTCCGAACGCGCCGACTTGTTGATTTTTATTCATAAATAAATTGCGATGATTTGCCTGATAATCAAATTTCCTCGGCTGATATATTTCCCCGAAAAATCAAACCACACTTTTTTAAAATCTTCCCGGCTTAATTTTCTCATTTTACCTATTTCCGGATCCTGCAAATAAATATATCGCGCGTCCAGCCCGCAGACAACTGAATAATGGCCGTCGGCGATATCAGCATCACTATAATCCGATCGGCCGCGCGTAAACCAATCCACAATCACCGGCGTTTTCTTTTCCAGCCATTTTTCGATTTCTTCAAAACTGCTTTCATTCTTTATCTCAACTTTAAATCCAAGAGACTCTGCAGCCTCAGCGATATTTTTATCATCAACTCCAAGACCCGGCACAAGTTTAGTTAATTCAGCTAACTCCTTCTCACTCTTATTGACTCCGTAATAATCCGCCACGATCTTCAAAGATGCCGGACCACACATATCCGCATGAAGAGTTTCTTGAAATGACTTTAGATTTAATTTCATGCGCGTAAATACAAGAAGTTAAAAAGCGATGTGCTTTTTCCACCGCTCGTATAACTCTTTAGTTGCGGCTAGATCGCCGGCGCAGTATTTAGCGATTGCCAAAGTCTTGCCGGCCCGAAAATATTTAGGCACATCGTGGCCGTTGATGCCGTGGCTTTTCGGCGAATCAATGCCGAAAGCTTTGCAGTAAAAATCAAGACTATATTTCCGCGCCGCGCCGTAAAAGGTCAGTTGTTCCAATAAATCAATGTGTTCATCGGTCGCATAGCGGTACGGCATTAAATTTTTAGTCGCCGGCACGCTTAAAATAGCGCTGCGGATTAATAAAAACGGGCAGTCAAAAGAGCGTCCGTTAAAAGTAATAAACTGCCGGTAATTTTTAATGCTGGCCCAAAATTTTTCCAAAATTTCCCGCTCACTGCCGGCGGAGTACACGATATCGCTTTCGGTAAAATCTTCCGCCGCTTTATCCGCGCGGTAATAAACCGCCCCTTTGTTCGTTTCCGGATTTAAGATGCCGATGCAGACGATTTCCGCCGTTACGGCGTGAAGCGCCAGTTGTTCTTTGGCGTTTTCCCGCTCCTCCTCGGTATGGGAAAATTTTAGCAGATATTCCTGCTGTTCCTGGTCAAAATTTTCCCAATCCAAACCGCTGGTTTCAATGTCAAAAATTAATGAGGGCATAAAATTTTTATTATTTTATTAAATGGTGACTTTATATATGGTGCGCAGGCGCTTTTTTATTATTCAAAAATATTAAAAACTATGCCAAAAAGAAGCGGCGATATCAACGCACCTCAATAATGGTATATACTACATCCCGCTCTCCCGCTTTCACCGTTGCCCGCTCTCCCGCTCGTTTGCCTAACAACGCCATGCCCAGCGGTGAATTATGGGAGATGATTCCATGTGCCGGGTTGGTTTCGTTTGAGCCTAAAATTTGGTAGGTCCTTTTTTTGCCTTCTGCCTCAACCGTAACTTCATGCCCTAATTGTACGGCATCGCTACTAGAATGTTTAATAATTATGGCATGGTCTAACAGGTACTCGGTTTCGTCAATCCGCCGATTCAGGCCGCGCAAACGGCCTTTGGCAATTTGGTAAGCGGCGTTTTCGGAAAAATCCCCCATCTCGGCCAGCCGCTTTACTTCGTCAGCCGCCCGCGGCCGGGATTTTTTCAGCCGCCCGAGCAACGCGGTAAGTTCGTCGTATTTTGCCTGTGTGAGATGCAGGTCAACGGGCTGTAAATTCTGTTTTTCTGATTTTCGGGTTGGCAGGCGCATATAATAATTTTATCCAAACAACAGCCAGGCCGGCTTAAAAATTAATAAAATGCCGATGATAAAAATTATAATACCGCCGGCTAAATTCGCAAACTGCACGTATTTTTTGGTAATGCCGA
>CAYHIM010000019.1:0-15307 GCA_964356665.1 uncultured Gammaproteobacteria bacterium
CCTCCTCGACCCTCTTCAAAATCTGAAAATGTTTTTCGTATAAAAGATCTGCCGGGGGAGATTAATTCGGATCAGGAAATTGAGGTTGGGGTTTTAAATGTTTTGCCTGACAAAACAAATACTCGTTTTTATTTAAAGGGGGCTTTTGCGTTCTTAATGCTATCAAAAACAGTTACTTCTCCATTTTCGTACAACCCGATTTCAAACCCATCATAGCTAAAGGTATCGCCATTTTGATAAAAAAACAAGGCCATTTTGTTATCGAGCGTAATAATTAAACTTCGCCCTTCCCGCCCGCCTGACGGCCAAAAATCAATCTGCTGGGCACCAGAAAAAAGTTTTGTCGCCGCTTCAATTTTATCGCTATCCCAATCTCGCTCCTTAGCCGCCAATTTGAATAATATCTTAGGCGAAAAAAATGCTATTAATTTTAACCAAAATAATTTCATACTAGATTAGCATTATATACTTAAACATCAACCACCAGTGGCAAAAACTGCCCGCCACCACGAACAAGTGAAAAATTTCGTGCATACCAAACCATCGCCGCGGCGGCATTACTCCGCCCAAGCCAAAAAATATCACGCCAACCGTATAAAACATGCCGCCGGCAAATAGCCACCAAAAAGCCGCTAGCGGTATTGATTGCAAAAGCGGCGCAATCGCAATGAGAATCAGCCAACCTAAAATAAGATAAATTACGCTGGATAGCGCGCGCGGTAAGCGCCAGCCGGCTAATTTCCAGGCAACGCCGACTAAAGCTACGCCCCAGACAACGCCAAATAAACTCCAGCCCCAGCCGCCGCGCAAAGGCACAAGACTGACCGGCGTATAGGTGCCGGCGATTAAAATATAAATCATCGCGTGGTCAAAACGCCGCAAAGTTTCTTTTTTAGCCGAGCCGTTGGCAGTTAAGTGATAAATGGCGCTGGCGCCGTAGGTTAAAATCAAGCTTGAGCCAAAAACAGCAAATGAAACAACATGCCAAGGGCCTGCGTCCCGCACGGCAGCCAAACTTACCAGTATGGTTAACCCGGCAATAGACAATAACGCCCCGACTAAATGAGTCAGACTGCTTACGAGCTCGCGTGATAAGGTTTGTCCGGCTGCCATGCAGCCATTATACCATAAAAAGCGCCTCTCTCCAGCTTGATTTTTACCGCTAAATAAGCTACACTGCAAAAAGCAGGGAACTCTCAAAACATAAAATAACTATTTCTCTTTTGTTTTCTTGCTTTTTTGTTTTAATGTTTTAATGATTCTATGTCCGGACACTCAAAATGGGCGACAACTAAAAGGCAAAAAGCAACGGTGGACGCCAAACGCAGTTCAGCTTTTACCAAAGTCGCCAATGTGATTACGATTGCCGCGCGTAAAGGCGGCGATCCGGAGATGAATTTTTCCCTGCGGATGGCGATTGACCGCGCCCGCGAAGTGAATATGCCCAAAGAAAACATTGAGCGGGCGATTAAGCGCGGCGCCGGGGAATTGGGCGGCGCGGCACTGGAAGAATTGACTTATGAAGGTTTCGGCCCAGCCAAAGCGAGACTTATTATTGAAGTTTTGACCGATAATAAAAATCGCACGGCCGCGGACATTAAACATCTGCTGGCGCAATACGGCGGCGCCTTAGGCGCAGCCGGAAGCGTGGCGTGGCATTTTGAACGCAAGGGAGTAATAAGAATTGCCAAAGAAAATTTAACTGGCATTAACTGGGATGAATCTGAATTGGAGCTAATTGACAACGGCGCTGATGACATCAAGCAAGAGGAGGAGGGAACGACTATTTTTACTAAAGTGGAAAATTTAAATAAATTAAAAAATTTTTTGGACAATAAAAAAATCGCTACCGAATCAGCGGCCTTAGAATACGTCCCGAAAGAAGAAAAAGAAGTGAGCGCAGAAGATAAAATAAAAATTCAAAAATTAATTGAGGATTTGGAAGCCAATGAAGACGTCAGCAACTATTATACGGACATCATTATCTAATCGCATAACGCATAACTCGTAACGCGTAACGCCGTTGCATCCAAATTTTTGTTATGTGTTATGTGTTATGTGTTATGTGTAAAGTCATTTTAGGAATAGATCCTGGCCTCGCCACTACCGGTTTTGGCGTTATTAATAGCGGCAAAAACCAACACAATTTAGTGGGCTACGGCCGCATCCAAACTAAGCCTGATGTGCCGCATGCCCAGCGGCTAAAACAAATTAAATCTAAGTTAGAAAAAATTATTACTAAATACCGGCCGAACGCCATCGCCGTGGAGCAGCTGTTTTTTTATAATAATGCTAAGACGGCATTCGCCGTCGGGGAAGCGCGCGGCGTTATCTTGCTTACTGCCTGCGAGCGCCGTCTGCCTATTTATGAATATACGCCTCTGCAGGTAAAACAAGCGGTCAGCACCTATGGCAAAGCCAGCAAACTGCAAGTGCAAAAAATGGTTAAACTGCTTTTGAATTTAAAAGAAATCCCTAAACCCGATGACGCGGCGGATGCCTTAGCAGTAGCGATTTGCTGCGCCAATTCTATATAATAATGCAAATCTACAAATTTTATGCAAATACTCAAAATAGATATTTTTATGCTATTTTATAAATGAAGTTTTTAGCTCCTAAATAGTTTATTTTTTAATCCCAGACATTCAAATATATTATTTGAAGTATTTGTATGAATTAGAAAAACAATTTAATCTATACGAAGTATTTGCATTATAAGGTTCGCTTAATTATGCAGGTGCGTAAAAATTTATTGAATATCTATGAAACCTCTTAAAATTATTCATATCGTCAGTGAAGTTGACCCCTTTTCTAAAACCGGCGGTTTAGCGGATGTCGCCCGCAGCCTGCCCAAAGCTTTAAAAAGGTTGGGTCACGAGGTAGCCGTTATCACGCCACTTTACGGACAAATTATTGATAATAAAAAGTTCGCGCTGGAATTGATAGAAAAAGACATCAAACTTTACCCCAACGGCGATGAAAGCGGCAATAGTGACAGCGAAACTGTTACCGTTAATTATTGGCGCGGCTATCTAATGCACGGCTTGCCGGTTTATTTTATTGAAAATGAAAAATATTTTTCCCAACGTAAAACGCTTTATGGTTCAACGCATGAAAACGCGCGCTTTTTAATTTTTACTGTGGCCGCTTTGCGTTTTATGTCCATGCGCGAATTAAATCCGGACATTATCCATTGCCATGACTGGCATGCCGGACTTATTCCGTACTATTTAAAAAACAACTTTCCCTATGCGGCTAAATTGCAAAATGCAAAAACTGTTTTTACTATCCATAACCTCGCCTATCAAATGGGCATGAATTGGTGGGGCGTGCCGCCTAAACACAAAGATTACGGCACGACCAAACTGCCCTCCTTTATGGAGCCGACAATAGAGTATATTAACTTTGCCAAACGCGCCATTATGAATGCCGACATCGTGAACGCGGTTTCGGAACAATACGCGGAGGAAATTCTAACCCCCAAGTTCGGCCAAGACCTGCACCGTGTCTTGCGCAACCGCCAAAACAAGCTCTTCGGCATTATCAACGGCATTGACTACAAAGATTATAATCCGGCGACTGACGCCGGTTTGCACAAAAATTATAATTACCAAAATGCCCTGGCGGGCAAAAAGAACAACAAAAAATTCCTGCAAAAAAAATTCGGCCTGCCGGCTAACTCGGATGTTCCGCTGATAGTTATGACTTCCCGCATTGTTTTCCAAAAAGGCTTTGAGCTGGTGCTGCAAATTGCCGAAAAAATAATGCGGCTTAACCTCCAGTTTGTCGTTATCGGCGCCGGCGATAAAAACTACATTAATGAAATGCAAAAACTCGCCAAACATAACGATAAATTCGTCATCATCCCTTCCCATGAAGAAAACCAGAAATACGAAACTTTAATTTATGCCGGCGCCGATATTTTGCTTTTGCCTTCGCACCACGAACCTTGCGGCTTAAACCAGCTAATCGCCATGCGTTACGGCTGCGTGCCGATTGTGCACCGCGTCGGCGGGCTGTTAGACACGGTCATTGATTACAGCCCGGCTGATAAAAGCGGCAATGGCTTTGTTTTTGAAAACTTTGGCTCTTATGAATTGTACGGCGCCCTAGTGCGTGCGCTATACCTTTATAAAAATAAACTCCAGTGGCGCAAATTAGTCGTCCGCGATCTGCAGGAGTCTAATTCATGGGAAATACCGGCAAAAAAATATGTGGACCTATACAAAACCGCTCTCACGATAAATGGCAAGTAAAGGATTCCACTTTGTCATTCCCGCGAAAGCGGGAATCTAATAAATCAATTAGCGAGATTCCCGCTTTCGCGGGAATGACACCATATCTATGCTTTGGCTAAATTTTCTTCATTTCTACCAGCCGGCAACTGCCGATAGAGAAACAACGGTTGCGGCTATTACTAAAAGTTATACGCGGCTTACCAAAGCCTTGCTTAAGCATCCGCCGCTTAAATTTACCGTTAATATCAGCGGCTGCCTATTGGAAACCATAGCCGAGCTTGGCTATCAAGCCTTATTAGAAAGCTGGCGCAAATTGGCTCAACGCGGGCAGTTGGAATTAGTCGGCTCGGCCGCCTATCATCCGATACTGCCGCTCATTCCGGCAAGTGAAGTTAGGGCGCAAATTCAACTGCAGGAAGAATTGTTAAGCAGATATTTAGGTGTTGTAACTCGGCGAGGATTTTTTCTGCCCGAGATGGCTTATTCTCCGGCCGTCGCTAAATTAATTAAAAAATTAGGATACGAGTGGCTGATCTTAGATGAAATCTCTAGTGGCCAAAAAATAGGCGCTTTAGACTGCAGCCAAGTTTATAACGATACGCAAAGCGGCCTAAAAATTATTTTCCGCGAGCGGCAACGGTCTCAAAGCTACGTCCCTAATACCATCATCAATTTACTTAATGCCAATAAACCATTGGCAGTGACCGCGACGGACGCCGAACTTTATGGCTTGCGCTATACCGACCTCTCCGGCAATTTGGAAAAATTATTAAAAGACGGCCGGCTGCGGACACTAACTATTTCCGAATTTATTAACCAAGCTCCGCCGGCAAAAAATGTCAAAATTGTTTCTTCCTCTTGGGAATCAACCGCCAAAGAATTAAAGGCGGGCAAACCTTACGCTCTTTGGCATAACGAGAAAAATATCCTGCAAAAAAAACTTTGGCAATTAGCGAATTTAGCGGGGAAAACGGTAGAACGTTTTAACGCCGACTACCAGCATATTTGGGCGAAACGGCATTTGCGCCAAGGGCTCGCGAGCTGCACTTTCTGGTGGGCGTCCGGGCATGACTTTAAAAATTTGTTTGGCTCTTTGTCCTGGAATCCGGATGAAATTGAACGCGGCGTTAATGAATTGACTAAAGCCATCCGCTCTCTTGACGACCCCGCGAGCCGCCCGACGAAAATTAAAGCGGAAAAATTTTGTTTAGAAATAAAAAAAATAATTTGGAGTAAACATTGGAAATATTACTGGAAGAAATGATATGCATATCCAACAACTCTACGACGAACAATTTATCGTAAAATATTTTAAGCAGCGGGTCCTGTCTTTATACCCTGATTTTAATAACATCAAAAAGGTAAAAATTAACGGCATTAAAAATAATATCTGGGAGAATTCTTACCATGTGGTAGTGGAATACGATGTTTATTTTACGACCGCTGACCAAAAAATAAAAAGGCTCCCCCTATTTTGCTCGGCCCACTCCCATGAGCCGCGCCGCAATATTTACGCCGCGCTTTGTTTTTTATGGGACAAGAGTTTTGCCCGAGGTAATCTGACCATTCCTCATCCCCTTTTTTATTCGCAGCGCTTCCGCGGCGTTTTTTACCGCGGTCTAAAAGGAAAAAATCTTTTTCACTTCATTAAGGCACAAGACATAGATGAGGTAAGACACCTGCTTCGTCTTGCTGCCCGCTGGTTTGCCAAGTTGCACCAGCTGCCGACGGCGGGCGCGAAAAATTTCAACAGAAAAAACAGTTTAATCGCCACGACTATCCCCGGCTCCCAGCACTGGCTCAAAAAAATCCAAGATCGGTATCCGGCCTCCTACGCCGACACTTATAACATTTTCGCCCGCCTCAATCAGGCCGAAAAAACCCAGCTTGCGTCTTTATGCCGGCGCTATTTAATCCACGGCGACGCTCATCCCGAAAATGTCATCAGAATTTCAAAAAATAAAATCGGCTTAATTGATTTTACCGACATGTGCTTAGCTGATTTTGCCCGCGACTTAGGCACTTTTTTGCAACAGTTGGAATATATGGCGGGTAAATTTATTGCCGCCCAAAATATAATCAACGAATTCAAACAAATATTTTTAAATGAGTACATCAAAGCCGCCAAAATAAAATTAACGGCCGACCTACAGCAAAGAATCGCTACCTATTATTATTGGACCGCGTTGCGGACCGCTGTTTACCTCTTGGTCAGCCAGCATCCCGAACCAGAGCAGGCAACGATACTGATTAACAAAATAAAAACCGAATTAAGTGTCTAAAATTTATTTTCCCATACAAAAAATCCCGAAGTAATCGGGATTTTTTGTAGTAATTTTTTTAACAATTACTGGCTTATCGGCTGCCGCCGCGGTCATTATAACCGCCGCGGAAACCGCCTCGGTGCTCACTACCCCGCTCTTTTGGCGGACGAGCTTCATTGACAGTGATAGTGCGGCCGTCCAATTCTTTGCCGTTCCACATATCAATTGCCGCTTGGGCCTCATCTTCCGTCGCCATCTCCACAAAGCCAAAGCCCCGGGAGCGGCCGGAAAATTTATCCGTGATGACGGTTGCCGAAGTGACAGTGCCGGCCTGCGCAAAAGCGTCGCGCAAGCCGTCATCGGTAGTGTCATAAGACAGGCCACCGATATAAAGTTTCTTAGACATTGATTTCCCTTTAAACGTTAATAATTATTCGTAAGGCGACCTATTTGTTGCGCCTCTGCTTGCCCCCGTCACTTTCGTTTAAAGGGAGAAGTTTAGCGAACAACGCTTACTTAATTATCAGTATAAGCCTAAACTAACTTTTTGTCAAATAACTAATCAAAAATCAAAACAGCCGCGGCTAACACCGTTGTCCAAAGCCCGTCTTTATGGCCTTCGGCTGATTGGGTAATATTAGTGGTTTTGATAATTTTGCCTGATGCTTTATATACCTGTTCCCGCTCGTCCCAAGCCGCGTTGGAATCAAACTCCAGCCCGATAGTGGTGGCGAGCATCGTTGCCGCCAAATCTTCGGCGTAGTCGCCGGCTTTCTCGGCGGTTTCCCCTAAAGGATGGTGCTCGGACAAATAGCCGTGCTGATTGGCGTCTCCGGGCTGGGCTAAACCAATGGAGGCGCAAATTAAGCGGTTGGGTTCGTTAGTTGCTTGTCTCGCTAATACCGTAAAAACGATTTGCCCCGGGTTTAAATATTTTTTCCCTTCCTCTTTAGAAATGCGCTTGCAGTTGGGAGGAAAAATAGAGCTGACCGTAACTAAATTGTACTCGGCGATGACAGCGTCGCGCAGAGCCATTTCAAACGACTGCAAATATTCCTTATGATGGCCAACGCCTTTAGTCAGGAACATTTTCGTCGGCACGAAATTGAGCATAGGTTGCTTTAATGTTAATAAATAAATTTTAAATTTAATTACTTTTTTCTCCCCGCCGCAACAGCCAAATGCCTGCGTAACTTAACGGCGTATAAATTATTCCCATGCCAAATTTAAACAACCACCAAGGAATTATAATCATTACAATTACTTTCAACGGATAGACTCCCGCGAAAGCAATAGTTGACCAAATTACGGTATCTACTAACTGCCCCCAGAGGTTGGACAGGTTGGAGCGCAGCCAAAACAACCTGCCTCCTAATTTAGCACGCAAAAAGAAAAAGGAAAATACGTCTTGATATTCACCGATGGCAAAGGCGACCAGTGAAGCGACAGCAAAACGCAAGGAAAGACCAAAAATTTGCTCGTAAGATTCCTTCATAAAAAAGTCGGGCGAGGAAGGCATTAAGTTAGCTAAAAAATTAAAACCGATAAACAGCGCGGTGCAGTAAATGCCCATTCTGACAAACCGGCGCGCTAACTCTTTGCCGTACACTTCGCCGATGACGTCCGTCATTAAAAAAACTATCGGGAAAGCGAAAATAGCGACTGACAAATGCGTGCCAAAAATAAACGGCATTAATTTTATGCCCAAGGTATTAGAGGCGATCAGCGCGGTTAAATACATCGTCAAGGCAATAAAAATTTTTTGGTTCATATTGAATTAATAATTATTAATTAAGGCGGAAGGGGTGGGATTTTCCGCTCATAGCCCTCCCGGGCTTGAGTGGACCCGCTCGCGCAGACGAGCGGGGAACCCAGGCGGAAGGGGTGGGATTTGAACCCACGAGGCCATTGCGGGCCTACCGCTTTTCGAGAGCGGCGCACTAAACCACTATGCGACCCTTCCAAATTATTTAATTTAAACCTAATTTCTTTTTTATTTGTCGTCTTCCTTGACCTGTTTTATAGAATATTTCCGCCTTAAGAGCTAAAGTTTTGTTTAGATGAGCTTCATAATAAATCAATTTCCATGGCCTCCCAAACTTAGTAGATTTAGTTTGCCCTAAATTATGCTCTATAATTCTATTTCTTAAGTCTGCTGTTGAGCCAATATATAGTTTATTTATTTTAAAACTTTGCAATATGTAAACGTAATGCATATTTTAGCTTTTTCCGCTCATAGCCCTGCGGGCTTGAGCGGACCCGCTCGCGCAGACGAGCGGGCGAGAGCGGCACCTTCAACCCTTGCCCCGAGTTCATCTCGGGGACTCCTGGCACTCCTCCTTTATCTTAATTTTATCACCGCTGACTGATAAGAACCATATTTCTGTTTCATCCACTTAGCCGCATCCTTAACTATTAAATCGCCGTTTTGGTTATCCGGCGCAATCACTAAGTCAACCGACCAATTAGATTTTTTATTTTTTTCCTTAATTTTTAATAAAATAATAAAATCAACATCAGCCGGCCTTCTCTTCGGCGTAACAAAACTGCCCAGCAAATAAACTTCCATGATAGGCAAAACTTTAGCTATGCTTTTAATAATTCTTTTAGAATTCTGCCACATCTCTCGTCGGTATTTCGATTTTATTAAACTTTTAGGAACATCTTGACGCATAATCACTTTTATTTGTGTTATTTGTAAAAGATTTGTTGATTTGTGGACGAGCATCGAGGTGATAAACTCCTAACATCCCAACTATCACCCAAAACAGCACCGCCAAATCGTTTTTAAAATACGGCGCGTCCACTAAGCCATGAACAATTATTACAATCATCGCGCAGAGCAAACCAGTAACTAGTAACCAGTAACTAGTAACATTTTTTTTTAGTTTTAGCAATAGAGTAATTCCAATATAAAAATACTTTACTATAACCCAAATAAAAAGCAACATGCCGGCTAAGCCGAGTTCTGTCCAAAAATTTAAAAAAATATTATGCGGATAAAGATAAATTTCCAGCGGCTGCCAGTGCGCGGCCCGAAACTCGGCGCTAGCGCGAATTTTTTGCAAAAAATCAGGGTCGTCATAATCCCAGACAAAAATTCCCTCCTGATGATAAGGCGCAACTGCTCTTTGGTAATTGGCTAAACCGGCACCAAAAATGACTCTGCCGTCTAAGAGCATTTTCTTTGTTTCCGTCCATTGCTGCCGCCGGATTTGGCCGTCCAAATCGCGCAGCAAAATTTTACTTTGCAAACGCCCTAACAAAGCCGGACTTAAGCTTAAAGTTATCAGCGCTATTACCGCAATAACCATCACCATAACCCGCGAGCGCAAATTATACAAAATGCCAAAAACAACCGCCGCGATTATTAACCCAATCAAAGCTCCCTGCGAATGAGAAAAATAGATTGCCAAACCTGTCATTGCGAGGAGGAGCATAAGCGACGACGCGGCAATCCCGTAAAAGTAACTGGTACTAAAATTAATGGGATTGCTTCGCTTCGCTCGCAATGACAATAAAAATCCAACTAACACGGGTATTATCGGCCCTAAATATAACCCAAGCGCATTCGGATAGGAAAACACTCCCGTAACCCTCCCGCTCCCCTGCCAAGCTAGCGGCAATAAATTTCCGGTCAGCCACTGATAAATGGCTACCGCAGAAACAACGAACGCGGATATTGCCAGCGCCCAAAAAATGTTCTCCTTGTTTTCTTTTATTTGCCAGCCCCAGGCTGGTCCGCCTCGGGCGGAGAATATATTTACAAAAACAATAAAAAACATTATCGGCTCAATAAAATAGGCTTTCAAAATGCCAAGGCTAGCGTTGGTAAAGCCGGCGACTGCGGCGGAAACAAACGCAATAATAAGCAATAAAATAATCTCCAGATAAAACGGGTAATTTTGTACTCCGCGCGATTGGCGGCTGAATAAAGGCAGCTCTCCTGCCCGCCAGGATTTAATAAACCAAACCGCAAATAAAACTAAGATCATCGCCTCTAACAATGTCATTGGTAAAAATCCCAAATTAAATCTGATTTGGTATGCCGGCAAAGCCGCCACTGCCAACGCTGTCGCTAACTCGAGCCGCCGCCAAGCGAGCAACGCAAATAAAATTATAAAAATAAAAATAAAAATTGCCATACTTTTTCTTGCCCCCTCCTGAAGTAAGGAGGGGGTTGGGGGGTGGTTATGAATTAGTACATCCTATTGCCCCTTTCTCCTCTGTTAACAAGAAAAACGCATTTAACTTGTTAAATATAAATTTACCTTATCACTTTTACCTATAATTGTTAATATAACAAAACAACCCCGCGGTATTGCGGAGTTGTTTATTATCTTCTGATTTTTTATCGACAATTATATTTGTTACGACAAAATAGCATCTAAGGCAAACTTAACGATAGCGTAAGCCGCCACAATGATAATAATGCCGATAATTGATGTGGTGAGAATATTTTTCGCTTTGCCTACCTGATCTTCGTTGCCAGCGGCAGTCATCCATAAAAATCCAGCGTACAGAACTAATACTAAGAAAATAATTCCCAGCAAACCTAAAATGCCGTTAATTACTAATACTACCATTGCTTGTAAGGTTCGTTGATTAGCATCTGCGCCATATACGCCAGCAACAACATTGTTCAAGCCGCCGTCCGTGCCTATACCATTGCGGATTGTATTTTCTATATTTCCAACGGCAGCTAAAACATTGCCCGCGAACGCAAACGCGCCTAAAGAAAAAACTAGCGCGCTCAAGGTTAAAAATGAAATTAATTTTTTCTTAAACATAGTGTTAAAGTTTAAGTTATTTAAATTATTAAAATATTATAATATAGACTTGTGCCCGAAGCAGAACAAGTTCGCTTCGGGGCTGCTCTGTGGAAAAACTAATTATATTATACCACATTTATTTGACAGCCGCCAATAAAGTACCTACTATTGAAATATGCCGTTAAATTATGGGCTTAACCATAAAATCGCCTATAACACCGCCGTTAGTTTTGCCGCGAAAATCATCGCCACCATTTTAGGCGTGGTTACTATCGCGGTTATGGCCCGCTATTTAGGCACGGCTGGCTTTGGGTATTATACAACCATCATCGCTTATGTGCAATTTTTCGGCATTTTAGCCGACTTTGGTCTGACGCTGGTAACCTCGCAGCTTCTAGCAAAGGCAAGAGAGAGTAATGATGAAAAAAAATTATTAAATAACCTTTTTACCTTTCGCCTAATTACGGCGCTGATTTTTTTAGGCATTGCGCCGCTGACTGTATTCGCGTTTAATTACCCGCCGGAAGTAAACTTGGGCGTAGCAGTCGCTTCTTTATCGTTTTTCTTTTCCGCGCTCTGCCAGATTTTTATCGGTCTTTACCAGACAAAACTATTAATGGCGCGCGCCTCCTTAGCTGAAGTGGGCGGACGAGTCGTGTTAGTCGCTTTTGTAATCGCAGTGGCAACTTACAATTTTGGCTTGCTCGGGATGGTAGTGGCAACCGTTGCCGGCGGAGCGGCGCAATTCATCATTAACTATCTCCTCTCTTTGCCGCTCGCGCGCCTGCGCTTAGCGTTTGACTTAGATGTTTGGCGGAAAATTTTAACCTTAACCTGGCCGCTTACCTGCACCATCGCTTTAAACTTAGTTTACCTCAAAGCCGACATTATTATTTTATCGCTCGTCAAGCCGCCGAACGAAGTCGGGCTCTACGGCGCGGCTTATCGCGTGATTGATATTTTAGTAACTTTGCCTTTCATTCTTGCGGGCATCGCCCTGCCGCAGATTACCGCGGCTTATCAGCGCAACGATATTGAGGGAGTAAAAAAAATTATCCAACATTCGTTTGACGCTTTAGCAATTTTTGCCTTACCGCTAATAATCGGCGCGCAATTTGTCGCTACTCCCTTAATGGCTTTAGTGGCCGGCCCGGAGTTTGCGCTCTCCGGCCCAATTTTGCGGCTGCTTATTTTCGCCTGCGGCGCGATTTATCTCGGCGTTATTTTCTCGCATGTTATTATCGCGATTGCCAAACAAAAACAAACTATTTGGGCGTACGGCTTAGTCGCCGTCACCGCTTTAGCGGGCTATTTAATTTTTATTCCGCGCTATTCTTATTTTGGCGCCGCGGCCGTAACCATTTACTCGGAAGTAATGGTTTCGCTAATAATTTTTGCCATCACTTTTTATTACACTAAGTTTGCCCCTCGTTTAACTATTTTTTTAAAAGCGCTCGCGGCCTCGGTGATTATGGCGCTAGTTTTATATTTATCATCTGCTCTTCCTGTCATTTCTTTGCTTGCGCTCGGAATTATTATTTATGCTTTAGCGATTGGAATTTTAATGACCAAAGAAATTAAAGAATTAATTGACTATGGCACAGCTAAACTATAAAACAATATCCATAGAGTCAGCCGCCGCCAACCAACGGCTTGATGTTTTTTTGGCGACAGAGCTTGGGCTGGCACGGGCGCAAACGCAAAAAATGATTAAAGCCGGAGCAATTTTGGTTAATGGTAAAATTGCTAAGCCGCATTATAAATTAAAGACTGGCGATGAAATAAACATAAACGCATTAAAACATAAAAACATTAAAACATTAAAACAACTAGAACTGCCAAAATTCAAAGTTATTGCCGAAACCGATGATTATCTGGTTATCAATAAACCCGCCGGCGTAATCGTGCACGGCGGCGCTGGCATTACGGAGCCGACGCTCGCCGATGTTTTAGAAAAAAAATATCCTCAACTTAAAAAAGTCGGCGACGACCCGCTGCGTCCTGGCATTGTGCACCGTTTGGATAAAGACGCCTCTGGTTTGCTCGTGATAGCTAAAACGAACGCCATGTTTGATTCTTTAAAGCAGCAATTTAAAACCCGCCAAATTAAAAAATCCTATCTTGCTTTAGTTTATGGTAAAATTGAAAGAGAAAGCGGCTGCATTGACTTTCCCATTTCGCGCAGCGCACAGGGCTATAAAATGGCCGCGCACTCGCGCGCGCACGGCGGACGAGCGGCTACTACTGAATTTACGGTTACCAGACATTTTATCAATTACAATTTGCTGGAAGTAAAAATAACAACCGGCCGCACGCACCAAATTAGAGTGCATCTGTCCGCCTACGACCATCCGCTGGTGGGCGATAACTTATACGGCACGCGCAAAACCAAAGAGTTGAATAAAAAATTGGGACTAAAAAGAATCTGGCTGCACGCGCAGGAACTTGGTTTTTATGATTTGTCAGGAAAGTGGCAAGAATTTACCAGCGAAGCGCCGAAGGAACTAAAAGAAATTTTGCCAATTATAAAATAAAAGTTATGAAACTAAAAAGAATTTTAGTTATTGCCGGCCCTACCGGTTCCGGCGAAAGCGCTGTTACTAAAAAAGTGATTGAACGATGCCCGATTTTTAAACGTTTAGTAACGGCGACCGCGCGCGCGCCCAGAGGGCGGGAAAAGCACGGGCGCGATTATTATTTTTTTTCCGAGCAACAGTTTAAGCGAGCAATCGCGGCTGGTAATATCATTGAATATCAAAATACCCGCAACGGCGTTTATTATGGCAGTTATAAACCGGACTTAGAAAATAAACTGCGGCGCGGCTATAATGTTATTATTAATCCGGATATTGTGGGCGCTAAATTTTATAAAAAGCATTATGGAGCGACTACTATCTTTATTATGCCGGATTCGTTGGCTAATTTGGAAAAAAGGCTGCGCGGCCGCGACACCAAATCAACTGAAGAACAAATACAAGCCCGGCTTAAATACGCCCGACAGGAAATAAAACAAGAGTCGCCTTTTTATGATTATATTGTTATTAATAAACAAAATAAACTGGAGGAAACTGTTAGCCAAATAATGGATATCCTACAAAAAGAAAAGTACATTCTGAAAAATAACAATAAACGAAGCTGATTGACAAAAAATAGCTGATGTTATAACATAACCCTAAATCATGAATCATAAATTTTAAAATTATGTCTGATGATAAAAAAACGGAAGTTAAAACGGAGGAGAAAAGAACCATCCCCGAAATCAAGCCCGGCATGACCGTGCGCGTTTACCAAAAAATCAAAGAGCAGAATACCAAAGGAGAGTGGAAGGAGCGCTTGCAATATTTTGAAGGCATCGTGCTCGCGGCTAAACACGGCAACGAAGCCGGCGCCTCCCTTACGGTCTATAAAGTCTCTGACGGCGTGGGCGTAGAAAAAATTTTCCCTTTGCATTTGCCGGAGATTACCAAAATTGAAATTAAAAAACAGGCAAAAGTGCGGCGCGCCAAACTTTACTTTTTGAAGCGCGGTTATAATAAGCGGCTTAAGCTTAAAGGAGAAAAAAAATAAAGTTAAATTGAGGGTTGCCGGCATACCCAGTTTATCAGAGGTTCATCCCGTGAAATAAATTTCTATCCCGCAGCATTGCGGGATAGAAATTAAGATTTGAGCATACATGATAAAAATAGTTTATACGAATTGTTAAAAAATGTTTATAAGAAACATTTTTAAAAATAAACTCAAATCTTATTTCACAGGGTAAAGGAGGTGTTGAAATATCAAAATAGCAAAGAGAAATGATTGATATATTGATATTTTTACATCCACTCCGCGCTTATTGCGGAGCTCTGATAAATTGAGCGCGCCGGCAACCTCTTTTAATTTTACTCCCATTTTGTACAATGGAGTAAAGCCCAGGTGGCGAAATTTGGTAGACGCACTACCTTGAGGTGGTAGCGGCCGCAAGGCCTTGGGAGTTCGAGTCTCCCCCTGGGCACCACATAGGAATTTGCAAATTTGAAGGGTTCGCCTCGCT
>CAYHIM010000020.1:0-14698 GCA_964356665.1 uncultured Gammaproteobacteria bacterium
ATATTCGGGGGTGTTGTGGTTGGGCCGCCCCGTGGTTTGGGGGGCGTCGAGGATAGCGATTTTAGCCGAGCGAATCCGATTTTATTAAAACTTTATCGTCGCGCGGCGGTTTTTTACGCCGCTTTTTTTGCCGCCAAAAAAGCGGCAAAAGTATTTTAATAATACCCCTCTAATTTTCCTTTCTTTCCCACCCAAAAGTCCCAAACCCCGCGCAGGACCGGGCGAGCCCAATTTCGCTTATAGCCGACTGCTAATTTTGCGACCTGTTTCAAAAAAATCCAAAAGCTCAAAAAATAAACCGTTAATTTACTGCCGAATCGCTCGCCGAATATTAAACCGTTGCGGGAATGATAATAAACATAAGGATAAGAAAATTCCTGGGTGCTGCGGGATTGTTTGTGGTAAATTTTCGCTGAACCGACCAAACCGGATAGATAGCCGGTTTTTTTCGCGCGCAAGCACCAATCCCCGTCTTCATAATATAAAAAATAATCTTTGTTCAATAATCCGATTTTTTCAATCACTTCCTTTTTTACCAGCAAGCAGCAACCCGTAATATAATCAACTTTTTTCAGTTCCTCATCCGGCTTGGACAGGATATGGCTGCCCCGGGTTTTCAGTCGATTAAACCGCCCGCCGGCAAACCAAATTTTTTCCGGCTCATCAACGCAATAAATAACTGGCCCCAAAACCCCGTATAATTTATCTTTCTCTCCCGCTTCAATTAACTTTTTCAAAAAATCCGGCTCAACGGTTGTATCATTATTTAACAACAGAACATAATCCGCTCCTTGCTCCAGCGCGATCTTTATACCCTGGTTATTCCCGTCGGCAAAACCAAGATTTTCTTTATTATAAATTACATTGATTTTAAAACGGTAGCTATCGGTCGATAGTCGGTAGTCGCTTTTAGACGCGTTATCAATCAAAACCACCTCAAAATTATCATACGCTACGCGGCTCAAAGATTCCAGGCACTCTTTGGTGTCCGGCCAGCCGTTAAAATTGATGATAATGATAAATACTTTTTTCTGCATTTTTTCCCGCGCATACGAAAAACTTTATGACAAAATCGAGATGAGTGAGACGTAAAAATCGCGTGAAATGGTGGGGCCCCGACCGTCAGGTCGGGGCGTTGTGGATAGCGATTTTAGACGAATGAATCCGATTTTGTTAAAGTTTTATCGTCGCGCGGCGGTTTTTTCCACCGCTTTTTTGCCGCCAAAAAAGAGGCAAAAGTATTTTATGTCAATAAATTTTTTTAATCTCCGTTCCCAGATAATAATATTTCAATATTTCCTGATAATTTTTCGTCCCCATTTTGGCAAAAGCTCGCGCGCCGGCGCCGGATAACCCGACGCAATGATTAGCGCTACCGCAAGAAACATAGCTATATTCTGCGCCAGCCGGATCTTTAACCCCGCCAGCCAAATATTCAAAACCGGCTTCGCAATATTGCTTGCCCCAAAGAGAACAAGCGGCTGTTGTCCCGATGGTTTGCAATTGGGCCGCGCCAGAGCTATAAGCGGAAACGATTGGATTATCGTTATAAGCAATTATTTCCCCTTTTGTCTCTTCGGCTGCTTGAATAATTGATGGCGCTAGCACTTCGCGGCTATAACCTTTATATAGTTGATCACTCGTCGTGTTATTTAAAATATAAACCTCGTCTGTCCCGCGCTTGCCGCCCTTTTTAATATAATATTGCGCGTAGGTTCTCGCCGCCACTATCATGGCTTTTTGATATTCCGCCGCGTCCGTAGAAGAAATTTCCGCGATGCCATTTAAATAATCCTCTAAGTCAAGTTCATTCACCACCCAAACTTTATTTGATTTTGACGAATAGATAATTTCCACGCTTCCGTGAAATTGATTATAATTCAAACTTGGTTTCCAGGCCGGATGGTCTTCATAAGAAACGATCGTTACGATCCCATCGCTATTTTGCGGCGCGATTTTAACAAAAACGCTGGAAGTGGCGCTGATCGCGTAAACGAAATTTTCATTAGCATTTTTAGTCGCGATAATTTGACCAGTTTTGTCTAAAATATTAAAGGCGGTATTCGCCGTTAAAGTTACGCTCGGCGTTAAAATTTCGGTTATCGCCACTCGAATTTTTGGCTGGGCGCCGGCTACTGGCGAGATTGTCGGTGCGGACAACGCCGAAGGAGCCGTTATCGGAATCGTTGACGGCGAAGCGCTCGTGGTTGGCGAGGCCGACGGAATTGGACTGGCTGACGGCGTCGCCGGTGCCGGCGATAAAACACCGCCGCGATATAAAATATGAAAATCTTGGGGAGCGATGACTAAAACATTGGCCCATTTATATTTTTTCTTTTTAAAAGTCGCTGCGTCAACTATTTGCGCCTGGCCGCTGGAAATTAAATAGACGTTATTTTCATCTTTGGGACGCAAAAGAGCGCCGTCTTTATACTTGACATAATCGCCCATTGGATAATAAGCCAGCTCTTCGGCCGGAATTTTTTTAATTTTTGACCAGCTGTATTTTAAATTTAAAAATATCTCCGCGCTGACAAAGCGCTGCAATTTCCCGCCGCTGACCAAGTAAACCGCCTCTTGGTTTAAAGCTTGCAAAAGAGTGCTGTCCGGATACGACAAAACCGCGCCGTCCAGATAATTTTTTAAATCCGCGGCGGCTGTTTTAACTTTTGACCAGCTGTAACCTAAAACGGTAAAGAGAGCGCCAGAAGGAATCCAGCGTTTTTTGCCGCTCTGGAGTAAAAAAACTTTTTGGCCATCGCCAACTAACTGCTTGTCCGGAGCGTATTTGATTAAATTGCCTTCCGGATAGCCAACCAATTCCTCCGCGCTAATGTTTCTTACCCGCGCAAAATCAAAACCCAGCATCGTAAATTGTTTAGCTGAAACGCTTAAATTCCGCTTCTGGCCGTCTTGAATCAAATAAATCGTCGGATTACCTTTGATCTGCAGGAGAGAACCATCGGGGTATTTTAAAAATCGCGACTCCGAAAATAAATCCAGCTGACTCTCTGAAATTTCCACCAATTTATCGTAAGATCCCCCGGCCGCGGCAAAAGCCGGTAAATTATCGTAAGCCTGCCGGGTGCCCAAGACAATCTTATAAACCCGGGGAAAACCATTAGCCTGATAAACATAATTTTTATACTTTTGGGCCGAGACCGAAGCTTCCCGCCTAATCCTGACGAAATCAAAAGTTTTCGGATCAGGATTGCCCGGCTCAACGTCTTTATGCCCAACGATAATTGGTCCGTTATAAAGACCGCTAAATTCGCTGGTCAATAAATTCCAGATGCTGGAAGAACGAGAACCTAACGGATCAAGATTATTAGTTTGCGCCAGCCAGCCCACTAATCGCACCAGACTTTGATAAACAGCTTCTGACGGTTCGCGGCTGGCGTAATTGCCCAACACCGCGATGCCAATCGTGCCAAAGTTAAAATTATCTTTGGTCCGGTCAACATAAACGTGCGCTGCTCGCGAACCATTGCCGCCCCAGCGGCCTTCGTAGATCCGGCCCTGCTGATCGATTATATAATTATAACCGATATCCCCCCACCCGCGCGTGACGGCATGGTACCGATAAATGGCCTGAATAGTGGCTATCGGATTTTGATTATTATTGCAGGTCGGATTGGCAATGTCGCAGCCGGTATCATGGACAATTATTCGTTCAATTGGCTGCCAGTCGCTGGGCGAAGAATTCTTATCCGGCACCCAGGTCATTAAGGCATTAAGCGTCGGCGTATTATCCCAAGTTGACCGCGGTAAAATTTGCGGCACATCAGAATCCGCGTAAAAATTCTCGCCCCGAGTTATTCGGGGTAAAAATAAAAAAACATTGCCGGCGATCAGCGACAAAATCACAAATAACCAAACAAATTTTTGGTTTAATTTTTTCATCTATTTTCACATTGATTGTATCACAAAAAATCATAAGAAAAAAGCGCATAAAATTTATTTCTTTATTCTAATGTTCTTGAGAACTTGAGAATAACATAACAAGCAAAACTTAATCTCTCAACTTCGCAAGCCGAGAGATTAGCCATCTAAACTAAAAAAATACTCCCGCAACTGCAGGAGTATTTTTCGTCTTGGCGAGACTTTGTTATCTATTCAATGTTAGCGCCGGTGACGTAGGAATTTCGGTCAACCGCGTTAATTTCATAAATGGCGTCCCAGTCATAACCCATACGGTTAAAGCCTTCGGCTGTTTTGACCCAGCGTTTCTCACCGGTGTCTCCGGCCGGATAAAGTTTATAAACCTTGGTGTCATTAACCGCTCTCACTAATTCCGAAGTGGTGAAAGAGTCAACCACGCTTTTCTCTATGTCCTGAACATCGCCCCATTTTAGATGCTGATAACTGTTAAAAACAGACGGGCTCAAGATCAATCTTTTGAATTGTTTTGAACCCATGTATTTAACGATATAAACATCAATATCGCCAATGGCCCGGATCAAAGCGCCTTCAGCTATGTCTTGCCCCGGCGAACCTAAAATCGCAAAATCGGTAAAGTGGTTAGTCGTCGCCGTCAAAGTATTCGTGGCGGCGTTAACCGTTGTCGCCAGAGCTGTCCACGCTGAAGTTGTCGTGTTCCAATAATAAATTGTCAAAGACGACTCGTTCATTCCCGCGATTTGGGCGTCGGTATAGGTGAAGGTTAGGGTGATGTTCTGGCTGAAAGTGGTGATGTTAGTCGTGCCGCTCATCGCACTAAAGCTATAGATGGAGTTACCCACCATTAGCATTGTCGCTGGCACAGCGGCCACTTCGCTGGCTACTGCGGAAGCGGTTTGAGCTACTTGAGTTAGTGTTACGACTGTGTTAGCGCTAACCGCATTAACCGGTAATTTAACCGTCGCCGTAGCGCTGTCGCTGGTGGTTAAAGTTGTCTGACCACCCGCTGCGGCCGTGGCTGTTACCTGGCCCGTAGCAGTTGTTGGCATGGAAACTAATCCGATATTAGCCACCGCCGAACCTCCGCCGCCTCCTCCGCCGCCTGATACGCCGCCGCCGCTAATTTGCACGCAATCGGCACTCGCGACATAATAGCCGCTGCTACAAGTGGCTGGTCCGCAAGTCGGAAACGCGTTATAGGTAGCCGCGTTAGCGACCGTTCGGCAACAATCAGCGGTGGCAAAACTAGTAGCCGTTGAAGGATAAACAATATAATCAGCAGCTGTGGTCGGCAAGGTCACCGCGCTTGTCCCCGGCGTGGAATTAGCCGAGCAAGCTACCTCAACGCCGCTCTTCAAGACGTAAATTGATTTTACCGTGCTTTCTGCTGAACCAACTTTAAACGCCGAGCCGGGATCGTGTACCGTGAACACGCCGCTGTTGAAATTAAATGATTCGGATGTTGACCCGCTTAAAATCAGCAAGTCGTCAGTTGTGCTCCCGCCGTACAGCGTCACGCCCGACACCACGATACTTCCATCAGCCGTAAAATCTGTTACCGCTGCCAACACCGGCAGAGCGAAAACCAATAAAGCCAAGACAGCTATCAATAAATTTTTTCTCATAAGATTTAGGCTTTATTAGTTATTAGAAACAGGATATGGGTGTAGTCGAGGTTGCTTCTGTCCAGTTGGAACCGCTGCACACGCAAGTTTTGGCTTTAGTTGAGTTCCATATCATACCGCCAGCGACTGCCGAATTGCAAGTCGGAGCTGTAGTCGTGCTCACCGGAGAAATAATACCAACGGATGTTGTTGTCGCATAACCGCTTACCGAAAAAGCGCCGCCAATTGTGACAGTTCCTGTTCCGCCGGGAGTAATTGTCGCGCCGGCGGCTGTGGGCGCAATATCAATAGTCGCCCCGCCGTCCGTGGCTAAACGAATGGTGCCGTTGGTGGCGTTGGCAATAGTTTCTAAGTTTGCCAATCTGATAGAAGTAGTTGAAGCAATGCCGGTTAAACTAATAACTCCGTCAGTAGCGTTATCAATTGTTTCTCCGTATTGCAGACTAATATCTTTTGTCATGGTTCCGGCAAAGTTAATTCCGGTTGTCGCAGCCCCAAGACTGATATCAGTTGTGGCAACATTATCTTTAATCTCAAGACCATAGTCAAGATTGATGGGAGTTCCAACATCAGTTTCCATTACTAACAAACCAACTGACTTTCCAGAACCAGCTAAGGCAACACTGTTGTTGTTAAAGGCGGTCACAGCAGCAATACGATCAGTAGCGCCGGTCAAAGTAAGCGTGGCTGCTGTTCCAAATCGCCCCAAAACACCCGTTGTTAGGTTGGACAAGGTAACTGCACCCGTTGTTTCAGCAGCTCCGATTACGCCAGCACCCCATCGACTCTTGGTTAGCTCTGAGTATTTAACTAAACCATGAAGCGCATAATCTTCTGCAACAGAGTCAGCGTATCTCATTAACCTAAAGCGGCCAGCAGAAATAGTTTTGGCCGTATCTGCTGAGGCAACATTGTTGTCATCAACATTTATATCCACTACCCTATTAGTGGTGTCAGAAATGATAAATCCGCTCCCTGGAACCGTTGAGCTTAACGTCCCAATCTTAAATGTACTAGTCGCGGTTAAAGCACCGCCAATTGAAGTTGCTCCGTAAATGGTGACTGCGCCGGTTAAAGTAGAAGCGCCATTAACCGCTAAAGTGCTGGTTGCGGTTAAAGCGCCGCCGATTGAAGTGGCGCCGTATATCGTCGTTACGCCATTAGCAGTCAAGGTGCCTTCGGTATTGATATTCGTGCCAATGGTCGTGGTCGCCAGCACCACGCCGACCGTGGCGAAAAAAGCCAACAAGGAAACTATGACGATTTCCCATGCTGACCTTGATTTAATGAATTTTTTCATTTATTTTTTATTTAACTTGATGGATCAAACAAATCAGAGATCGATCTTTTCTGATTTGCGCAATCCATCATTTTATTTTTACAAACTGTTTAATTTTTAATTCGGGATTTTATCGACCTTCACCCCGTTAGAAATTATTGGATCCTTTATTTTGACAAAAAACTTGTCCGTCTATAAATATTTCTTATAGACTAAAAGTTTATTCAATAATTTCTAACGGGGTTTAATAAAAAATCCTCACGGATAAAAACCGTCAGGACAAATAAGTTCAAAAATTTCTATATTGCTTATTTCTATTTTAAACTGCTCATTTTTCCTGTCAATGGTGGAAAACTTGGTAGCGCCCTTGGCCGCCTGATTGGCGGCTAAGGGCGCAGGTCTTGGCAAAACCCGGCCAAAATATAGAGGGTATAAACCCTATATTTTGTCGTCACTCGGATGATATGCTCTGCTTCTCAGGCGCATCATCCTCGCTAGCCAAAATTGAAAGAAAAATCGGTTCTGGAATTACAGCGAGTTTTTAGATTCTTCGACCTCGACTACGCTCGGCCTCAAAATGACAATTCCATCTTTACGATCTTTTACTGATTCAACAAGGCGCGGGTCTTGGCGTCCACGATACCGGATTGCGCCAACCCATTAGCCGCCTGAAAAGCCCTGACCGCTTTTTGGGTTATCGGTCCAAAATTATCAACAATTTCTACGTCCGCTGGAAAATAGCCCAGGTCTTTCAGTTTTTGCTGCAAGGCTAAAACTTCCGCGCCTTTGGAACCGCGTTTAAGAGTTTGCTTAAAGGTGATTGGCGCGGTCTTGTCACTGCCGTCCGCGTAAGTTTCATCAGCCGACGCGATTTTAACATCATTCCATTTATAACCCAACACGTTAAAATCTTCAACGGTTTTTACCCAATGCTTTTGATTATTCTCTATCACATAGACTCGGGGGTCGCCTTCGTAACGGATAAGCGTAACCGCGGAGGAGACACTCGGAACTTTCATAACTGTCCCGTCCGGATAAGTTTCGCTGGCTGAAGTGATTTTAACATCTTCCCACTTATAGCCGAGTTTATTAAAATCTTCGGCGGTTTGCACCCAGCGTTTTTGGCCGTTTTCCACGACATAGACTTTCGGGTCGCCTTCATAGCGGATAAGCGTGACGCTGGCGGACGAGGAAGACGCGTCAGCCGAGGGGCTCGGCGAAGGCGACGCGCTGGGCGTTGGCGTTGTTAAGCCAAGGGTAGAAACGCTTACGTTTCCGCCCAAGCTCGGACTGCCGCCGCCGGTTACCGTTGCCGCGGCCGCATTAGTCGTCGCGTTTACCGTACTGCTGTAAGCGGAAGCGCCGCTGTCGTTCACGGCCGTAATTTTATAATAATAAGCGGTGGAAGCGCTAAGGCCCGAATCCGAATAAGCTGCCGAGGTGGAAGAACCGATAGCGGTGAAAGTGCCGCCGGAAGTAGTGCTGCGATAAACATCATAATAATCAGTGATAGTAGTAGCGCTCCAAGACAAATCTATTTTGCTGGCTGAAGAAACACTGGCCGCCAAACTTTGCGGAATATCAGGCACGCGGGGCGTGATGCCGCCATAATCGGTAAAGTGGTCAATCTGCGCGGTCAGAGTATTAAGGGTTGTGTCCACGGTCGCCGCGACCGGTTCCCATTGCCCGGTAGTTGAATCAAAGTAAGCCATTTGGAGGTTTGCCTCATTAAAACCAACCGGCAAATCGCTTTCTAGGTATTGAATGGTAAGAGTCGCCTTGCTGTTTAAACTGGTAATAGATTGGCCGCTGCTGTTTGACGCGGTAATGGTTTGCACGGAATTTTTTAACGGAGCGGCGTTGGCCGTGGAAACTGCCATATCCGCGTCCTGAACCGAAATTGACACTGAATCAGAACCCGTTCCCAAGGCGTTAGCCGGAATATCAACTTTCATTTTTTCACCATTGCTGACCATACCGCCGGTTGAGGCGGTCAAAGCGTTAACTTGGGGTGTTGGCGCGGTGCAATTAGCGTTAGCAGTCAAGGTTATGTTTTTATTTGAATCATTGGCGTTAGCCGATAAACCGGTGCTTCTTAAATAACATGGGCCTTCGGCATAGATCGTCCAGGCAGTGCTGGCATCAACCGCCAGAGAATAATTGCCGGCCGCGTCCGTGGGCCCGCCAGTCCAGGTATCAGACCCGGTTTTTTTGGCCGAGACCCAGGCGCTGGCCAAACCGGTAGAACCATCAGAGGTTATTTTGCCGGTAATAGTGGCGCCGGCCGCGGCTAAAATGAAATCTTTTGTTTTCGCGCCAGCCATTATAACTTCGCTGTCGGCTCCAATGTAGCCGGTTTTTCTAATGCCGACTTTATAAGTATACGCGTCCGGGACGCTAAAAGAATAATTGCCGCTGGAGTCGGTTAAAGTTGAATAAAATCCCGGCCCGTTGACCCGGCTCACCCAGACATTGGCATCGGCCACAACACCGCTACTGGTCGCGACATTACCGTTCAAAGTCACGAGCGTCGCCACGCCCGAGACGTTATAGGTTTTTGTCGTGGTCTGACTAGCCGTAATATTTGCCGTATCCCCGCCCGCCGGCGTTAATTCGCCCGTAACCGGCGAGCCAACTTGAATTTTATAGCCATTGGCCGCCGGCAAAGTAATGTCCGCGTATTTATCCGTGGTGCTTGAGGCGACCCAAGTGTCGGTCCCGCTGCCGCGCCCGGTGACGGAATCAAAAGCGCCGCCAAATAAGGGGCTGATATTGGCGCCGCCCGAAATAATAATTCTCAATGTGCCGGAAGCGCCTAATGACCAGTTAATACCCGTCACATTAGCGGAAGAAACGTCAACCGCTTGTTCAATTAATCCGCCGGTGGCTTGGGACCAGCCGCCAACTTTATAAGTTCCGGCTGGAACGCGCAAAGTATAAGTTCCATCCGAATTGGTTACTGTGCCGTTGCCGCTGCTGGTACTGCCTGTGCCGCGCGCGCCAATTTGAACGTTGCCCAAGCCCGCGCCGCCTTGCGTCACCGTGCCGGAAATAGTTTTAAAGCCGGAAGTGGTAACGGTAAAAGTAACCGAGGGATTTGAACCGCTGGTAACCGCGACTCCCGTTTGCGCGGTTAATTGGCCCAGGCCCGGCGCGAAACCTTCAACGCGATAGGTACCGGCTGGAACATAAATAGTAGCGGTGCCGCTGGTGCCGGTCATAGACTGTCCGAAACCGCTGGAAGAATTGGCGAACACCGGCGCGCCGTTAATCGCGGTACCGGTAGAATCCACCACTGTCACGCTGATATAGCTGGTGGGCGAGGCCACATTGATAATTTTGGCCGTGGCGCCGGAAATTGATAACGGATATTCATCCGGCTTGCCCACGCCCGGCTTCATCACTTCCACGGTAATCGCGCCGGTCGGAACTTTAAACACATAATTATCGCCGGAATTAGCGTTACAATACATTTCTTGCGAACCCATAAACATACCGCCGCCGGTCCGCTTAACACCAACGCAAGTATTGCTGGTTATAGTCGCGTCAGTGACGCTATTTTTCAAAGTTACGGTTAAGGTGTTATCTGCCTTCACGTAAGCAAAACTGCCTAAATCAGTTTGAGCAGTGGAACTGGCATAAACCGCTGGAATTACCGGCGGCCAGAATTTATCCGTGCCGTCGCTTAAGGTTGTGCCGCCTGAAATAACATTTATTTTCCAGGAAGAGCCGGTTTTAACTTTTAACCTAAAATAGCCGACGCCGGAACCGTTAAAGCCCTGCGTGGTATAACCGGTGGAATTAAAAACCGGATTCCAGCTTTCATATTTGCCGTCAAAAGCCTGGATAAAAGCGCCGCTGCCGCTGACCGGTCCGTTGGTAATAGTGCCGGTCCAGGTTTCATCAGGCACGCCAAAAATCATATTTATATTTTTAGTTCCGCCGCCGACGGCCGGCACATCAATCATTCCCGGTTTGAGAAAAGAATTAAAAAAAGTGGCGCTGCTGCCTTCGGATCCGTCAATGCCAACCTTATAGTTACAATCCAATAAATAGCTGAAAGTAGTGGAGCCATTACTATCTAAATATCTCATCCCGACGAAAAACTGCTTATCCGGACAGCCAACACCCACCCGCACCTGCGCGATTTCCGCGGCGCTCAATTTAATCAAATTAGCGCCTGATTGCTTATAAACACTGATTACCATATCATTAGTGCCGCCGATATGAATTGAATCCACCGGCGGCGGACCGTTATAAACATCATTAGCGCCATCCGGAAAAGGCGAGCCATCAAGCAGTCCGCCAGCCGCGTTTGTAGTATAGATAAAAATCGGCCGATACGCGTTCGCTGTTGCCGGATTAGTAATTCCTCCCACCGCGACAGTCACGGTATTCGCCCCGCCGGTTGCCGCGCCGGAAGTGGTAAAAATCACATCATTGCGGCCGTTAGAAGTGCTGGTGGCTATCGCGCCGGTGGCCGCGATCTGCGGCGCGTTAGCGCTATCACCGTTAATATCGCTCTGCAGAGTAGAGCTGGTCGTCGCGTTAGTCACAGTGAATTCCGTTGGAAAATGGATATTGATTTTTCCGCCGCTGGGGATGCTGGTCGTGGCCACAAAAGAAAAAGTATAAGTCACATTCGTGGCGCCAGCCGCGTAATTGCTGGCGGTGATAGCGGAATCAACCGAAGAAAAAATAGAATAGCCGCCTCTCATCAAGCTTCCAGTCGCGGTCGCTGGCCCGTCTTTAATAGTTGTCAATGTGTCAGTCGGGCCCCCGCTAGTCGTAGTGCCTGTCCGAAAAGTCCAGGTGAGGTTAGTTAAATTTGCTTTAGAGCCGAGCGGATTGTTAACCCCGTTCATAGTAATACTAAAGGTAGTGCTGGCATTAAGCGTTTCTAATAAAGTGAAAGCGACTCTTCTCAAATCGCCAGATCCGCCAACCGCGACCGCCATAGTAGTGGTAGCGCTGCTTGTTGCCACAACGCTGGGATTGGAAAAAGAAAATGGCGGCGCGTTGGAGATCGTCGGAAAATCAACCTGAATAACATCACCGGCGGCCAGCTCATTATCATTAGTCATGGTAAATTTCCATTGGGCGTTGGTCTGGCCGATTAAACCATCACTGGCTGTGGTTGTCGCCACGGCCGCATTGCGCAACAGTCCGGCCGCTGCCGCTTTGGCATTATAAATAAAAAATAAAGCGCCGGCCGCTAAAACACAGGCGGCCAGAATTAAATATTTTTTTGCTGTTTTGACTGACATTTTTGTTAGAAACGAAAAAACAGACAACGCAGTTATCTTTTATAAAATTGCTGCGCAGAATATTTTTTCATTCCGCTAATTTTATTTTTTATAATAATTTTTTACGCCAACCACTCGGCGTCAAACGCCAAGTTATTAATTATATTTTACAATATTTAAACCAAACCCCGATAAAAATATTTTTATTGAAACTTCAGCTTGAAGTTCTCTAAAAATAGACAAATTAATTAACTCCCTTCCCGTTAAAAGAAATAAAACAACAGCAAAAAATTATTGCTGTTGAGGCGGCTGTGGATTGTTGTTGCCACTTGGCGGCTCAGACGAAGAAGACGGCATGTTTTGACCATTGCTGGAATCGTCTTTCTCCTTCATCGCCCACCAAACAATTCCGGCGATAATAACCAAAACTATGATGGCGTATACCCACATCATATTGGAGGTTGTTTAGTTAATTACATTTTTATCATAGCACTCTATAGCGCAGGCACAAGGGGCTTGGACTGTGGATAACGATAAATCGCGAATTGGCGCAAATTACCAGCGAATAAAGCACGAATCAAATTCGTTTTATATTCGCTTAAATTAGCAGCTGGTTTGTAAGCTTGTAAATATCTCCCGCGCCCATAATTATACAGACGTCGCCGGGCTGAAGATTTTTTTGCAAATACGCCGCTGTCTCATCAAGGCCAGCCATATACAAAACTTCTTTTTTATTTATCGCCTCGGCTAATTTTCCCGAACTTACTTTTTTCTTGATTTCCTCGTCTTCTCGCCCCGCCACGCTGTAAATCGGTAATAAGATTACTCTATCGGCCGCGTCAAACGCGGTAACAAATTTATCAAACAGATCGTAAGTCCGATGATATTGATGCGGCTGAAAAACACACCAAAGTTTTCCAATTTTATTCCCTGAGCGAGCGGAGCGAGTCGAAGGGTCCGCTCCAGCCTTCGACTTCGCGCCTACGGCGCTTCGCTCAGGCAGTAAACTTCGTGCTCCCGCCAGCGTCGCTTGAATTTCTGTTGGATGATGACCATAGTCATCGTAAATCTTGGCGCCATTAAGCTCACCTTTATACTCCATGCGCCGCCAAACGCCAAAAAAATTATTCAAGGCCTCAATCGCGATTTTGGCATCTATGCCTAAAACTCGCGCCACGGCCAGCGCGGCATTAGCATTGCTTAAATTATGCTGACCGGGGATTTTTAGATTAAAATTCTTAGATTTAATCTTTGAATTAAAACTTTGAACTTTTAACTTTAAACTTTTAACTATTTGCATTATATTTTCGTCTTCCTCATTCACCACTAAAACTCCGTCTGCCGATAAATGCCCCGCGTACTCTTTAAAAGTTTCCATAATATCCGGCAAGCCACCCGCATAAGTATCCAAATGCTCTTCTTCAATATTAAGCAAAACCAAAATTTTCGGCCAATAATTTAAAAATGACCGGTCGTATTCGTCTGCCTCTATCACTAAATATTTGCTTTTCCCGGCGCGAAAATTACTAAAATCCTCCCTACCCCTCCCTAAAGAGAGGGGACTCCCCCCCTCCTTTAGGAGGGGTTGGGGGAGATTTTCTTTGCCCCACTTCACCTTCGTCCCAACAATCACCGTCGGGTCCAGTCCTGCCCGTTCCATTATCAAACCAATCATCGCGGTTGTTGTACTCTTGCCGTGCATGCCCGAAATAGCGATCGTGCACATTTTTTTAGTCAGTTCGCCCAACGCTTCTGCATATTTTTGCGTTTTTTTGCCTTGCCGCCGCGCCTCAATTAATTCCGGATTATCTTCCCTAACCGCCGCGCTATAAATTACCAAATCTAAAAGGCTGTCATTCCCGCCCGCGCTACGCCGAAAGCTTCGGCGAGGCGAGCGAAAGCGGGAATCCAGGTTTTTCTTACGATGACTATCAAAAATTTTTACTCCTAACTTTCTTAATTCCTCCACAATATCACTCTCTGCCGCGTCCGACCCACTCACCTGCGCGCCTCGAGCCAACCAATACCGCGCCAAAGCGGAAACGCCAATCCCTCCGATACCGATAAAATGAATTTTCATTTTCATTGATTATTTGTTATTCCAATGTTCTTGAGAACATTGGAATAAAGATTTTATTATCAACCACGAAAAGACCGCTACCGACCGCCAAGTTTTACGCCATTGGCTTGGCCGAACGAATAACCGCCACAACCATTCCAGACCGATTTTTTGCACAAAACGCGGCGCGCGGCGAACGCGGCCGGAAATAAAATCTAATGCCCCGCCAACACCGATCGCTATTTTTACCGCCGGCAGCCTCTTTAAGTTATTGTAAATCCATTTCTCCTGTTTGGGCATACCCAGCCCTACCAGTAAAATTTCCGCGTTGCTATTATTGATCGCGTCTATCGCCTCCTCGTCGCTGACATACCCATTAAGCGTGCCGGCGATTTTTGCCGCCCCGCTGAGCGGGGCTTTAGCCAAGATTAGCTTGGCCGCCACTTCTTGCGCCACGCCTTCTTTGGCGCCGAATAAAAAAATGCCGTGCTGGACGCCAAATTTGGCAAACAGCGCCCCAATCCCATCCACGCCCAGCCCCCGCCCGGGTACCCTGTCCTTGCCAAAACTATAAGACGCCGCTATCGGC
>CAYHIM010000021.1:0-14596 GCA_964356665.1 uncultured Gammaproteobacteria bacterium
AAAGGCGACACCATTAAACAAGCGCCAAAGATAAAAGAGTTTAAAAAATGGGGAAACAAAAAGCAAATCGTCTTTTGGCCGTTGGTTATTTTCGGCTTAGTGAGCACGGTGGTATTAGGATTAGTGCTTGTCAGATTAAACAGCGACGCCGTGGAAGCGGTTACTGATAATATTTTAGGGCGCCCCTGGGCAACGCTCGGCTGGGGTTTGATGTTATTAGTTTTAACCCCGATTGTAATTGTTTTATTGCTAATTACTCTGGTCGGTATTCCACTGGCTATTTTAGTGGGCTTGCTGTTCGCTGTTTATTTGCTACTGGCAAAAGTTATTTTTGGCATTGCCTTAGGCCGCCTGATTAACGACAAAGCAAATTGGAAATTGTCTTTATACTGGGCCGCAACTATAGGCATCGTGGTCGCTGATTTGATTATTTTTATTCCCATTATCGGCTGGATTGTCGGCGTTTTTGCCCTTCTTTGGAGTTTCGGCGCCCTGATGCTGGCGAGTAAAGAATTAGTTAAGTGAAAAGTGAAAAATATCTTTTTTGTCATTCTGACCCCGCCTCGGCGGGGGAAGAATCTATAATATTTATAAAGTTCGTGGCATTAGATTCTTCGCCCCGAGCAACTCGGGACTCAGAATGACAAAAATGGGATAATTTTCTCACGTCTAAAATAATATTAATTTTGTTTGCTTTTTTGTTTTAATGTTTTTATGGATTTATTCGTCCAAATCAGTCTCATCATCGTCATCGCGGCTTTGGTCGCAATTTTTGTGCGCTCGCTGCGCCAGCCGCTGATTATTGGCTATATCATCACCGGACTTTTAGTCGGCCCTTATCTTTTTAATCTCATTCCGGACGCTGAAGTCGTTAATGTTTTTGCGGAAATCGGCGTAGCGCTGTTACTATTTATTGTTGGTTTAGGCTTAAACCCCCGCTTAATAAAAGAGGTGGGCGGCATAGCGTTTGCGGCCGGCATCAGCCAAGTTGTTTTTACTTCACTGGTTGGTTTTTTTGTCTGCCGGCTTTTGGGATTTTTGCCGCTGGAGTCGGCTTATCTGGCAGTTGCCCTATCTTTCAGCAGCACCATTATCATCGTTAAACTTTTATCCGATAAACAATCCTTACAAAAATTGCACGGCAAAATAGCTCTAGGATTTCTGTTAGTGCAAGACATCATCGCTATGTTCTTGCTCATCTTTATTTCCGCCCTCTCCCAAGGCGAAAATATTTCTCGTCTTATCGGCGTGATTACTCTGCAAGGTTTGGCGCTGGCGCTGCTGTCAGTTTTCGCGAGTCTTTATCTTTTGCCGCGGCTAAGTAATTTTTTTACCGCTTCGGCGGAATTTTTAGCTTTGTTTGCGCTTGCCTGGGGTTTAGGCCTAGCGGCACTATTTTATAAATTCGGCTTTTCCATAGAAATCGGCGCGCTGATCGCCGGCATTACCCTCTCCGTTTCTCCTTACGCTATAGAAATCAGCGCCAAAATGAAACCGCTGCGCGACTTTTTTTTAATTTTATTTTTTATTCTGCTGGGTTCAAAATTGGCAGTAAGCGATATACAAGAGCTGCTGGGACCGGCGATTATATTTTCCCTATTTATTTTAATCGTCAACCCGCTGATTATGATGACGATTATGGGCATACTCGGCTACCGCAAACGCACCGGTTTTCTGACTGGCTTAACCGTTGCCCAAATCAGCGAATTTTCCCTGATTTTAATAATGCTTGGCATCCGTGTCGGCGACTTGGATGAATACGCGCTTTCGCTCGTAACGCTGGTGGGTTTAATTACCATCACTACTTCCACTTATCTTATTTTGTACGCGGAAAAATTATATCCGGCTTTAGCCCCCTGGCTGTCAATGTTTGAACGGCGCCGGACAAAAACTGAACCGCTCGCTAAGTTAAATTATGACACTATTTTATTCGGCTATAACCGCATCGGCTATGATTTTACGCGCGCGTTTAAAAAACTGGGGCGTAATTTTTTAATCGTTGACTTTAACCCGCCAGTCATTAAGCGCCTGCAAGCCGAGGGGCTTAACTGCCAATACGGCGACGCCGACGATATTGAATTTTTGGCGGAACTGCCGTTAGCTAAAATAAAACTTGCGGTTTCCACCATTCCTGACTTTCCCACTAATTTATTGCTGATTAAAACGGCCAAACGAATTAATAAAAAAATAATTATCATGGTCATTTCCCATAATATCCAGGAGGCGGAAGAGCTTTATCAAGCGGGCGCAAGCTACGTAATTTTGCCGCACTTTTTAGGCGGCAATTTCGCCTCCGCGCTCATTGTCAAACATGGTTTAAACGCAAAAAAATACTCCCGCGAAAAAATTAATCATCTTAAATATTTAGCGCACCGTAAACTCATTGGGCACGAACACCCGGCTAGACCTACAACTTAATTTCAATATTTTGCTTTCAGTAAATTTAAAAAGTCCCCCTGCCACTGCGGTAAGGGGACTTTATTATTTAAAATTATTTATTTCGCCAACTCCTGCTCGATTACTGCCTTTACTTGCTCATACGGCACGGCGCCGTTAACTAGTTGGCCGTTTACAAACGTAGTCGGAGTTCCCTGCGCTCCCGCTGCCTGGCCTCCCGCTTGCTGCTGGGCGACTTTGCTCGCATATTTGCCGCCGTCTAAACAATCGTTAAATTTACTGGCATTTAAACCTAAACTAGCCGCTTCTTTTTTCCATTGCTCCACGCTCATTGTCTGCGCGGCGTTAGCGGCAAAAATTTTGTCATGCATTTCCCAAAATTTTCCCTGTTCAGCCGCGCATTCGCTCGCTTCCGCCGCTTTTTGCGCTTCCGGATGCAGTGAATTTAAAGGAAAATGGCGGTAGACAAACAAAGCTTTGTCTTTATATTCATTATAAATTTGCTCAATGGTACTTTGAAAACGCAGGCAGAATGGGCACTCAAAATCAGAATATTCCACTATCGTTACCGCCGCGTTCTGATTGCCGCGCACATTATCGTCGGTAGAGATTGCCGGCACTGACGCAAAAGTAGGCTGCGCGCCACCGGCTGCAGGCTGGCCGCTATCACCCGGCTGCGTTACCTTCACGCCTTTTACTTCGTCTCCGCCCTTGCCTTTACCAACTAAAGAAGGATTAATAAGTATAATCACTGCTAACAGCGCTATTCCGGCCACTAACCCGAAAAAAAAACTGGCTTTATCAATGGACATTTTTTGTTCGGCCATATTGTTTAAAAATTAATAATTTAAGTATAAGTATTATATAGAATAAAAAAATTTAACGCAAGTTTTATTATAAAAAACCGCTCCCTAAACATCAGGGTGGCGGTTTGTAAAAATTCTCACCAATTCCTATCGCGTTATTTCAACTACTAAATTTCAACAGCTGATGCCATTATATTTGCTAATCGTTTCCTCCATAACAGATTTAGATAGACATCCCCAAAGAATGCTGCCCCTTTTCCACAATCATCAGAGTTAATTATTAAAGTATTAGGACCGCTAATAAATGAGGAGTTGTCTATCCGCCGCCAGCTCTCGCTGACGCTTCTAAATAATCTTATCGCTCCTTTCTCTCTTAAGATTTGAGGAAATAAATCGACGATTTCATCGTTATTCTTATTACAAAAAGCAACAGGAGAGCAAATAATATAAATTCTAAAATTAACTTGTTCTGATACTCTCGCCAGCTCATCCCAAAGGTACGGTGGTAATAGAGAAAACAAATTAAGATGTTGCCAGTAAATCCATAGTTCTTTATTGCTCTCTACATTCCCCAAAATCCATTGCGGCAAATCATAACCGGAGATGCAGGACGAAGAACGGAGGCGCAACAAAGGAAAAATAAAACCGAAGCAACGGTAAAAAATATTTTGCCAAAAAGTAAGGCAAGGCGAAGGGGGGGTTGTTATTAGTAGGCATGATAATGCTCCTTTAAAAGAACGGGGTTAAGAATATAATAACATGCCTGCTGAATAAAGCAATTGAAAATTTAGCTAAAATAAGTTATATTCATTTTATGAAATATTTATCTAAATCCTTATCCGGCACTAAAAAACTCGCTGGGCGACTGGCGCGCCGGCTCCGCGGCGGCGAAGTCATTGGCTTAATCGGCGAACTCGGCAGCGGCAAAACAACTTTCACGCAATATTTAGCCAAAGCGCTCGGTGTAAAACAGCGAGTCAACAGCCCGACTTTTAATATTGTTAAAATTTATAAAATTAAAAATTTAAAAATTAAAAATTTTATTCACATTGACGCCTACCGCCTCCGTTCGGCCCAAGAATTAAAAGCCTTGGGCGTACAAGAATATTTTCAGGATAAAACCGCGGTTACGGTTATTGAGTGGGCGGATAAAGTTAAGCCGATTTTGCCAAAAAATACTATTTTGATTAAATTCCAATTAAACAAAGCTTCCCGCCTGATAACTATTCTCCGCCGTTGACTTCTAACAATACTTATGCTAAATTAAAGTACCAATTTCGTTCATTTTATTACCAACCATACTTGTGCAAAGGAGAGATACAATGAATCCGTCAGAATATCTGGTGGCAAAAAAAGTAAATGGCTCTATAATTTTACGAGCTAAAGAAAAGCATGACATAGATATTGTCGGCTCAAGTTGCCCTGTCCAACTAAACAAAGACGGCTCATTTGCCGTTAGCCTAACTGACGCGGCTTTTGGCATAATTGCCGTTGTCGTTAAAAAACAAGGCTCTGTTCACCAAGCTTTCTTTTTGGAAGTATATAACGAGGACGGGAAAATTCACATTCCGTTAGAACGGCCCCACGCTCCTGCCCTCGGGGATAATATGGTGGAAATTATCTCTCGTGAAGACGGCACTTTTGCTATGGGCACGGTCCTTGACGGGATTTATTATACCAACACCCCCCATTGCCCTATTAACGCTAGAAAAACAAAAGCGTCAAATAATATCTTCTGCGCATTATTAGCGGGGGACTCCGAGGCATTGAGTTATATTTTACGCGAAGCAAGCCCCAGCGCAGCGGAAACGGAAGTAGCAGAAAAAATTCAGAACTTGGAACAACAATTACATGCTACACGGGAACATAATGCCGATCTTGCAAGCCAACTGCGAGAGGCAAGCCAAGTGTTAGAACAATCTAGCCAAACATTGCGGGAAGCATTAGAGCAGTTAGAAAAGACCAATGATGCCCTGCAAGACCAAGAGGCAATAACTTTTCGGCTTACTGCATTGTGCCGCCTTCTTTACGACGCTCTCACGACTCCGATCTGGCGGCTATCCTTAAGGCTTCTTAGGCGCCGGCAAGCAACCCAACGATTTCAAAATGAATGGCCGTCCCAAAATTAATATTGGTAAATACTACATAGTCGACTCTACCGAAGGTTCGCGTTTAACGCGGACCTTTTTTCTTTTACGGCCCTTGACACGGCTTAAAAACTCACAGCATTTTAGTGTTAGTTTATCAACAACATTGTGGAAAAAGTTAAATTTAGCCTAAGGTTCCGCTACTTTGGCGATGCTTTTATATTGTGGTATAATTTAATTTCCAACTACTAAATGTAGTGTTTTACTAATTTCTTAACCGAGGAGGCTTATGACTACCCCCATCAAAGTCAAGCACCGCGACGGTTCTTATGCGCCCTACAACGCGGATATGATTAACCGCTCTATTGAGCGCGCTTGCCGCGGACTAACAGACCCGGTGAGTAAAGTTACTCAAATCGCCACTGAAACTGAACTCACGCTTTATGACGGCATTACGACCGAAGAATTAGACCAGGCGACGATTAACGCCGCCGTGCAAAACATTAAAGACGACCCCGAGTACGATATAGTCGCTACCCGCCTGCTATTAAAAACAATTTACAAACAAACCTTAGGCGACTATCACGACGAGGAAAAGTTAAAAAATCTGCATCGGGACGGCTTTATCGCCTACATTAACCAAGGGGTAAAAGAGGGGGTATTGGACGCGCGCCTAACGGCAAATTATGACTTAAACCAAGTGGCGGACGCGCTGGACATAACCCGCGATGAATTATTCCGCTATATGGGCCTGGTAACTATCCAGAAACGCTACGCCATCCGCGGGCCGCGGCAGGAGCTGTACGAAACGCCGCAATTTAGCTGGATGCGGGTAGCGATGGGCCTGGCTTTGCCGGAAAAAAATCCGACCGAATGGGCAATTAAGTTTTACAACAAACTTTCTAAATTGGAGTATGTTTCCGGCGGCTCCACTAACGTTAACGCCGGTACGGCTAAGCCCCAGATGAGCAACTGCTATATTCTAGAAATACATGATTCAATAGACCATATTGCTAAAACCGTTTCCGATGTAATGAAATTAACCAAAGCCACCGGCGGCATCGGTTTATCCGTAAGCAAACTGCGCGCCGAAGGCAGCCCGGTGCGATCCAACAACACTTTTTCCTCCGGCCCGATTCCCTTTATGCATACGATTGATTCTACCTTGCGCGCGGTGTCGCGCGCCGGCAAAAAAATGGGCGCGCTCTGCTTTTATATGGAAAATTGGCACTATAACTTTGACCAATTTTTGGATTTAAAGCAGAACGCCGGCGACGAATACCGCCGCACCCGCACCGCCAACACCGCCGCCTATCTTTCGGATGAATTTATGCGCCGCGTTGAGCGCGACGAGGACTGGTATTTGTTTGACCCGGCGGAAACCCCCGATTTAAATGAGCTTTACGGGAGCGAATTTTCCCAGCGCTATAATGAATACATAAGCCTAGCCGAAGCAGGGAAGTTGCATATTTTTAAAAAAATCAAAGCCCGCGAACAATTTAAAGATATTATTATCAGCCTGCAGACTACTTCACACCCGTGGATAACTTTTAAAGACGCGATTAACGTCCGCGCGCTTAACAATAATACCGGCACCATTCATTCTTCCAACCTCTGCACTGAAGTCTGCCTGCCGCAGGATGGAAATAATGTCGCCGTCTGCAATCTCGCTTCGGTTAACTTGGCGCGCCACCTCAATGCCAACAAAGATATTGATTGGGTAAAATTGGAAGAAAGCGTGCGGCTGGCCATCCGCCAACTGGATAATTTATTGGATGTAAACCAATCGCCCATTCCGGAAACGCGCAATTCGGACAAAAATAACCGCGCTATTGGCTTGGGTTTGATGGGCTGGACCGATACTATCCAGCAAAAATATCTCGCTTACGACAGCGAAGAGGCCTACGAACTGGCTGACTGTGTTTTTGAATTCATCAGCTATGTGGCGATTGACCAAAGCGCTAAATTAGCGGGCGAGCGGGGCAGTTACCCTAATTTTTCCGGCTCGCGCTGGAGCGAGGGATATGTTCCTTATGATACTCTGCAAACTTTAGACGCAAGCCGCGGCCTGTCGCTAAAAATTAATAAGACGGCGCGCCTGGATTGGGAAGCGCTGCGGCAAAAAGTAAGGCAGGGGATGCGCAACGCGACTGTCATGGCTATTGCCCCGACGGCTAATATCGGTCTTGTGGCCGGCACAACGCCTAGCCTTGATCCGCAGTTTTCTAATATTTTCGCCCGCGCCACTAACCGCGGCAAATTTTTAGAAATCAACGTTAATTTAGTTAATGACTTAAAAAAATTAGCGCTCTGGGATAAGGTAAAAGAAAATATCGTCGCATGCTACGGGGAGCTGCCGGACATTGCCGAGATTCCGGAAACTATCAAACGAGTTTATAAAACTTCTTTTCAGGTTGACTCGCAGGCGTTTATTGAGCTGGCGGCGCGGGCGCAGAAATGGGTAGACCAAGCAATCAGCCGCAATATGTACTTAGAGACGCGCGACATAGAACAAGTTATGGGCATCTATCAAGCTGGCTGGCGCAAGGGGCTTAAAACTTTTTACTACCTGCATATGAAACAGCGCCACACGGCGGAACAAAGCACGACGCACGTCAATAAATCGGAAGTTATCGCCGGCGGCCGCAGTTTCGGCTTTGGCAAATTTAAACAACCGGCAGCCAAGGTTACAGCGACAGTGAAACCGGCTATTGAAATCCCCATTCCCGAACCGCAGCCGCAGGCTTCCAGCGTGGCCGCACAGATGGCGGTGATTATGAAAAGCACGCCGGCACCGGCAACTCCCGCTCCCGTTGCGACTCCAAAAGAAACAACCACGGAGGGCTGGAGCGTCATTGAAACGCCGGCGACAGCTGAATTGCCAAAAAAAAAGACAGGCACCGATAATGCGGTTGATGCCTGTCCGGTAGATCCGGTTGAGCGATTGTTGTGCGATAGTTGCCAATAGTCATTTATATGGAGAAGCAAATTGAAACTATTAAACAATATTTTAAAGCTGAAACCAATACCGACACTGAAGGCGTGGTTAGTTTATTTACTGACGACGCAACTGTTTTTAACGTCAACCGGCCACCCGTGTCCGGTAAAAATGGCTTACAAGAATTTTGTGAAGATTTTTACCGCCGGACTTCCGCCCGGGATTTTACCATTATCAGCATCACCGCCTCGCCAGACGTGATTATGGCTGAATGGCAAGCAAAAATTACTTTCCGCGCCGGAGCACAAATAGGCCCTTATCAGTTAGCCCAAAATTTTACCGTTGATTTGCGCGGAGTAAATAAATTTGAATTTGCAGCAAACACAAACCTAATTAGGTGCCTAAGAATTTACCATGAAACCACGACCGTAGCTCAATTAGCGGAAAAACATGCACTAAAAATATCTTAATTCATATTTCATAATTTTAATTATTAAATTTATGATCATTGGAAAAACGAACATCCACGAAGGCCTGCAGGCGTACCCGCTAAAGTACCCGTGGGCCAAAGAGCTCTACGACCAAGCCGTGTCCAATACTTGGTTCCCGCACGAAATCCAGCTCGGGGAGGATTTGGCTGATTGGAACAAAATGACGGACGAAGAACGCCACGCCGTTACTTTTTTTATGAGCTACTTTAATCCGGCGGAACTTTTGGTCAATAAATGCCTCGCCTTCGGCGTTTACCCTTACGTCAACGCCGCCGAAGCGCATTTGTATTTAGCCAAACAAATGTGGGAAGAGGCGAACCACTCGGTTGCTTTTGAATACGTGATGCAAACTTTTCCCATCAACCGCGCCGAGGCGTTCAAAGCGCACCGCGAGACCGCCACTATGCGCCGCAAAGAAGATTATAACATTAAATTTTTAAAGCGCATGACTGAAGTCAACTTGGATATTGATACGATTGAAGGCAAACGGGATTTCGTGCGCAATTTGGTCGCGACCAACATTATTATGGAAGGCATCTGGTTTTATTCCGGCTTTATGGTTGGCTTGTCTTTCCGCCAGCGCGGGCTCTTGCGCAACTTTGGCACGCTCATTGATTGGGTGGTGCGCGACGAAAGCTTGCATTTAAAATTCGGCCTTAATTTAATTTTAACTATTTTAGACGAAACCCCCGAAATAGCCGATGACGCTTTCACCAAAGAAATTTACCAGATGATTTTGGACGCGGTTGACTTAGAAACCGCTTACAATAAAGAGTTAATGCCCAACGGCATTTTGGGCCTGAACGCGGATTACATTAATCAATACGTGCAATATATGGCTGACCGGCGCCTGGAAGAGCTTGGTTTTAGCCCGTATTATAACGCGACCAACCCGGCTAAATGGATGGCCACCGCGAACGACGTGCACCAGTTGGTTAATTTTTTTGAAGCCACCAACACGGCGTATGAGGTGGACGCGAGAGCGACCACCAATAGCCACAAATTAGGAGACGAATAGACACTAATCACTAATCAACACTACTAAACACAAAAACAGCCTGATTTTAATTAGGCTGTTTTTCTTTTTATTCTTTTTAAAAAAATGCTATACTTTCTCTAAAGGAAAAAAATGTAGGTAGAATTATTGATTTATCGGATATAATCGGATATAATCAACTATAGTTAAACAATAGACGATTTATGAAGCCGGACCGCTTCAACAAAAGAATAAAACTAACGCAGGACGTGCTTGCCAAAATCAGCAAAATTGACGAGTTCAAAGGCTTGTGGCAGGGGAGCTTGCGCTTGAGCCCGCAGATACTCGGACGACTGAAGTCGTGGGTTATCATTACCTCTACCGGCGCCAGCACCCGCATTGAAGGAGCCAAGATGAGCGATGAAGAAATCGCGCGGTTTTTGCGCGGCCTTAAGACCAAGGCGCCGCAGAGCCGGGACGAGCAGGAGGTGGCCGGCTATGCTGATTTAATCGGCAGAATTTTTGATAACTACCAAACGATTAAACTGACCGAGAATTGGATTTTACAGTTTCACAGCATTCTTCTGCAGTTTTCTCAAAAAGACAAAACTCATAGAGGAAAATTCAAGTCCGTTGACAACACGGTGGTAATGACCAACCGCGCGGGTGAGCAGATAGTTCTGTTTAAACCAACGCCGCCGTATCTGGTCAAGCCGGAAATGGAAGCCGCGCTGGCTTGGACCAACGAACAGCTCGCCGGCAACGCCATTCACCCGATTTTGACGATAGCCAATTTTATCTTTGAATTTTTAGCCATTCATCCTTTTACCGACGGCAACGGGCGCATGAGCCGAGCGCTCACGAACCTCCTGCTGCTTAAGGCCGGCTATACCTATGTGCCGTACGTTTCCTTGGACGAAATCATTGAAGAAACAAAGACGGATTACTACCTCGCTTTGCGGGCCGCACAAAAAAATCATAAAACCGCCCGCGAAGACATAACGCCGTGGCTGGCGCATTTGTTAGGCGCTCTGACAACGCAGACCGACAGAGCGCGCAAGCTGATGGATGCTGACCAGCCGGAAAAATTACTTTCGGAAAAACAGCGGCAGGTATATCAACTCTTTCCGGCTGGCGCAGAGCGGGGGGTAGCGGAAATTAACGTTTTATTGAAGGGTAAAGTGCCAAACGCGACAATAAAACAGGCATTGTCCCGGTTGGTGGCATTAAAATTATTGGAACGCATCGGACAGGGGCGGGGTACGCGGTACAAAAAAAATTAAAATTGATCACCCATAAAAACAGCCTGATTTTGGGAAGGCTGTTTTTTAATTTTTTGCTAATTTTAGTTAAAAATTAGTTAAACCGCCAATTGTTCAATTACTATTAAATTACCGTTCAATCATTTTTCAACATTTCCTCTTCCTTCTCCACCCAGTCATGATATTTCTCCTCAATAATGCCGCGATGCTTTTGAATTATTTGGTGCTGTTTAGTTAAGCTTTCCGGGATCGGGCGCTTGTTTTTATTTAAATAGTCGTAAATTGCTTCGGCCAGCGCGTCCACCGCGAGCACCGAGCAGTGTAATTTTACCGGCGGCAAACCGCCTAATTCTTTTACAATCGCATCCTTACTGATAGCGAGCGCCTGGGAAATCGTTTTGCCTTTGGCTAACTCCGTTACCTGGCCGCTCGTAGCAATCGCCGCCACGCAGCCGAAAGTTTCGTATTTAATGTCTTTAATTATCTCTTCTTTTTTCTTATTTTTGCCCACCTTAATATAAAGCCACATCACGTCGCCGCAGTTATGCAAACAAAAAGCGTCCGAAGTAAAGGATCTGGTTTTAGCAACTTCTAAATTATAAACCTCGCCCCGATAATTTATCTTCTTAATGTCGGTAATCGGCAAAAAAACATAGCCATTTTCTGTCCACGTCCGGATGCGGATCTCTTTAGTAATTTTCAGAGGCGTTTTTAATATTTGAGCTAATTTCAATAATGAGCCTCTTTCGCCCACATGCAACCGATAAGATTGTTGATGCTTCACGCCGTTAATTTCTTTTGCCTTTTCCTCATAAACCGAAGCTATTATCCCTTGCCGCAAAAGAAGCATTTTTAGTTGCTGCGCTAACCGCAAAGAAACCGTGGTATAGCCGGCTCGCGGCCACGCCCTGGTGGTATTAAAGTAACCATCGCCTCGCCATAAACCGACAATGAGTTCGGCTTGCTTGTTTAATGGCAAGGCCATAATAAAATCAGCGACGCATTTGTGGGCCGCGCCTTTGCCAGCAAGTTGTTTAAATAATTTTACTAACACAACACTATTAAAATAAATGTTAGTGCTGTTATGCTTATTGGCAGATATTTTTGCTTCTAGGTTAAATAATTTTTTGACGATAAGTCTCACATCTTCTATGTATTCAATTTCTTTGCTGTTAAAAACAAAGCCGACGCGTGTTTTGGAAACTTCGTCCTGTGCGTATCCTTCGGCTAAATAATAACCGATAAGCCGTAAAAAATTGCTGTTAATTTTAACGGACTTAGGCAATGTCTTGCTTTTAAAATCCCATCTTGATTTAGGAAAATTAATCGGCATTCTTTTAATGTCTTTTATTTTATTAAAAATGGGATAAGCTATTAAGTCCCTTTTTTCTAAATCACTCGCGTGATACCAGGCTAAATTTTGAGTAAATCTCTTTTTGCGCTTCGTAAACGAAAAATACCAAGTTTTAGGAATTTTAGCGCCGAAAATAAGGTGATCGCTCGTAACATAATTTACTCCCATTTTATTTTTAATAACCAAGATTTTCTCCGCGACTTTCCGCCGAAAAACATTATTAACTATCTGATACTGGCCATCGTGAGAAAGCACTAGATCCCCTTTTTTAACTTCTTGAATATCCTTAACCTCGCCATTAACCAAGATTCTTGTCGTCGGCAAAACACAGACGATATTTCCAACCTTGCCGACCCCGTCCGGGTTCTTTATCTTGCCGTAATTTTTCGGGTTATTAAAATATTTTAGGGTTTTAGGGGAATACATACAAAATTTTGAATTTTGTAATTTTTAATTTTTAAATAAATTTTAAATTCTAATTTTTAAAAATTAAATATTAGATATTATTTAAAAATTATAAAATTAACTCTTAAATGGCGACATCTTCCTCAACTTCTCCACAACCTTTGGCAACACTTTCAACACCTTGTCTATTTCACGCTCCGTGGTCCAGCGGCCAAGCGAGAGGCGCAAAGAACCGTGCGCATCCTGCGGCCGCAACCCGCAAGCTAACAATACGTGCGAGGGCTGCAGTTTGGGCGACGAGCAGGCCGAGGCGGTGGAAGCGGCAATGCCTAAATTATCCAGCATCATTACCAGCGCCTCGCCTTCAATGTAACTAAAGCGAAAGTTGGCGTTATTAGGCAGACGCTTTTTGGGATGGCCGTTAAGATAAGCGTCAGGAATTTTTGCCAGCACTCCTTTGATTAATTTATCGCGCAATTTTTCCAGCCGCGCGCTTTCTGGTTTCATTTCCGCTAAACAAATTTTTACGCTGGCCGCAAAACCAACGATACCCGGCACATTCAAAGTAGAAGAGCGCAAGCCGTTTTCATGTCCGCCGCCGTGCAAAAGCGGCCGGATCCTTACGCCGGTACGGACATAAAGCAAGGCCGCGCCTTTGGGCCCGTACATTTTATGCGCGCTCGCGGTCAATAAATCAATGTTCAGCCGGTTTACGTCAATGGGAATTTTGCCAAAAGTCTGCGCCGCGTCCGTATGGAAATAAACTCCTTTGTCTCGGCAAATTTTTCCGATTTCGCCGATGGGATTAACCGTGCCGATTTCATTATTCGCGTGCATCACCGATACCACGAGCGTATCCGGCCGGATGGCTTTTGCCGCCTCTTTAGGATTAACTAAGCCGTTTTTATCAACCGGCAATATGGTTAAACTCCAGCCCTGCTGTTCCAGCCAAGCGGCGCTGGTTAAAACGCAGTCGTGTTCAACGGCAGAAACAATGATATGCTTTTTGTCTTTGTTCGCCCAAGCCAAACCTTTGAGCGCCAAGTTATTGCTTTCGGTCGCGGACGAAGTAAAATAAACTTCTTTTGCGCTTGCCTTAATCGCGTCCGCAATGACTTTGCGCCCGCTTTCAACCGCCTCTTTTGCTTCCAAACCAAAACTATGCAATGAGGCCGCGTTGCCGAACTTAGCGGTAAAATACGGACTCATCGCTTTTAACGCCTGCGGGTCAAGCGGGGTAGTGGCGGCGTAGTCTAGATAGATTCTTAACTTTTTATGATGCATAAAAATTAATTTCTAATTTTTGAATTTTTAATTTTATAAACAATTTCTAAACCTAAATTTTTAAAAATTAAGATTTAAGATTTATTTAAAAATTATAAAATTAAAAATTTTACTTTATCTCTCATAACAGCCCCATCAACGTCTTTTTCCTTAACATCGCCTGCATTTCTTTAGCGACTGCCGCCCAAATGTTTTTCGCTTCGCATTTGTCAAAACCCGGGCAGACTTTGCCGCCCGGCTTTAAGCATTTCACGAGCGCCGCTTTTCCTTCCAGCGCTTCAATAATTTCCAAGACGGAAATTTTTTTCGGGCTGCGCGCGAGCTCGTAGCCGCCGCCTTTGCCTTCTTTGCTGATAACTAACTTTGCTTTCACTAAGGGCTGTAAAATTTGTACCAAATAGCCGGACGAGAGTTTGCGCCGCCTAGCAATATCCGATAGCGATACCAGTCCGCGCCGATAATTACGCGCGAGCTCCAGCATCACGATAAAGCCATAATCGGATTTGGTGGAAAGAGAAAACATACGCCCTCACCCTAACCCTCTCCCCCAAGGAGAGGGAGCTAAAGGTGATTATTATTTATTCCCCCTCGCCCCG
>CAYHIM010000022.1:0-14333 GCA_964356665.1 uncultured Gammaproteobacteria bacterium
AGTTTGATAAGCTGGATATCTTGGTTAATAACGCCGGCATTTTTCCTTTTAAGCCGTTTTTGGAAATGAGCGAAGCGGATTGGGATAAAGTGTTGGAAGTTAATTTAAAAAGTATTTTTTTATGCTCGCAGGCGGCTGCTAAAGTAATGCCGGCTGGCGGGAAAATCGTCTGTATTTCTTCAATCGCCTCGTTTGTCGGTTTTGAGGGGCTAACTCATTACTGCGCCTCCAAAGGCGGCATTAACGCCATGATTCGGGCGCTTGCGCTGGAGCTCGCGCCTAAAAAAATTAACGTAAACGCAGTCGCGCCGGGAGCGATTGAAACGCCGGGTGCAAGCGTTTTTTCCAACGCAGAAATTAGAAAACAAACTATCACCGCGATACCTTGGGGCAGAATGGGCCAGCCGCAGGACATTGCCAACGCGGTTGTTTGGCTCGCGTCTGACCAAGCCGATTACATCACCGGCCAAACTATTATTGTGGACGGAGGCTGGACGCTAAGATAGTCTATAAAGTTCACCCCGTGTAGTAGCCGCCATACTACACAGGGTAGAGTAAAAAAAGCAGTCCATGGTTTAATACCATGGACTTTACAAAAAAAGAGCCATCGGGAGTTAGTCGCAAATAGTGGGTTTAGCTTTAGTGCTGCCAAGGGTGTGCAGGGGATTACCATCGTCATCAGCCAGAAAGTAATTTCGCCATCCTTCTGCCCCCGCATCTCCCACGCAAGGAACCGAAACAATTCTAAAACCCTTGCGTGGGTTGATTTTTCCTGTTGCTACCGCCCGTTCGAATAAAGGGCGAAGACAGGCCGCTACTTGGGTAAGAGCCGGTGAAGCTACCATTTTAATCGTACCTCCTTTTTGATTTTTTATAAAAAACAAAAGGCCTTTTACCCTAAAAGTATAGAATAAAAGACCTGGTGTCTTTTTTGTCCCGCCAAAACAAGCGGAAACCATATCTATCCCCTTAGGGTAGGATTTACCACCCGGCGAAAACTTACGGGTTGGCGGGCAGTTATGGGGCCTAGTCCCCTGTCCCGTAGGTTCCGTCTTGGCGGAAATCCTGCGGGGCGAGTGCCGCTCTTGATAATATTTAATTTACAAACAGCTGTTGATATCTTATCATAGGGGAAAAGTAGAGTCAAATTTTAAGTATGCTATACTAAACTTAATTACTCTGAATGTTATTAGACTAAGTAACTGATTAACTAACGTATGGCGTCAAAAGTTTTATCCGCCGCCGCCGTTGGTTTAGACGGCGCTTTAGTAGAAGTAGAAGCGGAAATTGTGCCCGGTTCAATCGGGTCGTTTGTGATTGTGGGTTTGCCGGACGCGGCCGTGCAGGAGTCGCGCGAGCGGGTGCGCAGTGCTATTCTAAACAGCGGGCGTGATTTTCCGCATAAAAAAATAGCGGTAAATTTGGCGCCAGCGGATTTGCGCAAATCCGGTCCGGCTTATGATTTGCCGATAGCCGTCAGCATCCTGCTCACGACCGGCAGGATTAATTTTATGCCCAGCGGTCAGGAGGTGTTCGTAGGCGAGCTGGCGTTGGACGGAAAAATTCGCTCGGTAAGCGGCGTTTTGCCGATTGCGATCGCGGCTTTAAAGCTCGGCATCAAAACTTTGTATGTGCCCAAAGCCAACGCGCACGAAGCTAAATTAGTGCGGGAGCTGGAAATTATCCCCCTTAATTCTTTGCGCCAGCTGATCAGCCATTTAGAAGGGCGAGAAATAGTTCCGCCGCTAGCGCAGACAGAAATTATTTTTAATGACGCGGAAGGAGGAAACGACATGGCGCACGTCCGCGGGCAGGAGCAGGCAAAGCGCGCTTTAGAAATCGCTGCGGCGGGCGCGCACAATATTTTGATGTCCGGCCCGCCCGGCTCGGGCAAAACTTTGCTCGCGCGCACCATCCCTTCTGTTTTGCCTAAGCTTACTTTAGGCGAAGCCTTAGAGATAACTAAAATTTATAGCGTGGCCGGGATGTTGCCCGAAGGCAGCGCGCTAGTTAAAACGCGCCCTTTCCGCGCCCCGCACCATACCGCTAGTGGCGCGGCGCTGGTGGGCGGCGGCACCTGGCCGCGCCCGGGGGAAATTTCCCTCGCGCATCGCGGCGTTTTGTTTCTGGATGAATTTGCTGAATTTCCCCGCGCCATGCTGGAAAATTTGCGCCAGCCGCTGGAAGACGGCATTGTTAGTATTTCCCGCGCCGCCGGCTCTTTGGTTTTTCCGGCTCGCTTTATCTTGGTAGCGGCCATGAACCCCTGCCCCTGCGGCTACAAAACAGACAGCGAGCGGCAATGCAGCTGCACTACTAATCAAATCATTAATTACCAAAAGAAAATTTCCGGACCGATTTTAGACCGCATTGACCTGCATTTAGAGGTGCCGCGGATGAAGTTTGATAAATTAACCGATGAAGCGTCCGGAGAAAATTCGGCCGTCATTCGCGAGCGCGTGGCTAAAGCGCGGGCTATCCAGCGCGAGCGCTTTAAAGATAAAGGCATTATCGCCAACTCGGAAATGTCTTCTAACCAAGTCAAGGAGTTTTGCCAAGTAACCGCCGAATCCTCTTCGCTATTGCGGAGCGCGGTAGAACAACTGCACCTGTCGGCGCGCGCCTATTACCGGATTTTGAAGTTAGCCCGCACTATTGCCGATTTAGCCGGACTTCCTGATATTCAGACGGCGCACATCGCCGAAGCGCTGCAATATCGGCCGAAAGTTGAAAATTAGAATTAGAAGTAAGACTTAAGAAGTGAGAAGTAAATACCGGTATTGGTTGTTGGTGAAAAATCTGATATAATGTTATTAGGATGAATTATTCCAAAATCTAAATTATACCAAATTATTTCAAATCAAATCTAAAGCTCAAATGTCAAAAGTTTTAAAGTTTAGATTTTGGCGTTCATTTGGAATAATTTGAGATAATTTGGAACAATTTGGATTTCAAACCTTCATTATGCGCAGAAATATTAAATTCAAATCAGCCTTCGTTTTTCTGTTATTAATTTTCATCATGACCTCCGCTTTTGGCTGCAAGGGCAGCGTGAGCAAAGAAGAGAAAGAAAAAATAAAGCCGATTACGCTCAATTATTGGCGGGTTTGGGACGGGCCGGACGCTTTTAGCGATATTATCGCCGCTTACCGGGCAGCGCATCCCAATATTACCGTTAACTACCGCAAATTGCGCTATGAAGAATACGAAAGAGAATTAATCGACAGTCTGGCGGAAGACCGCGGACCGGATATTTTTTCGCTGAACGCCGGCTGGCTTGGGCGCTACCAAAGTAAAATTACTCCTTTACCGGAAGAAATTACTATGGCTTATTCGGTAGTGAAAGGCACCTTAAAGAAAGAAGAAGTTACCGAACTGCGCACGACTAAAAGCATCGCTTTGGCGCAACTGCGCGAACAGTATTTAGACGCAGTTTATGATAATGCCGTTATTGGCGGGCAGATTTACGGGTTGCCGGTGAGCGTTGATACTTTAGTATTATTTTATAACCGCGATTTATTGAATAATGCCGGCATTACGTCAGCGCCGCGCTATTGGAATGAAGAATTTTTAGCGGATGTAAAAAAATTATCCAAACAAGACGCGGACGGCAAATTGATGCAGGCGGGCGTGGCGTTAGGCACGAGCAATAATATTGAACGTTATAGCGACATTTTAAGCTTGCTAATGATGCAAAACGGGGCGGAAATGGTTACGCCGGAAGGAGTAGTGGCTTTTCATCGCGCGCCGGCGGGCAGTAAAGACAATTACGCGCCCGGCCTGGAGGCCCTGCGTTTTTATACCGATTTTGCCAATCCGGTTAAAGAAATTTATTCCTGGAATAAAGATCTGCCTAATTCTCTAGAGGCGTTTATTGAAGGGCGGCTCGGATTTTTCTTTGGCTATTCCTATCATCTTCCTCAAATTAAAGCCAGAGCGCCGCGCTTAAATTTTGGCGTCAGCCCGATGTTGCAAATAGAAGGCAACCCAACGGCAATAAATTTTGCCAACTTTTGGCTGGAGACAGTGTCAAATAAAAGCGCTTATCAAGCTGAAGCCTGGGATTTCATCCAGTTTGCCGTGCGCGCGGAAAATGTGCAATCGTATTTAGCTAAAGCCGGCAAACCAACCGCTTTGCGAGCGCTCGTTAATGAGCAGATGAATAACGGGGCAATGTCGGTTTTCGCCGGGCAACTGTTAACCGCCCGCGCTTGGTATAAGGGCAGGGATTACAACGCGGCTGAAGTTATTTTGGGAGAGCTGATTGACCAAGCACTGCTTGAGCCAACCAAAATGCAGAATTTAATCGGCGTTGCCGCGCGAAAAATACAGCAAACCATTCAATAGTTATAAAGTTTATAAAGTAAAATGTCATTGCGATCCCGCTGCCAGCGGGAGAAGCAATCCCGTGAAAATTATGAGCATACTTCAGAAAGCCAAAAAACAAAAAAACAAAAAAACAATGATTATTTTAGTTTGCTTTCTTACTTTCTTGTTTTTTATTTTTTTTGTTAATGTTAGTTTAGCGGCGGGAATTTTGCCAACCCCAACAGGAGATAAACCTTCAAGTTGCACCAGCAATAATTGCGGCAACTATACGCTTAACGATTTTGTCCAGCTGGGCGTTAATGTCGCTAACTGGATTTTGGGAATCGTCGGCAGTCTGGCGCTATTCTTTTTTATCTACGGCGGAGTTTGGATGATTATTTCCAGCGGCAAAAGCGAAGAGATCCAAAAAGCAAAAACGATTTTAACTAACGCCATCATCGGCTTAGTAATTGTTTTTACCAGTTGGGTGATTATAAATTTTACGGTTTCAGTTTTAACTGGCGGAACAACAATTTTTGGCCAGACCTGGTTTCAGACACGCTAATTTAATTTTCTAACAATCTGTGCTAAAATGGGGGGCGAACCACCCCTTTTTTTACTCTACGAATTACTAATATATACGAATTTACGAATAAATTTATTTGCTATATAAAAAGATCCATTCGTATATTCGTATTGATTCGTAATGTGTAGGAGTTATGCGGCTTATTTTTAAAAAAAAGAAAATAGTTGAGGAGAGCGTAGGCGAAATATTATTGGAGCGGCGCCGGCAAAAAAATATTAGTTTGGAGACGGCGGCCGCGGCGACAAAAATTAATGTTAAATATCTGCAGGCGCTGGAAAACGGCGATTACGATAATTTGCCTCGTGGCATTTACGCCCGCAATTTTTTGCGCGAGTATTGCTTTTTTTTAGAAATTGACAGCCAGCCGGTATTAGAAGCGTTTGAGGGGGAAGTAAATTTAACAAAAGTTGGCGTCGGCGAGCGGGAAATTTTTAGCCGCCAGAGTCCGCGTTGGTACTATTTTCTATCCTTGCCTAAATTATGGCGCAATACTATACTGGTGGTAGTTATTTTAGGGGGGTTGGGGTTTTTAGGCTGGAGAATACAGAGGATCATCGCTCCGCCCGCTATCGCCATTATTTTTCCGCCCGAAAGTTACATCACCAGCGAAAACAAAATTACGCTGTCGGGGCAGACGGAAAGGGAGGCGCGCCTTACTGTTAATGGCAGCGAGGTATTAAGCGACGAAGCCGGTAATTTCAGCGAGGAAGTTAATTTAACCGCCGGGCTCAACGTTATTACCGTGAAAGCGAAGAAAAGATACAGCAGAGAGGCGACAGTGGTTAGGCAGGTGTTGGTAAAATAACTAACTTGTAAAGCTCAAATTATTTCAAATTATTCCAAAACAAATCCGAATGCCAAATTATCAAATCAGGATTTAAGGTTTTGACATTGGTTTGGAGTAATTTGGATTTTGAGACAATTTGGATTTAAAATTATTAAAGATAAAAAATAGCTTTTTTGTTAAGAGAAAAATTATTAATCAAGGATGCTTAAATATTAAAATTTAAATCTATGCCCAAGCCAGCAATTACAGCCGAAGGGGAGGAATTAACCAGCGACTTAAAAATAAAAGCCGCCGAAGAAGCGGTGCAGCAGATTAAAGAGCGCTTCGGGGACGGCGCGATTATGCGCCTCGGGGAAGCCAAACGGATGGTAGTGGAAGGAGTGCCGACCGGCTGCCTTTCTATGGATTTGGCTTTAGGCAACGGCATGCCGCGCGGCCGCATCATTGAAGTTTTCGGCCCCGAATCTTCGGGCAAGACAACGCTCGCTTTGCATGTGTTGGCCGAGGTGCAGAAAACGGGTGGAATAGCGGCTTTCGTTGATGCCGAGCATGCGCTGGATCCGGATTACTCCAAAAAAATCGGCGTTAATGTCAATGAACTTTTAATCAGCCAGCCGGACACCGGCGAGCAGGCCTTGGAAATTGTGGAGGCGCTGGTGCGCTCCAACGCGGTGGACGTCATCGTGATAGACTCGGTGGCGGCGCTGGTGCCGAAAGCGGAAATTGAAGGCGAGATGGGCGACAGCCACATGGGCTTGCAGGCGCGCTTGATGTCGCAGGCGCTGCGCAAGCTATCGGGCATCGTTTCTAAAACCAGTACGGTCGTTATTTTCATCAACCAGATCCGCATGAAAATCGGCGTGTTTTTCGGCAATCCGGAAACTACTCCAGGCGGCAACGCGCTGAAGTTTTATTCTTCCTTAAGAATTGAAGTCCGCCGCTCGGCGCAGATTAAACAGGGTGAAAAAATTATCGGCAATCGCGTGAAAGCGAAGGTGGTTAAAAACAAAGTAGCGCCGCCGTTTCGCACGACTGAATTTGATATTATGTATAACGAAGGCATTTCGGTTACGGGCGATTTATTAGACATGGGCATCGTCTACGGCGTGGTTGGCAAGTCCGGCAACTCCTATTCTTTCGGCGAAGAAAAACTCGGCACCGGCCGCGAGAACGCTAAAGTGTACTTAAAAGCGAACCCAAAGTTGATGAAAGAAATCCGCAAAAGAGTTTTGAGCGAGGTGAAAGCAAGGGAAATGGAGGAAGTAAAAAGTTGAAAGTTTTTAAAGTTATAAAATAGAGACGCTTCCGATGGGGGCCGCGGCTTTTTACTATTCTATCTTAATCACTATAATTAAAGTAATATTCCAGCGCGCCTAATTGCAGCGTGAAAATTTTCTCCGGCGTTTCGTCAAAAATTTTTTTCAATTCTGTTTTTTTCAACCAGCGGATTCCGCGGACTTCACTCGCTTGCGGCGTCGGTTCGGTATTCTCCACTTCACACAAAAACACAAAACCAACCCAGGGCCTGCCGCCTTTTAATTGTTGCTGGCAGCAAAAAGGGACAAAAGCAAAGTTAGCGTCATTGCGCGGGGAAAATGTTTTGGTTTTAATATTTGGCTTAATATTAATTATTTTCAAGCCGGTTTCTTCCCATACCTCGCGTTTAATCGCGTCATAGACATTTTCGTAAGGCACATCCATAACTCCGGCTGGAATTTCTAAACAGCCGGAATAGATCGGGTCGTTGTTTGGCTTCCAGCGGGTCTGCACTAAAATTTCGATTTCATTATCGTGTCTGCGTTCTATAATAGCCGAGACGACTGGAATACAAAATGGAAAAGTGTTGGCTGAAGACATAGTTTATATTTTAATAACGTGTTATAAAACATTTTTTAAATACTTACCCGTCCAGCTATTTTTATTCTTCGTTACTTCTTGCGGCGTGCCTTGGGCGACGATTTCGCCGCCGCGCTCGCCGCCTTCGGGCCCAAGGTCAATGATATAGTCAACGGATTTTATCACGTCTAAATTATGCTCAATAATTAAAACCGTGTTGCCTTTGTCCGCCAGTTTGTGCAGAATGTCCAACAGCCGTTTAATGTCGTGAAAATGAAGCCCGGTGGTCGGCTCGTCTAAAATATAAAGCGTGCGGCCGGTGTCGCGGCGGGAAAGTTCAGTCGCGAGTTTCACCCGTTGCGCTTCGCCGCCGGAAAGGGTGGTTGCCGATTGTCCGAGTTTAATATAACCCAAACCCACCTCGGCTAAAATATCCAACTTTTGCAAAACAGCGTCGTTATTAGCCGCCGCGTCGGAAAAAGTAGCCAGGCGGAAAAAATTTTGCGCTTCGGTGACCGTCATTTCCAATACATCGGCAATATTTTTGTCCCGAAAATAAATGTCCAAAATGTCTTTTTGGTAACGTTTGCCGTTGCAGGCGCGGCATTTGACGAAAACGTCGGATAAAAACTGCATGTCAATTTTGGTATAGCCGTCGCCGCCGCAGACTTCGCAGCGGCCGCCGATCACGTTAAAACTAAAGTGGCTGGGAGTTAAATTTTTTAATTTCGCTTCCGGCTGCTCGGCGAATAAATCGCGGATGTAGGTAAAGGCGCCGGTGTAGGTCGCCGGATTGGAACGCGGCGTGCGGCCAATGGGCGACTGGTCAATGGTGATTACTTTATCAATATGCTCCAGCCCCTCTATCGCCTGATGCGCGCCGATTTCCACTTTGGCGCGGTAGAAATGGCGGTTTAAGGCGCGCGCTAAAATATCATTCATCAAAGTTGATTTGCCCGAGCCGGAAACGCCGGTTAAAGCGATAAATTTGCCTAAGGGAAAAGAGACCGTGATGTTTTTTAAATTATTTTGAGTGGCGCCGATGATTTTTAGCGCTTCGCCATTGCCCGGGCGGTTATGAACGACCGGCGGAATATGTTTTTGGTGCGCTAAATATTGGCCGGTGAGCGAGCGCGGATTATTTTTTATTTCCGTTGGCGTTCCGCAAGCGATGATTTCTCCGCCCAAATTGCCCGCGCCCAGGCCGACGTCAATCAAATAATCGGCCGCGAGCATGGTCGCTTCGTCATGCTCCACCACAATAACTGTATTTTCCAAGTCGCGCAACGTTTTTAAAGTGGCGATTAATTTCTGCATATCTTTTTGGTGCAAGCCGATAGAAGGTTCATCCAAAACGTAAGTAACATTCACTAAGTTGGAAGATAGCTGTGTAGCGAGTTTCACTCTTTGCGCTTCGCCGCCGGATAAAGTGGCCATGGGCCGGTCAATCGCCACATAACCTAAGCCCGCCTGCTGCAGCGCCGCTAACTTTGATTTTATCTCGCGGATAATGGGTTCGGTTATTTTTTTACCGGCGCCATTGCCTATTTTTTTTACTATCGCTTCCAGCGCGGTTAAAGCGGCGTCGATGGTAAGCATGCTCACCTCGGCAATATTTTTATCTCCCACCGTCACCGCTAAAAATTCCGGCTTCAGCCGTTTGCCGGCGCAGTCCGGGCAGGTAGCGGTGCGCATATATTGTTCCAAATCCTGCCTGATGGCGGGTGAGTCAGTCTCCTGATAACGTTGTTCCAAAATAGCAACAATGCCGGGGAAACTTTTCGCGCCGCGCAAAACGACGTTCAATTGCTTGGCACCTAAATCTTTAATGGCAGTGTCAAGAGAAAAATGATAAGCGCCAGCCACTTCGCTCAATTTTTTTAGGTAAGAGTTGTATTGGCCGTTGTTTTTGGGCCAAGGGCGGATGGCGCCTTCGCTGACGCTTAATTTTTCGTTAAAGATAGTTTCCGGGTCTAAATGCAGAGTAGTGCCCAAGCCTTTGCAAGCCGGGCAGGCGCCGCGCGGCGAATTAAAGGAAAAGTCTTTGGGCTCTAATTCTGCCAAAGCATAACTGCAGTCAGCGCAGCTCCAAATCGTGGAATAGTTGGTAATTTGTTTATCCGCGCCGATAACGGAAATCAAGCCGTTGCTTAAATCTAAACCCTTTTTAACCGCCCGTTGCAACTCCCGCCGGCCGTCGCTAGGAATTTGGGCAATAATAATTTCTAAGGTATGCGGCCGTTCGTCCAATTTTATTTCTTGTTCGGCGATATTAATAATCGCGCCGTCCAGCCGGATATGCGCATAGCCGGCTTTGGTAATCCGCTGCCATATTTTTTTATCCGTAATTTCCTGATTGCGGATTAGCGGAGCCAAAACAGCAATGGTTTGTTTTTGGTAATTAGCGCCGATGGCGCGCACAATGTCGTCAATGCTCGCGCGGTTCATTGCCGCTTGCGAGTGCGGACAGTGCGGTATGCCGACGCGGGCGAAAAGCAGGCGCAAAAGGTCATAAATTTCCGTTACTGTCCCTACGGTTGAGCGCGGATTGCCGACGTTTACTTTCTGGTCAATGGCAATCGTCGGCGTCAGGCCGGTAATGGAATCTACCTCCGGTTTATCCATTAAGTCCACGTACTGGCGGGCATAGGAGCTTAAAGAGCCAAGATAACGGCGCTGGCCTTCGGCGTAAATGGTGTCAAACGCCAAAGACGATTTGCCGGAACCGGACAGCCCGGTAATAACGACCAATTTATGCCGCGGAATGTCCAGACTGATATTTTTTAAGTTATTAGTGCGCGCGCCGCGAATGGAAATGGATTTAGTCATAAAAGCATTAAAACATAAAAGCATTAAAACAAGCTGTCATTGCGAGCGACCTTACGAAAGTATTAGATATTGTTATAAAAAAATATTCGTGGCATTCGCATAGTTGCAGGGACAAGTAAATCCGTCAGGAGTATTCGTATCAAGGGTTCGCAAACAAATCAAATTCGTAGGAACTATTTGAACATCCAACTTAAACGAATTTTATTATACGCTTAGTTTAAAGTTTTAGCAAGAGTAAAAGCTCGCTTGCTTTTTTTACCAAAACAAGCTATGCTATAGTTTGAATTAAAAAAAATTATTATGAAAAATTTACTCAAAAATTTCGCCATATTTTTCATCATTTTTTTAGTGATTGCCAGTTTGTTTTATAATGTAGCGGACATTGGCGGCGGTAAAGAGCCAGCCGGCATCCAGAAATTAATTGCCGAAATTAATAACGCCGAGGTGGAAAGCATCATTGTCAGCGGCAGTAATTTAGAGGTAAAGCTTAAAAGCGGGCAAGAGCAGATAGTAAAAAAAGAAACAGCCGAAACATTGTCAACGCTCCTGAAAAATTTTAACGCGGCGCCGGAAAAAGTCGCTGCCATTAATATTGAAGTGCGCGAAGAAAGCGGTCTTAGTTTTTGGCTGTCCACCTTATTGCCGATAATTTTACCCTTACTGTTAATCGGCTTATTCATTTATTTCATGGCGCGCCAGATTCAGGGCGCTAACGGCCGGGCGCTGATGTTCGGCCAGTCGCAGGCGCGGGAAGTAAACACGCAAAATAAAGATAAAAAAAAGCGCATTACTTTTAAAGACATAGCCGGAGTTAGAGAAGCCAAGGAGGAGTTAAAAGAGGTGGTGGAATTTTTGACTAACCCCAAAAAGTTTTTGGAATTAGGCGCCAATATCCCCAAAGGAGTGTTGTTAGTGGGGGCGCCGGGCACGGGTAAAACGTTATTGGCAAAAGCAGTCGCGGGCGAAGCGAACGCGCCTTTTTTTCATATGTCCGGTTCGGAATTCGTGGAAATGTTTGTGGGCGTAGGCGCGTCCCGCGTGCGCGACTTGTTTAAGCGGGCGAAAAAGACCGCGCCCTGCATTGTGTTTATTGACGAGATTGACGCGGTCGGCCGCCAGCGCGGCTCGGGGTTAGGCGGTTCGCAAGATGAACGCGAACAAACCCTAAACCAAATTTTAGTGGAGATGGACGGCTTTGAACCCAATACCAATGTGATTGTGATTGCCGCCACCAACCGGCCGGACGTATTGGATCCGGCGCTGTTGCGGCCCGGGCGTTTTGACCGGCGGGTGGTGCTGGATGACCCGGACATCAATGACCGCATAGAGATTTTAAAAGTGCATTCGCGCTCTAAGCCGTTAGCTAAAGACGTCAGCTTGCGCCGTATCGCCGAGCGCACGCCGGGGTTTTCCGGCGCGGATTTGGCTAACTTATTAAATGAAGCGGCAATTTTAGCCGCCCGTAATAATAAGCGCCTGATTGAAATGCCGGAACTTTTCTCTAGCATTGAAAAAGTGATGCTTGGACCGGAGCGCAAAAGCCGCGTTTTGTCGGAAAAAGAGAAAAAGATAACGGCTTATCATGAAGCCGGGCACGCTTTAGTAACGCATATCTTGCCTAATACCGACCCGGTGCAAAAAATTTCCATTATTTCGCGCGGTATGGCGGGCGGCTATACGCTCAAAGTGCCGCTGGAAGATAAGCGGATGCATTCCAAACAGGAATTTTTGGAAGAACTGTCAGTGCTATTGGGCGGCTATGTCGCGGAACAGGAAATTTTCGGCGATATTACTACTGGCGCCACCAGCGATTTGCGGACCGCGACTAACCTCGCGCGGCGGATGGTTACCGATTACGGCATGAGCCGTAATTTAGGGCCGCGCACTTTTGGCAGCCGCGAAGAATTAATATTTTTAGGCCGGGAGTTGCACGAGCAGCGCGATTATTCCGAAAAAGTAGCGGAAAAAATTGACGAAGAGATAATGCATTATATTAATGAAGCGGCGGAACGGGCGCGGCAGGTGATCCGGGAGCATAAGCCAAAATTAGAAAAAATAGTGGCCGCCCTGTTAAAGCAGGAAACTTTGGAAAAAGAAGAGTTTGATGAGTTGATGAAAGAGTAATCATAAAAACCAGAAAACCAAAAAGCAAGAAAACAAAAATACTTAGCATTGTTTCATAGTTTTCTTGCTTTTTGTTTTTTTAACCCGAATATTGTATAATGAAGCCAGATTGTAGATTAGAGATTTTAGATTGTAGATTACCAATGGCTAAAATTTTTAATCTGCAATCTAAAATTTAAAATCTAAAATTAAAGAGGAGGAGCTATGAAATACAAAGAGCTCGTTATCACGGCGGCTAAAGTTACTTGGCATTATAAGTACCTTTGGTTTTTTGGCTTATTCGCCGCCTTGCTATCTAACGGCGGCTTGTATCAATCAATTACCGGCGCTACTAATTCCAGCCTCACTCCAGACTGGAAACAACTAAAAGAAACGGGCGTTTTTGATTGGTCTATTATTAACCAAATGGTTGCTTTTGGACAAGACGACCCGCTGGGGTTAATTTGGCGCTTGTTAGTATTAGTAATAGTTTTAATTTTAGGCATTTTTATTCTCTGGCTGGCGGTAGTGTCGCAAGGAGCGCTGATTAATAGTATCGCCAAAATTAATTTAGGCAAAAGAACAGACTTTAAAGACGGAGTTAATAGCGGCCGGGCGAATCTGTGGCCGGTATTTTTTTTGAAGTTAATAGAAAAAATTGTTTTAGTCGCCGTCATTTCTTTGTCTTGGCTGCCCCTGTTAGAAATCTTTAACTATTCCACTAATGTTTGGCTGCGCTCGCTTTACGTATTTATTATTGCTTTGATTATTATTCTCACCGCCGCTTTGGCGCTGGGCATCCGATATAGTTTGACTTACCTTATTATCAAGGGAGCAAGGTTTATTGAGGCGCTGGAGGCGGGGTTTAATTTATTAGTAAAGAACTGGTTAGTTTCACTAGAATCAGGCATTATTATTTTTATCCTAAATTTTTTATTAAGCTCAATTATCTTAATGTTTATTTCGGCCCTAACCATTCCCTTTATTTTTTTAATGTTTGTTTTTTATAAACTAGCCTTAGCGTGGGGAATGACGATTACCTTAACCGCCGGAGTGTTGATTTTATTTATTTTAGTCGCCTTGGCGGGAGGGCTACTGGCCGCTTTTAACGACGCTTTTTGGATGGCGGTTTGGTTAAAAATTGTTAAAGACAAACAAACCAGTTGGCTAGGCAGTATTTTTCAGCCGGCAAAATGATAATAAAAAACAATGGCTAAAGATTTTCAATCAATTGAAGAATTACTGGCGGAAAATGGGGACGCTAGCGCAAGCGAGGCAACGGCCAAGCAGCAACTAAAAATCAAGCAACAGGAGATACAGCATAAAGAGCGGGAAAAGCTGACGGCTAACCAAGCCCAAAGTTTAGGATTGCCCTATATCAGTTTAGTCGGCTTTCCTATCAGCCCGGAAGCGCTTTCCCAGATTCCGGAAGCGGCCAGTAGACGACTAAAAGTCGTCTGTTTTTTCTATGACGGCGAACAATTTCGTTTAGGGGCGGTTGAGTTAACCCCAGAAATTGAAGCTTTGCTCAAAGAGTTAGCCGCGGAGTTGCATTGCGAGGGAAAAATTTATCTTGTTTCTGAAGTCAGCTTAGCCGCCGCGCAGAAACTTTATGTTACTTTGCCCAAAGTCCGGGAAGTGGTCCGCGGCGTAAAAGTTACCGAGGAAGAGCTAAATAAATATAGTGAAAGTTTTGCCAGTTTTCGGGATTTACAGGCAGAAATTATTAAAGCCGATATCACCCAGATTGTGGCGATGTTGCTCGCGGCCGCGGTAAAATCCCGCTCTTCGGACATCCATATTGAAGGAGAAGAAAAGGGCATCAAAGTGCGGTTTCGGGTGGATGGAGTATTGCACGATGTGGCGGCGCTTGATAAAAAGATT
>CAYHIM010000023.1:0-14036 GCA_964356665.1 uncultured Gammaproteobacteria bacterium
CCGAGCCGCACGCAGCCGTGCGAAACCGGAATGCCCAGATGGTCCGCGCCTTCTTTAGTGCCGTCGTTCCACTCCGGCAATTCGTGGATGCCAAAACCGCGTGCGTCAAACATCAGCCAGTACGGCATCCAAAGTTTTGCCAAACTGGACCAGCGGCGGGTATTTTTCTCAACAACTTTATATTGCCCGGCCGGGGTTTCCGTGCCCGGTTTGCCGGTAGAAATGGGAAATAATCCGAGGCGCACTTCGCCTAAGTTATAAGCGAGCAGTTGGTTTTTGGTGTCAATAAAAATTTTTTTCTCTAATTTTGCTTTGCCGCCGCGCGCCGGGTCATAACCGCCATTAACCTCGTCGCCGTCCAAAAAGCTGTCGCCGTCGCTATCGGGATTAGTCGGGTCGGTATGGAAAGCGAGTTCCATTTTATCCGTTAAGCCGTCGTAGTCGGCATCGTTATTTTCTAATTTCATCTTGCCGCCACTGTAAGGCGAATAGCCGTTATTAAGTTCTATCCAGTCGTTATAACCGTCGCCGTCGCTATCGGGGTTATCCGGGTTAGTATAGTAAATGTTTATTTCATCACTGTCATTAACGCCATCGCCGTCGGTATCAGCATCTGTTGCTGTGTTAGCAACTATTGGTCTAGCTATTAAAAAAATTGCTATTAAAATAGTTATCCTAAACCACATAAAAATTAACGAAAATTTAACAATAATTGAACAATAATTTTTTAATTTCTGTTTAATTATTGTATAATTATCGTTCAATGCCTGTATATATTTTACCATTCCTTGACACTATCGGCAACAATTGCTATACTTTGCTTAATTATTAAATTTTGCATTTTGCATTTTTATTTTTTAACTTTCAACTATGGCTCATACTAAAGCCGGCGGCTCCACTACTTTAGGCCGCGACTCGCGCCCGAAATATTTAGGGGTTAAACTGCACGACGGCGAACGCGCCAAAGTCGGCTCTATTATTATCCGCCAGCGCGGCACTAAATGGCATCCGGGTAAAAACGTCAAACGCGGCAAAGACGACACTATTTTTTCTCTTATCAACGGTATAGTAAAATTTACTAAAAAACATTTGCGCAAATACGACGGCAGCTTAAAGCAGGCAACGATTGTAAACATTGACCCCGTGAAATAGATTTTAATTGCAAATAAAAAAAGTTTGGCCTAACCAGCCAAACTTTTTTGTATTTATATATTATTTTTTTACTTTCTCCGCCTTGCTAAAACAATATCTTCCACTTTCTGTGTTCGCTTTTCCAGTTCTTCCAATTCAAAGCGATACGCAACATTGCTCAATCGCAGCTTGATTTCTCCCAGATCGCGCCCTACCAGATTTAGCCGATCATTAGTTTCCTGTTGGTTTCGTTCCGTGAGTGTTAACCTGCCGCTCACATCAGTAAACTTACCGCTCATTTCATCAAAACCCTCTTTAGTCATTAACGCTAAATCTTCAACTATTTTTGTTAAGTTATCAACTCTAGCAGATAAATTTTCAATTGTTACTTTTTTTCTTGGCATATGATTAAGCTGCGATAAAATTATTTGCAGCCGATTTCAGAACGATTAGTAGAAGGGTTAATGTTACTACCCATACCAGGGCTTTCAGCTCCAGCGAACCTTCCACAATAACTGCCTCCAGAATACCACATGGGGTCTACTAACCATCCCCAATTCATTGTGGCTGGGTCGCAATAGTCACTAAAACCGCACTGGTTATGACCGCCTAAATCATGCCAATAATCATTGGCTATTTGATTAGTAAAATTCAACGGACCACTATCTTTGAAGAAACCACAGGAATCGCCTTGGGTAAGGCTTCCCCAGCCGATAGCTGTATAATGTTGCCAATTGTCCGCTTGTGACCAACCAGATGGACAACTAGACCCGGTAATTTTACAAATCGTGCCATTGCCAGTGTTATAAACTGCTCCGCCTGCTCCCGTGCATTGCGCTTCGGAATGAGTAGCGCCGGAAAAAGTTAATGACTGAATTGACGCGCAAGCGCCGTTACTGCACTGCCGGTTAGTATCGCAGGTAAGCCCGTTATTGATATTAGTGACAGTAGTTATCCCGCCGGCGGAAACAACATTAGAGCGGCAAAAAGCCGTGTTGCCGCCGACGCTGACATAAGTTGAATTTGGCACCACCCAGCCAAAAGTGCGCTGGACATCAGATTGAATCTCTAATTGTTTTGAGTAAGTCGCGTCCCCGCCCGATGTTGGTATGGCATTAATTTTGGTACTTAAAGATTTTAACGAGTCGGTAGAAGAAGAAAATCCGCTGCCCATTATCGCTTGCTGGTTCGCCGCCGTCGCGTCTCCCCCGCCGGCGGCCGCGTCCACATAACCTTTGGTCGCGACATCGCCGGAATTAATCGGCGCAGGAACTTTGAGGTAGCCGTCGGCAGTTAACACTAAAGCATTTTTGGTAGAGGTGCTCGTAACATTAGTATTCCAAAAACGCAACTCGCCGCTGGTAGCATCCTGATAAAGCGCCCAGTAACCCTGCGCGGCGCTTTGGATGTCAAACTCGGCGTTGCCGGAAGCGGTTTTGATATGAAGCTGGCGGTTAGGGGAATCAATGCCAATGCCGGCTGACGAATTGGCAATTAATTTGTTAACCGTTAAATCGCCGGTTTTAGTCTGGGCAACAGCACCGGTATTTAACAAAGTATCCACGTTGCCGCCGGGCGGATTCGCCGTCGGCCCGGTCCAGGCTGCAATCGCCTCCCTAATTAAAACAGCTCCCGCCGTGCTAACGACCGCTAAAGCTATTAGATAAACAAAACTTTTAAAAACTTTTTTCAGCATGGGAATAAAAAAATTTAAGATTCACCCTGTAAAATTGCCCTTGGCATTATTGCGCGGGGTAAAGATTTAAGATTTTCGCCGCCGCGCCAAAACAATATCTTCTACCCTTTGCACTCTTTTTTCTAAAGCTACTAATTCAATCCGGTAAGCGACATTATCCAACTTTAGTTTAATGTCTTCTTGACCTTGTTTTAAAATATTGACATCTTGTTTTAAAATATTGACATCTTGTTTTAGACCCTTTATTTCATTGCCAACTTCGTCAAAGCCATTTTTTATCATTATTGCTAACTCATCAATAGTTTTCGCCAAGCTTTCAATTGTTATTTTTTTCTTCGGCATATATTTTATTATAGCACAACCCTATTTCTTCGCGCAAACTCTGATAAACTCCTTAAATAAAGGATGCGGCGCCAGCGGGCGCGATTTGAACTCGGGATGGAACTGCACCCCGACCATAAAGGGATGGCCGGCTACTTCCACGATTTCCACTAAATTCCTCGCCGTATTAACGCCGGCAATGCGCAAGCCGGCGGTTTCCAGTTGGCTGCGATATTCATTGTTAAATTCATAGCGGTGGCGGTGGCGTTCGCTAATGTCAGTTTGCTTATATGACCGATAACTTAGCGAGTTTTTGGCTAATTTAGCCGGATATGCTCCCAGTCGCATCGTGCCGCCGTAATTTTTGGCCGCGATATTTTTCTTTTGTTCCTCCATAGTGGCAATGACCGGATGTTTGGTTCGGGGATTAAATTCGGTGGAATTAGCGTCCGCCATTTTCAGCACATAGCGGGCAAAAGAAATGGTTAAAATCTGCATCCCTAAACACAGCCCCAGATAAGGGATATTGTGCCGGCGCGCATAATCAGCCACTAAAATCATGCCGGCTACGCCGCGCCCGCCAAAGCCTCCCGGGACAATAATTCCTCCTAACTTCTTTAACTCCTGTAATTTTCTTTTATCTTTTTCGTAACGTTCCGCCTCCAGCCAAATTATTTTTGGCTTTAAATTCTGCTGCCAGGCGGCGTGATTAATGGACTCAATGACGGAAATATAAGTGTCATGGCACGATTTGAAATTAAAATATTTTCCGACAATGCCGATGGTAACTTCTTTATTTATTTGCCGGATTTTTTTTGCCAACGCTGCCCAGTCTCTCATATCCTGCCGCCGCGCTTTTAACCCCATCAGTTTTAATACAATCGAGCTGAAATTTTCTGCTTCAAAATTAACGGGAATATCGTAGATGGAATACACGTCCGGCGCGGAAATAATGCGCTCCAGCGGCAGGCTGCACACCGTGCTGATGGTTTTTTTAATATTGTCAGCCACCGGTTTATCAGCTCGGCAGAGAATTAAGTCAGGATTAATGCCGGCGGAATTGAGCGTGCGAATGGCGTACTGCGTCGGTTTGGACTTTTGTTCCCCCAGCAGGCCGGGGGTCGGCAAATAGCTTACCAATACGAAAAAAACATTATCGGGTTCTTTCATTTTCATGATGCGCGCCGCTTCTAAAAATAACAGCACCTGATACTCGCCCACGGTGCCGCCCAGCTCAATTATTGTCATTTCAGACTCATTTTTCTTTTGGCACAATTTAATGCGCCGAATAATTTCATTGGGGATATCCGGCACCACTTCCACGTCCTCGCCGTTATATTCTAAATTTCGCTCGCGCCGGATAACTTCCTGGTACACCTGGCCGGTGGTAATATAGTTATCGCCGGTGCAGACTTCATCAGTAAAACGTTCGTAATTTCCTAAATCCTGATCCGCTTCAATGCCATCCTCGCCGACAAACACCTCGCCGTGCTCGGCCGGCCGAATGGTTCCGGCATCAACGTTCACGTACATATCGCACTTGATGTTGGCTACCCGATAGCCTTTGGATTGTAAAATCTTGCCCATGGACGCCGCCGCCACGCCCTTGCCGACTGAAGACATCACGCCGCCGACGACGAAAATAAACTTACTGTTAGCGCGGACGCTGGTTGGTTTTTGTTTGGGCATACTTAATTTAATTATTTCAAATTATCTCAAACTATTTCAAATTATCTCAAACCAAATCTAAAATTCAAACATCAAATATTAAGATTTAAGATTTTAACATTGGTTTGGAATAATTTGGAATAATTTGGATTTTGAGATAATTATTGTTAAATTACTGTTTAATTTCCGTTCAATGTCTGTATCGCTTTCTCCATCTGCGGGTCTTTATCCGCCTCATAATCTTCCGGCGTCAAATTAACCTCTGCGTCCGGCATTATTCCTTCATCGTTAATATTTATTCCCTTGGGCGTCAGCCATTTGGCAACGGTAATTTTAAGCGAAGAGCCGTCCGGCAGATATTCCAACTCCTGCACGCTGCCTTTGCCAAAAGTTTTCGCGCCGACGATTTGAGCGAGCCCCAAGTCTTTTAGGGCGCCGGCGACAATTTCGGAAGCCGAAGCCGAACCTTCATTGACTAGCACGACTGTTTTAAAATCTTGCAACCGCGCCCGGCCGCGCGCCAAATATTCATTTTTCTTTTCCTCGTTAAACTTTTCCGTTACCACTACCCCCTCCTCTATCCATTCGCTCGCGACCTCAATCGCCGTTTCCAAATATCCGCCCGGGTCGTTGCGCAAATCTAAAATAATTCCTTTCGGATTTTGCTTGATCGTCTCCCGTACTGCCCGGTCAAAAAGTTCTGCCGTATCGTCATTAAAATGAGAAATTTTAATAACCATCAGCTTATCTTTATTCATGCTCCAAGTAACGCTTTTGACTACAATGGTGCTGCGGGTGATAACAAAATCCTGCGGTTTGTCAAAACTCTCCCGCCAGACATTTAAAGTTACGGTAGTGCCTTTCGGCCCGCGAATTTTTCCGACTGCTTCGTCAATTGTCATCGGCGATGTGTCCTCGCCGTTAATTTTTAAAATTTTATCGCCCGCTTTCAAGCCAGCGGCTTCCGCCGGCATATCGGCCAAAGGAGCGATAACCGTTAAAATTTCGCCTTTAATTCCTACTTCGGCGCCAATGCCTTCAAAAGTGCCTTTCATGTCGTCCGCAAATTCTTGGGACACAACTGGATTCATAAAAACCGTGTACGGGTCGCCAGCCGAATTGACTAAGCCGCGCAGAGCGCCGTAAAACATTTCCTTGTCTTTTAATGTATCCTTATCCACGTATTTTTCCTTCAACATTTCCCACACCTGCCAAAACATATTAAAATCAACATCGCGCGCCAAATTTTCTCTTTGCGCCGTTTCGTACTTATTTAACACCCTACCCAAAAACACCGAATCTTTGTTTACCAGCCGCTCATCAATGTTTGTCTTTTGGGATATAAAAATACCGCCGTAGAAAGACGCGGACATTAACAATAAAACTATGATAATAGTAATAACTTTTCTGCGGGATTTAGGTGACTTTTTAAATTCGGCTGGTATCATATTCCGCTTTTTTTATTTTATTCTTTTTCCAATGAGCACCCTACTAACGGTTCCACTGTCAGGCAACTTCTGCCATACGTCACGGTGGATGTATTTTAATTTATCCACATCCAATTTGACTGGCTCAATCTGTTTATCTCGCCAAGAAGAAAAGTCTTCCTTAGTTGGTCTTTTCAGCAATTCTGATTTAATATCATCCAGCTTTTTAGCATGTTCATCCAATTTTTCCGCATGTTCATCCAATTTTTCCGCATGTTCATCAAACTGCTTCTTTGAAGTAGCTATCACCTCATCTACTTTGTCGTCTATTATTTTCTTTATCTTCTTGTTGTTTTCTTTAAACTTTTGATCTAGCTTTTGATCTAATTTTTGGTCTAACAAAGATGAAATTTGTTGTAAATCTTGCTTGTGCATAAAATTAAATTACTCTTAACAATATCTCGATATCCTAATATCCAATTTTTGTTATGTGTTGCGCGTTATGTGTTATGTGTTCTTACTTCTCGCAAAAATTTCCGCCTCTACCACGCTTCGGTCTCGGCCGTATTTCAGCCGCGACAGCTCTTTAATTTTTTGCGCCACCGCGGCGTTGCCGTCCGGCAATTTCGGAATCGCCATAGAAAACGGGCGCGAAGTGGTATTATCAATTAAGAGTTTTACATAGGCATTATACTTTTCAATGTTAATCAGGTCAAATTCGTTGAAAACCGGCGTGAAGTTTTTCACCATTGTTTCCGAGTCTTCCGAGCCGATTTGAAATAACACCATCGTGCCGACGTTGCCAAAAACCGCGTCTTTAATGGTCGTGTCGTTGTTGCGCACGAGTTGCCCTAGATATTGGTGCGCCATAATTAAATTCAAATTATATTTGCGCGCTTCGGATAAAATGATGCTGATGGAATCGGTAATGAAATTCTGAAATTCGTCAATATAAAGGTAAAAATCCTTGCGCTGTTCGCGCGGAACGTCGGTGCGCGAAAGCGACGCGGCTAAAATTTTCCCCACGAGCACCATGCCGAGCAGATGCGCGTTCATCTCCCCCACTTGGCCTTTGGACAAATTAAGCAGTAAAATTTTCTGCTGGTCCATTATGTCGCGCAGGTTAAAGGAGCTCTGCTGCTGGCCAATGATTGGCCGCATGGTGGCGTTAGAGATGAAACTCGTAAGTTTGGAGGTGATGTAGGGGACGATGTTTGCGAGCGCCGCTTCCCCGCCGGCTTTCTCCGCTTCCTGCCGCCAGAAAGCGACTACGGTGGGATCTTTACATTTATCAAGCTTCATTTTCCTGAAATTCGGGTCAGACAATACTTTAGAAATTTCCATCAAAGTAGAGCCGCTCGCCGGGTCATCCATAATTAAGAGCATGGCGTTGCGCATATACTGCTCAAAAATCGGCCCGCCAGTCTGCTTTAAATCATAGAGTTTATCAAAAATTTTTATCATCTCGTTGATGACAAAAGTTTTTTGCTCCGGATAGCGCTCGTCGTATTCCAATAAATTCAAACCCAGCGGCCGCGCCGTGTCGGCCGGCGCAAAATAAATCACCTCTTCGGCGCGCTCTTTAGGGATGCCGGAGAGAATATCTTCAATTAAGTCTCCGTGGGCGTCAATCACGCAAACGCCCTCGCCGTTTTGGATGTCTTCGCGCGCGAGCAGCGCCAGCAGGTTTGATTTGCCCGTGCCGGATTTGCCGATTAGATAACAGTGCCGCCGCCGGTCATCGCGCTTGATAAAAATAGGCCTCGTTACGCCGCGAAAAATATTTTCGCCTAAATACAAGCCGGCGCCGGGCGTATCCGGCGGCGCTGGCGCCAGTTTCGCGGTCAGCCAGTGGATATTGGGCGTTTCGTTGTGCGGCAAAGGAAAATGAAAAACGCTGGCGATCTCTTCCGTATTCAAAACCATTTTCGCGCGCTCATTAAAGCGGCGAAAATTAAAATCGCTCACTAAATTTCGGCTCCGCCAAGCTTTTAATTTTTTAAAACCATTGCCGTATTCAAAAATAGTGTGCTGGCTGAAGGAATCAATAATATTATCCAGGTAAATTTGCGCCTGCCCGGCGTTATCCGCCGCCACTACCAGCCGCAGATTGACTTCCAAACCGGCTTTAGACATTTTTTCCTCAATGGATTTTAGAGTTTCTTCTTCTACCGGCGTCATCCGCTGCGGCGGGGTAGCGGACTGCTCGGTTGATTTTTGCAGTAAAATTTCGCCGGTCTTCCCTATACCGCTAAAAATCCGGCTGTAGCTTGTGTTCTTCATCGCTTCGCTTAATGTTTTCCCTCTCCGCACTTCTTTCACAATGCGCTGCGCCCGCGCCCGCCAGGACTTAGGCGCGGAACGCATTATTATCTGGATAGCCGCCCCCTCGTGTTCGCGCAATTTAGCTAAAGTGTTCAGCAATGAATCCAGCGGGTCAATATCCATCTGCTTATAAGTGCGGATCGGATACATGCTGCTGCGCTTTAATTTTAAACCGCCCCCTTTGACGTTGCTATGGGAAGTAAAAATGTTATAATCAGGCACGGCTTCAATGCTTGCCGCCGGATAATGGGCGTAAATTTCCTGTTCAATAAAACGCCGCTGTTCGCGCGGCGCCGCCACATAAAAAGAAATCAGCCGCTGGTGCGCCACTATTTCAAAAGAAAAAGTGTTGTGCGCTCCCAGTAGCCACGATTTAAAGCCGTGCGGGTTTGCTTTCAGTCCGCCAATGAGGGAAAAAATGCTTTCTCCGGCGGCTATTTCTTCGTGTAGCATCTGCACTGTCCGCTCCTCTTCCCTGTCTTTGGGCCTGTCTTTAGGCAGACGAATAAGTAAGATGTCTTTGGCAAAAGCCTGCGCGCCGCCGGCAACCGCCCACAAGATTTTGCGCAGTACTGCCACGACCAATAATAAAAGCAAGATAGTGATAACTATCGCGGCAATATCAATAAGTATATTGGCGTAGGAATAGTCGAACATTAATGGCTTTAATTTCAAATATCAAGTCAATGTCAAATCCCTAATGTCAAAAAATATTAGTCATTAGACATTTAAAAATTAGGTATTGATTTGTCATTTGAAATTTGATATTAGTCATTTACACAAACTGTTATTTAAATAAAAATTATTTACTAACTTTATCCTGCTTCAGCCGCAGAATATTGTCTGTCTTAATCTTGCTTTCTTTTTCTAAAAAAAATTTATTCACACCCGGAATAATTTTTAGCCAACGCCAAACTAATTTGGCGATTTTTTTAACTTTTACTTTGGTGCGTTCTAATAACTCTTTGATTTTGCGGGCGGTCTCTTCTCCCGCTAGTTTAAACTCCTGCTGTTTAGCCGGCGGGAGTTGCCCATAAATTTCTTCCAAATCCTCGCTTAAAATCCGCTCAATATCTTTAAGCTGAATCTTTTCGGGAGCAACCGGCGGCAGCGCAGTTGCCGGAAAAGGCGGCATGGGCGCGCCGGTGATTGGTTTTTTGCCTTGAGTAAATTTTGGCTGTTCAAAACGAGCCGGCGGCTCTGGTTTTTCCGGCTCTATAGCGAACTGCTCCGGCGCTATGATTTGTTCAGTTGATTTTTGCAGATAATTGCTTTCCGGCATACTTTATTTTTCTATTTTAATTATACCATACTCGCTCTCTGCTGGCACGGCTTACCAAAGCAGATTATAAATTAATGTTAACGAAGCTATTCCCATTAAAATAGTGATTATCCAGCCTAGTGCGGCGGACAAGCGAGAATTAGTATATTTGCCCATAATATTTTTATTGCCGGCAATTAATAAAATTAAAACCATTAACGGAGGAGCGATAATGCCGTTCAGAACGGCGGTATAATAAAGAATTTGAAACGGCTGTAAGTAAGTAAAATTAATCAATAGCCCGAAAAGAGTGGCAATGGTTATTACCCCGTAGAAACCATGCGCCTGCCGGAATTTGCGGTACAAACCTTCCCGCCAGCCAAATGATTCGGCAATCGCATAAGAAGCCGAACCGGCTAAAACCGGCACCGCCAATAAACCGGTGCCGATAATGCCCAACGCGAACACAAAAAAAGTAAAATTACCCGCTAACGGCCGCAATGCTTCCGCCGCCTCCGTCGCCGTGGTAATATTATTAATGCCGGCTAAATATAATGTTGAACCGGTCGTGGCGATAATAAAAAAAGCAATCATTTGCGACCATAGCATGCCGATGACCGTGTCTAAACGTAACGAACTGATATCGCGGCGGTTAACTCGCGGTATGCTCCACCCCATCGCTCTGATTTTATGCTGCGCCACCTCTTCCTCCACCTCTTCGCTGGCTTGCCAAAAAAATAAATAGGGTGAAATGGTAGTGCCTAAAATAGCGACCACATTGATTAAATAGTCAGGAGAAAAAGAAAGGGTGGGAATAAAAGTAGCCAAAATTATCGCCCGCCAATCCGGCTGCGCCATAAAAAAAGCCGCCGCATAGGCAAACAGCGCGAGCGTTAAATACTTTAGGTATTTGGCATACACTTGATAAGAAACGAAAACTTCCAGGAGCAAAGTGAATGCGGCCATCAAAATTAACCAGACCGCGAACGGCCAATTTAATAATAATTGCGCCGCCGCCGCCATCGCGCCCAAATCAGCGCCGATATTAATGGTATTGGCTAAAAATAACAAGCTGACGGCAAAGTATAAGATGGAGCGAGAATAATGGCTGCGAATAACGCCCGCTAATCCCCGGCCGGTTACTAAGCCAATCCGGCCGCACATTTCCTGCATCACGCTCATAAACGGCCAAAGATATAAAGACAGCCACAGTTGCCCGTAACCGAATAAGGCGCCGGCCTGCGAGTAGGTGGCGATGCCGGACGGGTCGTTGTCGGACGCGCCGGTAATAAACCCCGGTCCCAGCGAACGAAAAAATTTTTTTAGCTTCTTCTTCATAGCTTTATCATACTATTATACCAAATTAAACCGCAACCAACAAAAAACCGCCTGAACGAAAGGCGGCTTTATGTTATGTGTTATGTGTTATGTGATTTTACTCCACTTTAATAACTTTATACTTCATCTGCCCGCTCGGCGTCGGTACTAATACCTCATCTCCATTTTTTTTGCCAATCAGCGCCTGCCCCAACGGCGACTCGTTAGAAATTTTATTTTGTTCCGGGTCAACTTCGTTAAAACTGACTAAAATAAACTCTTTCTGCTTGCCGTTGCAAACAACCGTTACTTGGGAGCCCAAATCAATCGTGCCGCTATGGCCGTTGCCTTCCACGATGGTTATTTTTTTTAACAGCGCTTCAATTTCTAAAATTCTGCCTTCGTTAAACGCCTGTTCGTCTTTGGCTTCGGCGTATTCGGCATTTTCCGATAAATCCCCCAGCTCCTTTGCCCGCTCAATGCGCTCGGCAATTTCGTGCCGCCGCACATTTTTTAGCAGGTCTAATTCCTTTTTTAACTTTTCCCATCCTTCGCGCGTAATTAGTTGCGCTTCGTCAGCGCCGCTGCCGTTGGTGATGTTCATATTTGTCATTAGGTAATATTTTTAAATAATTGTGTATAACTATAAAATAAAATTAAAAAAATAGCAAGGGGTTGGTGGCGGTGGATAAATATGATATAATAATTCTGCAAATATTGTTTAATTATCTTAATCGCTGATTACTATGAAGAAAATCATTATACCCGCCCTAGCTGTATTTTTAACAATAGCCGGTTACCCTGTTTTTGCCCAAGATATTAATCCCAACTTCAACCCCAATTATATTATTTCTGACAGCGAAGTGTTAGACCATACTTCAATGACCTTAGAAGAAATCAAAGCTTTTATTAACAGCCAGGAGGGGGCGTTAAAAAATTATTCCGTCACGACCGATGACGGCAAAACCATGGCCGCCGCCGAAGTGATTTATGACCGCGCCATTACTAATAAAGTCAATCCGAAATTTTTGCTGGTTTTAATCCAGAAAGAGCAAAGTTTGTTAACAGACGCGGCGCCCAAGCAAAGCCAGTATGATTGGGCGACCGGCTATGGCTGTCCGGACACGGGCGGCTGCAATCCGCGCTGGCAAGGATTTTATAAACAAATCAATTCGGCCGCCTTGCAATTCCGCTCGTATATGGACGAGCCGCGTTTGTATAAATATCAAGCCGGCGCTACTTATACCTTTACCAATACGAACAAAGCCGACGCGGCAGTAACGCCGGCAAATCAAGCTACCGCCGCCCTTTATAATTACACCCCCCATGTTTATAACGGCAATTATAATTTCTGGCGGCTGTGGAATAATTATTTCTCGCGGCTTTTCCCGGACGGCTCCCTCGTGCAAGTGGAAGGAGAAAAAGGCGTGTGGCTGATTCAGGATGGATTAAAGCGGCCGTTCACGAGCCGGGGCGCATTAACTTCCCGCTATGACCCAAAAAAAATCTTGACCGTGAATAAAAGCGACTTAGACGCTTACTCCATCGGAGCGCCGCTTAGATTCGCCCAATATTCGCTGGTGCGTTCGCCGCAGGGAGACATTTATCTTTTGGTAGATAACTACAAACGTAAAATATCAAGCCCCGAAGTATTTAAAAAATTAGGGTTCAACCCGGAAGAGGTTGATAACGCGAGCAATGAAGATTTGAGCGGCTATGGCGAAAGCGTGCCGATAACGGATAACGACGCCCATCCTACCGGCGCGCTCTTGCGCGACTTAAAGAGCGGCGGCGTCTATTACGTTATTAATAACACTAAAGCTCCTTTGATTGACCCAATATTTTTAAAAACTAAATTTAAAGGATTAAAGGTGGCGAAACCGCAAACTGGCGAATTGGATAAATACGAAAAAATTGAGCCGGTTAAATTTGAGGACGGCTATTTATTAAAATCCACTACCTCTATCGGCGTCTATGTGATATCTAACGGCAAAAAGCGCCCGATCAGTTCGGCTAAGGCCTTTGAACAACTGGGTTATAAATGGGAAAATATTTTAGTAGTAAAACCGCAGACGCTCGCGCTCTACGACGAGGGCGAGCCGATTGTGGAGCAAAGCTTTAAATAACAATAATGCAAATTTACAAATTATATGCAAATACCTCAAAAGTCATATTTGGATATTGTTTTTATAAATATAATTTGACCGCATTAAATAATTTACTTTATAAGTTAAGGCATGCAAATTATTTTTTGTAGTATTTGCATATATTAATTGAACTAATTAATTCTTAGGAAGCATTCGCATTATAGGGTTCGCAAATCAATTAAATATTAATAAACTATTTGAACTATGTTGGTTTTCTCCGCCATCACCCCCCATACGCCGTTACTTATCCCGACTGTGGGCAAAGAGCATGCGGCTAAGTTAACTGCCACCATTAATGCTTTAAAAAAATTGGAAAGTAATTTTTACGCTAGTTTCCCGGAAACTTTAATTATTATTTCTCCCCACGGAACCGTCAACGAGCAGTCTTTCGTGATTAACTTTTCGCCTAAATACAAAAGTCATCTGGGTGAATTTGGCGATTTGACTAATAAAATAGTGAGCCACGGCGACAACGCCTTGAGTTACAAGATTAAAGAAAGTTTAGAAACAACCGAACCGCTGCAACTCACGACCGCGCCGGAATTGGATTACAGCTTTTTTGTCCCTTTGTATTATTTAGCCGCTCATCGCCCGGACATAAAAATTTTGCCGCTAAGTTATCAAGGGGGGTATGCAAACACATTAAATTAAAGCCCAATAACCGGGCCGCATCAACGGTTCTTTGATGATTAACCACGTTAACGCCTCTGGCTACTTCGGAAATTCTTTCTTTCATCAAACCC
>CAYHIM010000024.1:0-13850 GCA_964356665.1 uncultured Gammaproteobacteria bacterium
GCCGCTATCTTGATAATGGTGCCGATAGTAATGTTGACCCGATAAGTTGAGTTTAAGGGAGAAGACATAATGTTTATTTAGCTGAATAACCTTATTATATACATAAAAACCCCGTAAGGCAAGCCTACGGGGCCAAGCATTAAAATACAAGAGCTTTAAGACATAAAACAGAAAAACATTAAAAACAGAAATGCCCCGCTTTTTACGAGGCATTTCAATGTTTTATTTAATAATCAAGTGTTTTTGTGTTTTAATGCTTTAATGTTTTAATGCATTCTACATCATATCGCCCATGCCGCCGCCCATTCCCGGGTTGCCGTGATTATGCTCTTTCGGCTCCGGCTTATCGGCTACCACCGCTTCGGTAGTCAAAAACATGGCCGCGGCGGAGGCAGCGTTCTGTAACGCTAAACGAGTAACTTTAGTCGGGTCAACGATGCCGGCCGCCATCAAATCTTCAAATTTTCCGTTCACAGCGTTGTAACCGATATTCGTACTGCCCTTCTGATGATGGACAATAATGTTGTATAAAATCAGCGAGCCGTCTTTGCCCGCGTTATAAACTATTTGTTTGATTGGCTCTAAAATCGCGCTGTCCACAATTTGCGCGCCCGGGTTATCCTTTTTCTTGTCGGTTAATTCCTTAAAAGCGTCGCCGGCAACCGCGAGCGCTAAGCCGCCGCCTAAAACGACTCCTTCTTCCACCGCGGCTTTGGTCGCGTGCAGGGCGTCTTCAATGCGGTCTTTTTTCTCTTTCATTTCGGTTTCAGTCGCCGCACCCACTTTAATGACGGCTACTCCGCCGGATAACTTTGCCAGCCGTTCCTGCAATTTTTCCTTGTCAAAATCGCTGTCGGTAATCTCCATTTCTTTTCTAATTTGGCTGATGCGCTCACTAATTGCTTTTTTATCGCCCTTGCCGTCCACAATCGTTGTGTCTTCTTTAGTGGCGATGACTTTGCGCGCCTGCCCTAAATCTTCAATATTCGCATTTTCCAGCTTTAATCCCACTTCTTCGGAAATGACCCGGCCGCCGGTAACGGCCGCTATATCTTCTAACATTGCTTTGCGCCGGTCGCCAAAACCGGGCGCTTTTACCGCGAGCACATTAAACGTGCCGCGCAATTTATTAACGATGAAAGTAGCCAGCGCCTCGCCTTCCGCGTCTTCGGCAATAATCACTAAGTCTTTGCGCCCGCTTTGCGCGAGTTTTTCCAGCAGCGGTAAAATGTCGGCTAAAGCGGCGATTTTTTTATCGGTAATTAAAATGTAAGGGTCTTCGTACTCGGCTTGCATTTTTTCCGCATTCGTAATCATGTAGGGCGAAACATATCCCTTGTCAAACTGCATGCCTTCCACTACCTCTTTTTCTACGCCAAAATGCTGGCCTTCTTCCACGGTGATGACGCCGTCTTTGCCGACCGCGTCCATGGCTTCGGCAATGATAGAGCCAATTTCTTTGTCGTTGGCGGCAATAGAGGCAACTTGCGCGATTTCTTCTTTAGTGGAAATTGGTTTGCTCATTTCTTTCAGCTTTTTAATAATTTGTTCCACTTTTTCTTCAATGCCGGTTCTGATTTCAATTGGGTTCACACCGCTCGCGACTAACTTTAACCCTTCGTTGATCATTGCCTGCGTGAGAATGGTCGCGGTAGTGGTGCCGTCGCCAGCCGCGTCATTAGTTTTGGAGGCAACTTCTTTAACAATTTCCGCGCCGATGTTTTCAAATTTGTCTTCCAGTTCAATTTCTTTAGCCACCGTTACGCCGTCTTTAGTTATCACCGGCGAACCGTAGCTTTTTTCCAGCACCACGTTGCGGCCCTTTGGGCCCAAAGTGATTTTTACGGCGTTGGCTAATTTATCCACGCCGCGTTTAAGCGCTTTGCGCGCCTCTTCTTCGTAGATTATTTGTTTGGCCATAAAATTTAGTATTAATTTTTATTTAATAATTTGATTGTTATAAATTTTATAATTTCAAAATTTTCAATTTTCAAACAATTTTAAAATTTTTAAATTAACTAATTGTTTGAAAATTATAAAATTGAAAATTCAAAAATTTATTCTATGATCCCGATTATCTCCCCCTCGCTCAAAACCAAAAATTCCTCCTTATCTATCTTAAACTCATCCGGGCTGTATTTTTTAAACAAAATTTTATCGCCAACCTTGACGCTCATGGGCGCGCGACTGCCGTTATCCAATAATTTGCCCGGACCAACGGCAATCACTTCGCCTTGCTCCGGCTTTTCTTTATCGGCCGTATCCGGCAAAACAATGCCCGATTTGGTTTTTTCCTCCTTGGAAGAGGCTTTGACGATGACTTTATCGCCTAAGGGTTTAATCTGCATAAGCTTAAAAAGTTAATAAATAATAATTTTATTAGCACTTTACTATAGAGAGTGCTAATCATTTTCTATCACCTTATTTTAAAGAATCCCAAAAAAATTGTCAAGGGCCATTAATTTTGATAAAATAACATTATATGCCATCCGAACTTCGTAAGGACTATTTACTTAACAAATACGTCATTATTACGCCCTCAAGGTCAAGGCGCCCGCGCGATATTTCCGAGGAAACAGTGCTGCGCCGCAACGCCCCTTGCGTTTTTTGTCCGGACGCTATTAAACAAAATCAAATTATTGACCGCATCGGCGCGGCAACAAAATGGCAAGTTTTATCTTTGCCTAATAATTACCCGGCCGTAACTTTAACCAACAAAAAAGCTTACGGCGCGCAGGAGGTAATTATTGATACGCGCCGGCACGGAGTAGAATTAGGCGAATTAAGCGAGAGTGAAATTTTAGCGGTATTAACAATGTACCAGTGGCGCACGGCGGCCTTAAGCAAATCCGCCTCGGGCGGAAAAAATCTTGATTATATTTTAGTTTTTAAAAATAACGGATCCAAAGCCGGCGCCTCCATCGCCCACGCCCATTCGCAGGTTTTTGCCGCTAATATTATCCCGCCAGACATGCAGGAAGAAATAACAGCCTCTATTCATTATCAGGCCAAACACCAGCGCAACGCTTATGCTGATATTATCGCTAAAGAAATTAAAAGCCCGCGTAAAATTTACGCCGATAAGCTCATCGCCGCTTTCTGCCCTTACGCTTCCCAGTTCCATTACGAAGCTTGGATTTTCCCGCGGCGTCTGGTTGATAATATCACCGAGCTTACCCAGCCCGAGTTAAAAGCGCTGGCGAAAATGTTAAAAAAAATTCTCGGCAAACTGCACCGGCTCAATTTATCTTATAATTTTTTTATGCATCAGGTTATTTCTAATCCTAACCAGTACTTTTACCTAAAAATCCAGCCGCGCGACTCTATTTGGGCGGGAGTGGAATTAGGCAGCGGCATCGTCATAAATTCGGTGGCGCCGGAATCAGCCGCCAAATACTACCGGCAATAATTTTATACTACCTGCCAAAATTAAAACTGCCGGCTAAAAAACTAAGCAGGCAGTGGAATGATCAAACTTTGATATCTATATGCCACCCTAAATATGGGTGGTGTACCGAAGGCCCGTCTCTAACCTCTGCCTTGGTCTTGGCTGTTACTGCAGATGATGGGGATGGGAAAGGAACATTCTGCTCAAGTCTTTGGGCGGGATTAGGGATTTCCCTTATCGGATCCGGCGGCTGGAACGCTTTTCTCTGGGTTTCCACCGGATTAGTTAACCCTCCATTAACAGGAGGATTATAAGATGTGTTGATTTCAACCATCGTAATGCCTCCTGTTATTTTTTTGATTTTTACAAGGTACGAATAGTTTATAGCTATTTCTTAAAAAAATCAATACCTGACGGCCGGACACTATCTCTTTGCCCCCGAATAAGCGATGGCGCGCACTATGTCCCAGTTAGCGGCTGATGTAGGGGCGCTTTTAAATATTGCTTTAAAACTTTTAATGGCCACTCGTTCACTATTTAAATTGCGCCTTGCCGGGCGTAAGCCATATGCCATAACCGTTACGGCTGCGTCGTCGTGCGGATCAGAACGGTCCGGTTCGCGCAGGTAAATTGTCTTAAAACTGACAATAGCCCTGTCTTCTGCCGTTTGATTGTGTTGGGTTGGCCAACGGCCGTTGGCAATTTTAATAACATCCTGCCAATCGGTTTCGTTGCCTGGAAATCTGCCGTAGGCGGCGGTAAAAGAATTAACAACCCCGCCCCGCTCACCCGCCCCCAAAAATTTCGTTGTAGGCGTGCCATAATAAAGGAACTGGGCAAATGAAATGGCAACGGCCGCTGATATTGTCCCTCTAACGCTTTGGCTCTGTTGAGACATAACCCGGTCATATACCTGGGCGGTAATTGTGTCTAGTACAACTCTCTCTTGGCGAGCGACTATATCTCTCGCCTCCTGGTTGCTCACTGATTCTACTACGTTACGCTCCGCTTGTCCTAACGGCGAATTCATCGGCGCTGCGTTTTGCCGCTCCGCGGCGTTTTGATTAACAAACGTTTCGGCTCTTGGCGGCGTTAGGATGGGAGCGGCTGGCTGGCTGGAGGTAGCGGTAACTTGAGCATTCAGTTGGGAAGATGCGGGCGGTAACGTTTGCGCCTGATTCTGTCCGCCGCCGTTACTAACGGCTGACGGCGGATTACTGTTAGGATTAGAGCTGGCTGTGCTTTCTGGCTGAATAGAGGGGCTGGATGTATTGGCGGGAGTAGTGGAAGCTGTACCGGACGTATTTTGAGGGGCGACCGAGCTGCCGGTTAAAGTGGTATTAATGTCATAGGTGGCGTCAGTAACATTACCGTTCCAATAGGCTAAATTAAATTCGCTGATGTCAATGTATTTATATTCAACTTCATTGCCCTTGGATATTTTTAGCAATAAGATGCCGTTCAAGCCCACCACGTGAATGTCGCCGAATGGGTTGGGGGTTAATTGATGATTAGTAGCCGTGCTGGGTATGGCTGTAACGGGGCGATTAGGCAGAGCGATTTTGCCGGCGCCGTCAGTAGTGCCGGTATATATTTTGCCGCTTAATTTAATGGTGTTAACGGCAGACTGATAGACGTCTATCGTCAGCCCGCTTACTGGCTGGCCGTTACGGATAAAACGCAACCAATTGTTGGTGGGAATATCAAATAAATATTCTCCGAAATAGCCGCGCCGGTAGCCTTTAGTATGGCTTAAAGCACCAGCGTCAAAAGGAGAGTATTGGATGCCGCCGCCGCGCATTAAACCAGCCAAACGGGGATTGTAGTAAGTACAAATTTCGTAAGTAGCGACGTTGCCGCCGCAGAAAGATCCATTGGGGCAACTGGCGCAAATAGGGATAACCTCGTTGTCCTTAGCGTAGTTCCAATCATAGTTTAAATTGTAAGCGTCAATAACGCCCAGCTGATGAGTCAATTCGTGTATCAAAGCGTCTTGAATTTGGCCAACCCAACTTTGAATTTCCGCCAATGTCCAGCCCGTCCGCTCAAAACCCCAAGAACCGTCCCAGTTCCAATTCGTCGAAGCGTGCGTGCCTCCGTCCGGTAAAGTGTCGTTTGGTTCAACGGCAATTTCGTCAATTCTTACCTGTGCTTGAGCGCCGGCTTGAGTTAATCGCTGGTTCATCTCCTTAATCTGCGCTTGAATCCAGTCGGCAAAAGACTTAGTGCCGACAACATTGGTAAAAAAATTAAAATTATCGTACGCCTCTTGCTCTGCCTGAATGCGTAAAGAGTAGCCGTTTACTTTATCCCGCAAGCTGTTATTCTGCTCGTACTCTTCGCTGACAGCATTATTGGCGTCAATGGTAAATTCTACGTAAAAATCAGGATTATTCTGCCATTGCCATTGGTAGGAAGCCGTTTGGCTAGCGCCAGCGGCTAAAGAAGGAGCAACTCCGCTATAAACTACCGCGTCGTTTATTTTCCAGCTATATTGGAATTGCCCGGAATTCACTGACCCTCGGTTTTGCATGTGGGCAATAAATGTTACCGTTTCTCCCGGCGCTGGCTCTCTCTGACCAGCGTTAGCCAAACCAACGGGGATACTGGCATTGTTGTAAGTTGAATATTGTACGTTGTAGCGTTCATACCGCGGCGCGCGCTCAATATAAGTAACGTCCAAATCCGGCTTAGCCGCCGGAGTTGTTTCTCCTTGAGGAGGGGTGGTTCCGCTGCTGTTGCCAGCCGAATAAATACTATTTACTTCCGCGGCGCTTAAAGCGTAGTTGAATATTTTTACCTCATCAATAATTCCGTTGAAATAACCGTAATCTTGGCTTTGAATGCCAACGGTAAAATAACCGCCGTAAGAAGCGCTCTGGCCTTGCGCGCTAAGTAACGCTTGCGGAATGCTATCAATATACATTTGCATTGAATTGTCTAAAGCGTAAAGTGCGGCAATATGGTGCCAGTTGCCGTCGTTAATGCTTAAAGTTGACTGTATTGTTCCTTGGGGATAAAAACGAAAATTAACTTTACCAGCGGCATCAATAAATAGTTCCTTGTCGTGCACCCAGCCAATAGGTAAATTGTTAGTAAACCCTAATATGCTTTGGCTAGCGCTTCCTGTCTTCACCCAAATACTGATGCTTATATTATTAATGAAGTCGCTCGCCGGCAAATTAGCGTACACATAGTCATCAATACCGTCAAAACTTAAAGCGCCGCCTACTTTGCCGCCGCTAATCCAAGCCGGGCCGTTCCTTAAGTTGCCGCTCCGGCCGTTGCCGGAAGAATCGCTAGCTGACGTACCGCTTGTTTCGTCAAAACCCCAATGGCCGGCGGCAGTGGCAGTGGCGCCGGTTGATTTTATTAAAGACGACAAACTTACCGCGGCCATCATGGCGGCGGCTAAAAAAATGCTTACTGCCAAAAATATGGTTAAAGCCGCTTTCCGTTCCATATTTTAAATCTTTTTTAACACCATTAAATTTTTTACTATCCACCAAATAACTTCTTTTTCCTGCATCGCTCGCTTAATTTTGGCGGTTAATGGTTTATCTAAATTAAACTGCTGCGCTTTAAATTTTTTTACCCAAAATTCAGGCGGCTGTTCGTTAATATGGCCAATGGAGCGCGGGCCTTGGCCGGGAGTAGCGGCCGTAAAAACTATCACCGGCGCTAACTTAACTAAAATATTTATCAAAGTATCAGCGGATCCGAGCGGCAAATGTTCGGCTACTTCTAAGCATAAGCATAAATCAAATTTTTGCTTGAACGGCAGCGGCTGGCACAAATCATGCAGTTTAATTTTAGCGCCAACTAACGAGGCGACGACAGCCGCGGGCGAGCCGTCATAACCTAAAATCTTCACTCCCCGTTTTTTAAACTCCGCTAAATAAACGCCGCAGCCGCAGCCGATATCAACGACCGCGCGCGGCACAAAATTTTTAATTAAAATATCAACCGCCGCTTGAGCTGACGGCCCTTCCAGTTTAATAGTATTATTAAAAAATTGGTTATCATAAATATTAGTGTCTACGGACATAATTATTCCAAAACCAAAATTATTCCAAATTATTCCAAACCAATGTCAAAATCAAAAATCCTAATTTTTGAAATTTGAAATTTAGATTTGGTTTGGAATAATTTGAATTTTGGAATAATTTAGATTTAAAAAAGTTTTAAATAAAAAATAATTATGTTAAGCGATAATTCTTTCAACACCCTTAAGTAGTCTACTTTTTATCTCAAAATAATTCCAAGCGCTTTTAATTTTATACCATGGCTGCTCTTCAAAGCGGTGAAAATCGCTGCCGCCGGTCATAATTAATTTATATTGGTCGGAGAGCGCCTGCAGATAACTTACCGCCTCCCAAGAATGGTGCGGCGAAAGCACCTCTATGCCGTCTAACCCGGCCCGCTTTAGCTCCCGCACCGCTTTTTCTTCTATCCAGCGGTATTGGCAAGGGTGCGCCAAAATAATCTGCCCGCCGATTTTTTTCCGCACCCGCCAAACGCGCTCAATATTGATGTAACTCTCGTGCATTCTGGTTTTTTCCGTTTTGCGAAAATAATTACGGATAATTTCCGTTTCCAAAATATTTTTTTTGCCGAGTTCCTGCTGTACCCGCTTTTTATTGAACAGATAAAAACTGTCAACTACGTGGTTAATGGGAATATAATGATTATGTTTGTCTAAAATGGAATTAATATCCAACTTATAGCCGCGCCTAACCAGCCGCGAAAGCGCTTGGCGCACGCCGCTCCGCCGGCGGTTCTGCGAATCGCGCAATAAATTATGCAGCTTCGGGTCGTCAATATCAAAGTTGTACCACAAAATATTAAGGTGCTTGCGGCCCAAAGTAACATAAAGCTCCATTCCCGGCACCGCTTTTATTTTTAACTGCCGGCAGGCGCGCCTAAACTCTTCCTGCCCGCTGACGGTATTATGGTCCGTTAAACTGGCGACTTTTAAGCCGCGCTCGCGGCAGGTTCTCGCCACTGCGCTCGGCGCTAGATAGCCGTCGGAGCAGGTGGAATGAAGTTGTAAGTCAATTAACATAAAAATAATTTTAAAATTTAACTATCACATGGTTATCATCTTTTTTTATAATTTCCGCCTTATCCTTAAAATATTCCCTCACCGCCGCCAAAACAAAATCGTTATTCCGCAAAAAATCAGGTTTGAATAACATCCCGTCCACTTGGTCATTTTTTTTCATTTTCCTGCTCTTTAAATAATCGGTAAAAACTTTCTGCTTTTCAGTTAAGGGGAGATCATCGCGCAGGTGAATTTTTTCAAACTCAATATAATCATCCTCACCTTCCTCTTTAATGTAATCAGCGGCGATAATGTATCCCTTATAATTCTCTTTATTGCCGATAACACAACTATAGTTATCCGGGAAAATTAATCCGCCGTCGCCGTCATCTTCTCCTTTGCCGATTTTTTCTAAAATTTCCTGCATTGCCCTATATTCCTCGCTGTCAGTAATAAATCGCTTAATATGCGAACGGTTCAGCATATCTATCTGCAAACCAAAATACCGCTCTCCTGCCTCGCCTTTTTTCTCCGGGTCGTAGTAAACATAATTGGCATTGTGATGATACCAGTCGGAATATTCCATATCTCCGAGAAGCGGCGCGGCATCAACGGTTTCCAGCGGGCAATTGCCGGTTACAATGCCGCCATCGTCGTTATAGCTCGTGCCAATGACGATTTTTTTATCCGGAAATTTATTTTTTAACTCCTCATAAGCCTGACTGATTATCAGCCGATATTTAACTGCCCGATGGGCTATTTCAATATTATCAATCACGATTTCATTCGCATTTTCAATAGTAAACTGTTTTTCGGCTTTATCTTCTTTTGCTTCTTTGCCTGCTTTCTTAGCGGCCACCAATACCGACTGCCCCACTAAATCTTCGCCGCCACTTTCATCAACGATGGAAACTAAAAAATACGACATGTCTTCGCGCAAAGCGTACTCTTTGTTTTTGGACGAGGTGAACGGCATACAGCAGTTGGTGTAATCGCCGCATACCCAGCCGCGCGGGTCGGATTTTTTGGCAATTTCCACCTTCAGCTTCCGTCCCATATCCGCGTAGCCGTACTGCTTTAATATGCCCCTGATTGCTTCCTCATCATCCTTTTCCACTTCCAACTGGCCATTTAGATAAGATAAAAACACGTCCGAGTTATCGGCAATTAAACCCTTGGCCTTTAACTCGTTATTCTGCGCCTCGTATTTTTTCTGCTTTAGCGCTCTGTCCAGCGCCTTTTTAATGTTGACGCTCTCCGAATGGCGCTTGCGGTTGTTAAATCCTAAATAAATCACGAGCGACGCCAAACCGAGCTCGTGGTTTTGGAATTGAGCCAATATTTTCTCTGAAGTAATGCCGTTAAACATCTCCTGTTGCGCCTCCCTCCGGGCGGCTGATTTCTGTTCCTTGCTTAACCCCTGTCCTCCTTGCGCCTCTTTTAAGGCATTTGTTTTTTCTTCTATTAACTTATTTACTTCCGCCTCGTAATTTTTATAATCGCCGACTACCGCTTGCGCTCGCTCAATCGTGTCGGTAAAAGCGTTTAAATCAATGCTGTCAAAAATTTTTTCTCCTTTTTGCGAAAAAATCAAAAATGTCTGCAGCAGCAAGTTTTTTATCTCCTCATCCTGTAAGCAATTTTTTACCAATTCCGCGAATTGCTCCATCCGCTCCTCATTAAAATACACCAGCGCGTTTTCAATGTTATGCGGTTTTATTCCTTCAATTTTTTTGCCCTCGCCGGTTTTTAGCAGAGTGGCGTTATCCAGCGCTTTTCTGTAATCCGCGGCGTAGCGGTCTTTTTTGTCCGGGTCATCTTTTGTTTTTTGGCTCTTTTTAACTGACAGCTCTTCCTTAACTTTTTTGTCCGTCCCGCCGATAGCGTCAAGCAGGCCACGTAGTCCTTCTTTTTTCTCAAACAATTCCGCGTATTTCGGCGTCTGTGAATTTAAAGAATGAATACCCACCGCCGTGTAGGTTAACTTATTGAGCGGGTCAAACGGTATTTCCACCTCAAATGGCTTGATGATCTGCCGCTCGTTAATTTTATCTTTGCCCTCAATAATATTTATCAAGCGGGTAGAAAATTCTTCATTACTCATGCCTTCCCGTTCGTCTTCATTATCAGCATATTCTTCCTCTTCTTGGTCTTCCTCACCGCCGTTCTGGTAATTTTCTAACTCTTGTTGAGATAAGGTTTTACCGTCAATAAACACGCCGGTATCAGCCAACTTATTATCATATTTTTCAATCATCTGCTCAATAAAATGGGCGTCCACGCCCGGCGCCTTGATTAAAGTTTTCACCGCTGTTTTAAACTCCTCGCTGGCGTTCTCCGGCACATTCACGTCGTACTTCTGCATCATTGCTTCCCGCTCAAACTCGGCAAAATTTTTGAAAGGTAGTTCCTCGCCATCCTGCTTCTTAATGTAAACGTCCGCGTCAAACGAACCCAGTAGCTCATTCAGTTTTTGGAAATTAGTTTGGCTGTTGATTAAAGATAAAACAATCCGCCCCACTTTTTCCTGCTTATCCGCCGGCAACACGGTAATCCGCTCCATAAAAAGAAGGTTATCATGAACATTCTGCCAGAAACCCGCGTGATTTAGTAATATGCTCTTTAACTTTTTTTCTCCTAATAATTTTTGTAAGAGTTCATAACTTGCTTTTAACTGCGGGTTGACTTCTATTTCGGTTGCCACTGCACTGTTATATATCGTTTCTATATTTTTTATCTTACAAAACCTAACATGAATCAGTATTGCTTTTATGTATTCCCGGCTTTCTATCAACTTCTGAACCGCGCTTTCCGCCAAAGCAGCATCCCCCGGCACATTGAATCTCTCTTTGATTTTAATGGCTAAATCTATAGATCCTTCGCCTAAGCGTTCAATTATTCCCTGCTTCGCCGCTTCTTGGACTTCGGGGCTGGCGATAATGTCATTTGATAGATTAAAGCTCTCTTTGATTTGGATGGCTTTATCTATATCTCTTTGGCCTAAGCATTTAATTATTCCCTGCTTAGCCGCTTCTTGAGAAATCTCTTCCGGCAGATTAAAGTTCTTTTTGATTGAGAGGGCTTTATCTATATCTCCTTGAGACAACCCCATCGTTATCCCCTGCTTAGCCGCTTCTTGGATTTCGGGGCTGGCGATAATTTCATCTGGCAGATTAAAGTTTTCTTTGATTTTGAGGGTTCCATTTATATTTCCTTCAACTAAAAATTGAATCACTCCTTGTTTAGCCGCTTCTTGGATTTCGGGAGAATCCGGTAAATTGAAAGTGTTTTTAACTTTAACAACAATATCTAAATGGTTTTTTAAATAAGGTTTATTAAACAAACTACTAATTATATTTTGTTTGACTGCTTCTTGGATTTTGGGAGAATCCGGTAAATTGAAAGTGTTTTGAACTTTAACAGCCTTATATAAGTCTTTTATAAGTAAAAGATGTATCATCTCTTGTTTGGCTGCCTCTTGAATTTTAGAGGAGTTTAAAGTTGTGTCCGACAAGTTAAACGCGTCTTTAATTTTAAGAGCTTCATCTAAAAAACCTCTAGATAAATAATAGGCCACCTTCTGTCCAGCTATCTCTGGCGCAACCTCTCCCGACAAGTTGAGCCTGTTTTTAACCTCGATGGCGTCCCCTATATAACCTAAGGACAAACGCTTCATCATCAATTGTTCAGCCTTCTTTTGCAGGATCTCCTGCACGATCTCCTCCGATAATTTAAGCGCATTTTTAATTTTAACGGCGTCGGCATCATCCATCTGACCTGTTAAGAATTTTACATATAATTTATCTATGCCGCTTTGTTGTTCCGGCGTCAAAATAATTTCTTTTTTCTCCTCCTCTAATTTTTCCGGCTGGTCACTTTTTTCCTCCTCTTTTTTTAAATTTTCCGCGTTAAATTTTTCCGGCATATTTTTTATATTATACTACTCTCCTTTTTAAAACTCACTCCCAAAATAAACCAAAATAAATACATCCCAAACGCCAGACTCCAAACCCAATGGTCAAAACACATCACCACCACTATAGCTACTAATACTGCCATAATTTCAAAATTCTTCCGCCGCCATAGTGTTAAAAAACAAGAAAGCAAGAAAACAAGAAAACTAACTAACCCTAATATCCCCGTTTCCGCCCAAATAAGTAAAAAAACATTATGCGCCGGCTGATACGCGTAAGCCGGCTTATTATCGTTAATTTCATTATACACCCCAAGGCCGTAATTTCTAACTCCGACGCCGAACAGCCAATGTTGCTTGATAATCTGCCAGGCCTCTTGATTGTATGCCGTCCGCTCGGCAATTGATTTTGTCTCCAGCCTACCTTCAATGCTTAACCGCCCCAATATTAACCCCGGGAATAAAACAACGAACAAAACGGCCGTTATCGCCATGATTGCGACAAACTTAAAGCTTATTAAAAACAACTTGCGCTCATTAATAAAATAATAAACTAATAAACCAATAAATCCGGCCGCAACCCCAAGCCACGCGCTGCGGGAAAAAGTCAATAGCAAGCCGACAAAATTTAAAATAAAAATAATTAAACTCAAAAGCAAGCCAATTTTATATTTTTGATCCTGGCTCGTATTTTCAACCGCCCGCCACTCCCGCCGCAAATTAAAATATAAAATAATATTAACCAGCAAAACTATTGCCAGCAACCCGCCCAAAATATTAGGATGCGGCAGACTGCCGTAAGCGCGCAAGAAGCGTTCATCGCCGGCTTCAACGACCGACACCCCTAAATCTTTCGCCTGCTGTGCCGCCATCCCCAGCCACTTATTGGCAACAACGACTTGCGTCATAAACTGCTGGATGGCTAAAACTGATTGTACTGCGCCAGCAATAACTAAGCTCCAATATAATTTTATTTTGTCATAAACAATCTGCGTCAGCAAAAAAAATAATCCTATTCCTAATAAAAACCTCCCATAGCCGTACAGCGCTAACAATTTATCCGGCGCGGCCAATATGGAAATAAAAACGAATAATTCAAATACGCCGGCTAACCACCAAACATTAGTATTAAGTATTAAATATTTAGTATTATGGGTTGAATTTTTGTCATTGATTATTGGGATTTGATTTGGCATTTGGCATTTGGCATTTGGCATTTGACGGCAAAAAAATAACCAGCCAATAAACCAAAATAAAAATAATCCCATTATCCATAAGTCTGCTCCGTATAGGCTATAAGTGCCGTACTCCCAATACCCGCCGTTCAATTCTCCAAGCTTTATCATCCATCTTGTTTGCAATGGCAACAAAAAAACTAAGACATACAATAAATATTCTTGACTTTTGTGGAAAAATAATACTTTTTCTTTTGGCAATCCAATCATTATAAATGTGTTATGTGTTATGTGTTATGTGTTATGTGTTATGTGTTATGTGTTATGTGT
>CAYHIM010000025.1:0-12437 GCA_964356665.1 uncultured Gammaproteobacteria bacterium
CCGCCGGCGACTTTTTGGGAATTTTAGGCGCGGGCTACACCCTAAATTTGTTCGGGCGGGGAGGGGGAGGCGGGGAATTATCAGCCGGATAAAATACCCTAATGATTTTCCCCAGAATTGAGCCGTCCTCTTGCGGCGAGCCGATAACTACCAGTGGGTCGTTTATTTCTAGCTCTGCCGCTGTCAGGCCACGGGCGCCGCTTTTAATAATAGTGGAACTAGCAATCGTTACTATTTTTTCAATATTATCTTGCCCTTGAATAATTATATTGTTGCCGTAAATTTTTACGATATTGCCGGCCGTGCCATGGCCGCTGATAAAATCTTGGCCGCTAAAATTTTGGAAAAATCCTGCTTTTGGCCCGCCAAACATCCGGTGGTAATTTTGCGTCCAGCGGCAGGAAAAAAGCGCTTTGCGGGAGCCAATCGTTAATCCTAACTGGAGCACCAGCAGCAAAATAATACCAGCGCCGATAATGCCTAAGAGCCATTTAAATTTTTTTGACTGAAAAAAAGTTTGTAGGTTCATATTGGTTAGTTAGTGGTTTTAAATAATAGCGAAGCAGGATAAATTTTGGCGTAATACTTAACGGCGGCTTTAAGCGCCAATAATATCGTTAGGATTGCGCCCAGTAGCGCTAGGCCGCTAGTGACGGGCAATGATTCTAAGATAGTGAAGCTGAAATCTTGCCAATTACTGATAATCACCGCCCCGTCGTACCACGCTAAAGTTAAATATAAATTAAGTCCGGAGCTCGTGATATCGGCCCAAAAAACTTGCCCGGCCGGGATAGCGGCCGCGATACTTGATAACAATAATATTAAAGTGCCAAACAGGCGGCGCCTTGTTTGTAGTTTGCGCTTAGCAATAATTCGCCCCATAACTTTAGCCAATAAGTCTTGAGGGACGGCAATATTTTGTTCAACTAGAGACTGGGGGAAATCGTTTTCCATAGGGGTATTAATAATATACGATTGGGAGAGGTTTCTTGGTGCATGGTAAATTTAATCTAATTTTAGAATTTTTTTTACCATGATTAAGGCGCGCCGATAGCGGCTTTTAACGGTATTAAGCGGTTCCTGTAAAATTTCAGCCATTTGCTTAAAGCTTAAATTTTGCTGATGGCGCAAAGAAACAACTTTGGCGTATGGGGGCGCTAATTGGTCAGTGGCGGCGGTAATTTTTTCCGCTAACAAACTTTGGTCAGCCAAAACATCTGGCCGCGGCGCCATATCAATTAAGGTCTCGCTAATTCCTGCTAAGTCAGAAAAGGGGATAGCTGGCTTCTTTTTTAACCAATCCCAGCAGGTATTTTTTGTGATTTGGTATAACCAAGGGCGAAACGGCTTAGCGGGAGTAAATTTTTTTAAATTTTTCCAAACCTTCACCCATACCTCCTGCGCGATATCTTCCGCATCCCTTTGATTTTGGACGTAACGATAAGCTAAGCCATAGACTAGTTTAAGATAGCGCTGTACCAGTTCTGTTAAAGCGTTGTCATCGCCTTGCGCCGCCTGCTTTATTAATTCGGCGTCAGTAAGATTTATCATAATGTACAACTATATCACGCGGCCGTTGATTTTCCAAATTATTAAGCAACTTTTTTGCTTTTATTTTAGAAAAGAAGTAAAATTAAAGACAGCTTGTGATTTATTCATTTTAAAATTAAAAGTATGAAAAAATTGCCTTTAGTCGTCCAAAGTTTTTTAAGTTCAGTTAATCATTTATGTTTAAGTTCGCTGAACCATTAACCGAAAAGATTAAAATTATTCTGTCGCAAACAGCAGTGATAGCGCTGGTAGTTATTATTGGCACTATCATTGATTGGCTGGCGCATACCAGCCGGGAGGAATTCGCCGTCCCTTTTATTTATTTTCCTAATAAAATTATTTTCGGCATATTTTGGGGTTTAATCGCTTTGCGCCTGATGCGATATTTTACCCGCAATCCGTATTGGTTGGCAGTCTGGGTGTTTTTTTGGGTAGCGCTTATTTTACAGATGAAGTATTGGTTACTAGGATATGAACTTTGGTTCGTGTGGTTGTTTATGCTGTTGCACTGGTTAATGTTTTTAGTGCCGGCGCTGTTTATTTTCCCTAAAAATAAACATATCATCGCGCGGTAGGGGAATTAAATTCAGGCGGCAAAAAATGTGCTTTTATTTAAATAAAGGTCGGGGAAAATTTAAAAAATAATTTTTACGCTATGAAATTAAACGAAAAAGCGTTAGCGCTCGCCGCCGGAATTTTCGCCGGCGTAATTGCGCTGATAGTGATTGCAATTTCTGTCGCCACTGGATGGGCGAAAGATATTATTACGCTTACCGGTCCGGCGCATCCGGGGTTTTCTTACACTTATGGCGGGGCAGTTTGGATGGGAATATTGCATTTTATCGTGGTAACTATCTTGGCTTACGTTTTTGCCTGGTTATACAATAAGCTGGCTGAATAGTTTTGCCATCCTCAAATATATAAAATAGATATTGTCGGCTGCTGACCAAAGGCAGACAATTTATTTATGGCGATAAAATTTATCAAGTCGGTAATAAAATCAGCCAGCAAAGGGGTGGCTAACGATCCGGAGGTAAAAAAAGTAGTAGAGCGTTATCCGGGTTTTTTTCATTTTTTACGTAAACGTTTAACTCCAGACGAAAAATTCGGCTTAATTTTAACTATTGGCGCTAATGATAGCATGCTCTTTTTTTATTTAACCGCTATCAGAAATGGCCGTTGCGCGTCCCGATTATTCTATTAGGCGCGCTGAGCCGACCTTAGGCAAAAATCAAGCCGGCGACTTATTTTTTACCGACGGAAAAGCAGAAGTAATTTTTTTGTCGGAGTAATTTGCTTTCGGCCGTAATTTTGCTACAATATAGCCATGAATATCAAGTTAACCCAATTTTACGGTTGGCTGAATTCGCGCGCCAGTGAAATTAGCTCCGGCGTTAATGTTTTATGGCACGATACTATTTTGCGGCCGCTGCTTTTAGTCGGCTTACTGTTAAATAGCGTCAGCTGGCTGTTAAGCGTCTTAATTACTTCTAAAGTAAACGCCGATATTATCGGTCTGCACCACAATATTTATTTTGGCATAACTTTAATCGGCTCTCCCCGCCAAGTTTATTTTATCCCGTTATTGGGCTTAGTTATTATTGCCGCTAACGCCATTTTTTCTTATCTGATTAAAGACGACAGCCGATTTTTTATGTTTCTTTTTGCCGTTAGTTCAATTTTAGTTAATGTCTTTTTAATTTTAGGCATCGCTTCTATTATGCTGATTAATTTTCAGTAAATAAATATGGAATTTTTTTACGTCATTAAAATTTTATTTTTAACCGCCCTATCCAGCATCGTCGCCGTGCTCTGGACGCCGCTACTCACCCATTTTTTATATAAATACCGCTTAGGCAAAAGCATCCGCAACAACGGCACCACGCCGATTTTCACTAGTTTGCATAAAAACAAAGAAGGCACCCCCACCATGGGGGGCTTAATGATTTGGGTGACGGTGCTCGTGTTGGCGTTAGTGTTTTTTTATGCCGCCAAGTTTATTGATTTAGAATTTTTTCGCCAACTGAACTTTTTAACTCGCAGCCAGACGCTATTGCCGCTGGGCTCTTTAGTGGCGGCGGCGTTAGTCGGCTTAACAGACGATATTTTAGACGTTCGCGGGCGAGGCAAAGGCGGAATGCGGATTCGGCAACGAATTATATTATATACGCTCATTGCCGCAGTAGGAGCGCTTTGGTTTTTTTATAAATTGGATTGGGATTTATTGCATATCCCATTTGTCGGCAATTTCCAAATCGGTTGGTGGTACATTCCCATTTTTATTTTCATTATTGTCGCCACCTCATTTTCCGTTAATCAAATCGACGGCTTAGACGGCTTAGCCGGCGGCACGCTGCTAACCGCTTTTGGCGCTTACGGCGCGATTGCTTTTGTGCAAGGCAAATATGATTTGGCTGCTTTTTGCGGGGTCATTATCGGCGCTTTAATCGCTTTTTTGTGGTTCAACATCAAGCCCGCCCGTTTTTTTATGGGAGACACGGGGGCGATGTCGTTGGGAGTTACTTTAGGCATAATAGCCATGCTCACTAATCAGGCCTTGCTACTGCCGATAATCGGCATGTTATTTGTCGTTGCCGCCCTCTCTTCTATTATCCAGATTCTTTCTAAAAAATTGCGCGGCAAAAAAGTATTTTTATCTTCTCCTCTGCACCATCATTTGGAAGCTATCGGCTGGCCGGAATATAAAATAGTGATGCGCTTTTGGTTAATTTCCGGCGTTACTTCCGTCATTGGTTTTATATTATTTTTATTAGATAAATAAAATTTGGTTGCCTTATGTTATCCCGCCGCTTTCAACGTTTAAAGTTCATCTTGACCAACCTGATGCACGAACGGTCTAATTATCACTCGGCTGATTATCTAATTATCACAGCCGTTTTTGCTATTATCATTTTTGGTTTAATCATGCTATCGTCTGCCTCAAGCGCTATTTCTTACGCCCGCTTTCAGACCAGTTATTTTTATTTTAATCACCAATTATTCGGGTTAGCGTTAGGGCTGGTTCTATTTTTTTTCTTAAGCCGGTTTGATTATCACCAGTACAAAAAAATGGCGTTAGGGCTTTTGATTTTTTCTCTTTTTTTGCTGTTAATTGTATTCGTGCCGACGCTAAAAGCCGGCTGGGGGCATGCCAGAAGCTGGATTGAAATTTTTGATTTTTCTCTGCAGCCGTCGGAAATCGTTAAGCTTACTTTTTTATTGTATCTCGCGGCTTGGATAGAAAAAAGAGGCAAAGAATTAATCGATTTGCATCACGGCACGATGCCGCTCGTGGTATTATTAGGAATTATCAGTTTATTGATGCTATTACAGCCGGATACCGGCACTTTATTTATCATGCTCTTGATTTCGTTAGCGGTTTATTTGGTGGGCGGAGGAAATTTAAAACACATCGCGGTGATTGGTTTTGCCGGCGCAATTATTTTATTTATTTTAATCAAAACCGCTCCTTATCAAATGGACCGGTTCCGTTGTTTTTTTGACCCCAGTTACAGCCCGGAAGACGTCTGTTATCAAGTTGACCAGTCGCTGATTGCTATCGGTTCCGGTGGGTTTTGGGGCAAGGGGTTTGGCAACTCGCGTCAAAAATTTAGCTATTTGCCGGAAGCGCAGGGAGACGCGATTTTTCCCATAATTGCGGAAGAGACCGGTTTCGTCTTTTCGGTAACTTTAGTATTACTATACGTTTTTTTATTTTATCGCGGCTGGTTAATTTCCCAACGGGCCCCGGATATGTACGGTCGCTTAATCGCTATCGGCATTGTTACCTGGTTTAGCGCGCAAGCTTTTATTAATATTTCCGGCATGATTAACCTCATCCCCATGACCGGCGTGCCGCTGCTGTTTATCAGTTACGGCGGCAGCGCGATGATGGCGGCGCTGGCCGCCGCCGGCATTTTGGTTAATGTGTCAAAGCAGACAAGGTAGTTATAAAGTTCATAAAGTTTAGTTATGATTTTAAAAAAGAAAATTTTATTAACGGGCGGCGGCACGGGCGGATCAGTTACGCCGTTACTCGCGGTAGTTGATGAGTTGCGCGATTTTGAATATTTGTGGATAGGGACAAAATACGGGCCGGAGAAAGAAATGATACAGAAAGAGGGGATTGAATTTAAAGCCATTGCCGCCGGAAAATTCCGCCGGTATTGGTCGCTGCGCAATTTGTTTGCTCCATTTTTGGTAATAGTTGGATTTTGGCAGTCGCTGTTTATTATTTTAAAATTCAAGCCGGATTGGATAATCAGCGCCGGCAGTTTTGTCAGCGCGCCGGTCTTTTGGGCCGGTTGGCTGTTGCGTAAAAAAATGATTGTGCACCAGCAGGACGCGCGGGCCGGGCTTGCCAATCAGCTAATGGCGCCTCTGGCGAAAGTCGTGACCGTTACTTTTGCCAAATCATTGTCGGACTACGGGGAAGAAGCGAGATGGATTGGAAACCCAACGAGAAATTTTAAATTGCCAACCCGCCTGCCGGACGGGCAGGTTTCCAATTTCCCATTTCTAAAATTAAAGAAAAATTTGCCAGCGCTACTCGTGCTGGGCGGGGGGACGGGAGCGATGTTTATTAATAATTTAGTCGTTGAGAGTTTGCCGCAACTAACCAAAATTTGCCAGATAATCCATCTAACCGGCAAAGGCAAACAGCCGTCTTTGGTAAAGAATTATCCCCACTATTACTCTTACGAATTTTTAAATGTACAGCAGATGGCCGAGGCATACAAGGCGGCAACAGTAGCGGTTTCACGTTGCGGTATGGCTACTTTGAGCGAGCTTTCTTATTTAGCCAAGCCGGCAATTTTAATCCCATTGCCACGCAGTCATCAGGTTGATAACGCGCGCGTTTTTGAAGAAAGTTCGGCGGCGATAGTTTTAGACCAGCCGGTTTTAGAACGAACTTTTTTTGTTAAGAAAATTAAAGCATTATTAGCTGATCAAAACTTGCGGGCGGAATTAAGCAAAAATATCGCTGCCGTAATAAAGCGGGGAGCGGCGGCGGAATTAGCAAAAATTATTTTAACCAATTAAGCCAATCAATATAGACGCCGTAAATAAGCGCCAATGCCGAGCAGATAAAAATAACAATATAATTCCAGCGCGCTTTGCTTGACCGCAGGCTTTTTAAGATGTATACTAACGCCTCGCGTTCATCGTCAGCCAGTTTTTTATTATTAGTTATTTTGTAAGTTAACTTTTTTTCTTGTATTAATCGTTCGCGGGCATTTTCTACGCGGAAGCGATGGGCAAAATACCAGACAAAGCCGATAGTGCCGATGTACCAGGCGACTTCCACCCAAAAAGCGCTGTAATAATTTAAAACCACAATAATCCGGTAGGCGATCGTGGCAATGATGCCAATCCAAAAAACCAGTAAGCGATAGTAATGGTTGCTGGTGCGGGCAGTAGATTCAGGCATAGTAGTTTAAATTTAAATTTTTAATATCTTTTTTAAGTATAATAAGTATAACATGAAAAGCAATAAAACTAAAAAGTTAAATTTAGCTAAAACGAAAAATATTTACTGCATCGGCATCAAAGGCGTCGGGATGACGGCGTTGGCGCAAATTTTGCGGTCGCAGGGAAAATTTGTCAGTGGCTCGGATACGGCCGAAAAATTTTTTACCGATAAAGTTTTGCGGCGGGAAAACATAAAGTATAGCGAAGGGTTTTCCGCCCAAAATTTGTCAGCTAAAATTGATTTAGTCATCCGCTCCGGCGCTTATACCGCTAGTAATAATATTGAAGTAGCTGCCGTCGTTAAGCGTCGATTGCCGATTCTTACTCAAGCCGAAGCGCTGGCCGAAATTTTTAACTCCAAATTTGGCATTGCCGTTTGCGGCTCGCACGGCAAAACTACCACCTCGGCTTTGCTCGCCTTTGTATTGCGTCAGGCGGGGTTAGATCCAACCGCCGCTATCGGTTCGGTTGTGCCCCAGTTTAACGGCAACGCTTTAGCCGGCCGGGGAAAAACTATGGTAATTGAAGCGGATGAATACCAAAATAAATTAAAGTTATATCAGCCCAAAGTCGTTGTCTTGAATAATGTCGACTATGACCACCCCGACTGGTTTAAAACGCCGGGCGCGTATCGGCGGGTTTTTACCGCTTTTTTAAAAAAGTTGCCGCCAAACGGCCTGGCGGTTGTTAATTTTAGCAACTCGGAGGCGAAGTCAGCGGCGAAAAGCTGCCGCGCCCGAATAATAAGCTACGGCTACACTACTTTAGATCAATACCAAATTTTGCCTAATATAGAATTAAAAAATGGCTGGCAATGTTTTTCTTTACAGACAAAAAAAGAATTTCTGGGCGAATTTAAAATAAAATTAATCGGCCGGCACAACGTCGAAAACGCCGCGGCTGTTGTTGCCGGTTGCTTGGAACTAAAAGTACCGTTAACAAAAATTAAACAAGCGCTGGCTAAATTTCAGGGTACAGCGCGGCGGATGGAAGTTTTAGGCAAATATCGCCGCGCGCTGTTTATTGACGACTACGCCCACCATCCGACTGAAATTCAAGCCACCCTTTTAGCCGCGCGCGAGTTTTACCAGCGCCAGCGGATCATCTGCGTTTTTATGCCGCATACTTATACGCGCACCAAAGCCCTCTTGCCGGATTTTAGCAAAAGTTTTATCAACGCGGACGAAGTTATTATTTTGCCGATCTATGGTTCGGCGCGCGAGCAGCAGGGAGGAGTATCTAGTGAGGATTTGGTCAAAAAGATTGGTAAAAAAGGACGCTATCTAAATTCAATGAAAACCTGCGCCGCTTATTTAAAAAAACGAGTAAATAAAAACGATGTTGTTATTTTAATGGGGGCTGGCGACACATTCAGAGTTTGGGATAATCTCAAACAGAGTTAATTTTGTAACATTTTTTTAACTTTTACGTATTATTAAATAATTGAGGCGGATAACCCCGCCGTTTTTGTGTATTTATTATGCTTACTTTTTGGAAAAAATTATGGAATATGATCGAGCCTTCGCACCGCCGGATTATTTTTTTATTGATTCTTTCAGTAATAGTAGAAATAATCAGCCTGATATACCCTTATTTTTTTAAACTCATAATCGATGTCCTTACTAATTTTGGGCTGGAGCAATTGCGCTATTTGCTGCTGCTCGCGGCCGGAATGCTGGCCGCCGTTGAGGTACAGGCGCTGGCGGAATGGGGCTACAATAAGTTCATCAACCGAACTATTTTAGACATTGAATATTATCTGCCCGGGCAGGCGCAGCAGAAATTAATGATACTTTCTTTGGGTTATCACGAGCGGGAAAATACCGGCAATAAAATTACCAAAGTCCAGCGCGGCATAGATAAAATCAGCGAGTTGCTTAGTAATTTATTTTGGGAAATTACCCCGACCTGCTTTCAGCTCATCGTTACCTTAGTGATGCTTTTGTATATTGACTGGCGTTTGGGCGCGGTGTTTTTATTGTTTACGCCGCAATTTATCTGGCTGACATACAAAGTAAACCGCGACCTCCAGCCTCTGCGCGAAAAGATCCACAGCGGCTGGGAAGAGGGCGCGGGGAAAATGGCGCAGTCAATTATTAATATCAATACGGTGCAGTCTTTCGTGCAGGAGCCGCGCGAAACTAAAGAATATAAAGGCATCCGGGAAAAAATTCGCCGCACCGAAGGCACGGTATGGGGGAAAGTTTTCAATTATATGTTCTACCGCGACACGGTAGTCAACTTCGGCCGCATCACCGTGCTATTGATAGGAATTTGGCTGGTGTATAAGGGCTCGGTTACCGTCGGCACTTTAGTGTTCGTGCTGACTATTTCGGAAAAAGCTTTTTTTTCGCTTTTCCGCTTATCCCGTTTCTATGACCGCATCCAGGACAGCGCGGAAGCGGTTGAACATTTTATTACTTTAATTAAAGAAGAATCCGACATCAAAAGCCCCGAGTCGGGGCTGAAGCCGAAAAATATTTCAGGCGAAGTTGAGTTTCAAAACGTGGTGTTTTCCTACCATAGCGGCAAGCGCAAAGTTTTGAATGGCGTCAGTTTTAAGATTCCGGCCGGAAGCAGCGCCGCTTTTGTCGGCCCTTCCGGCGGCGGGAAAACAACAATTGCGCGCTTGATCTACCGCCATTTTGACCCGTCCTCCGGCCGCGTGCTTTTAGACGGGCGTTCTTTGCGCGATTACGATTTATATCATTTTCGCCGCTGGATCGCGATCGTGCCCCAGGAAGTAGAAATTTTTAGCGCCCGCGTGCGCGACAATATTGCTTACTCTAATCCTAACGCCAGTTTATCCGAGATAAAAAAAGCCGCACAAATTGCCAACGCTGACGAATTCGTCAATAATTTAAAAGACGGCTATGATACCGAGGTAGGGGAGCGGGGCATCAGATTATCCGGCGGCCAGCGCCAGCGCGTCGGCATCGCGCGCGCGATTTTGGCTAACCCCAGTATTTTAATTTTTGATGAAGCGACCAGCAACCTTGACTCTTACAGCGAAAAATTAATTCAGGAAGCGATGGAGCGCGTCAGCGCCCAGCGCACGGTTATAATTATCGCCCACCGGCTTTCCACCATCCGCCACGCGGACCAAATTTTTGTCCTGGAAAACGGCAAATTAATTGAGCAGGGCAGCCACGCCGAGTTGAGTAATGTCAGCGGAGGTCTGTACGCGAAATTATTAAAATTACAGGGGAGCGGAGATGTTGATTAATAATCACATAACATATAACACGCCTGCCGGCAGGCAGGTAACACATAACATATTGACCTGCCTTCTCCCGCACCAGTTTCCACGAATTCCAGAAAATATTTTTATTTCCTAAAAACTGGTGCGGGATTCGGCGGGCGGGACTCAAATCCACTTGGCCGGGGTGTATATAAACAAGCCGCCATGCCTGTCTAGGCGGTAAACCTAATTTTCTTGACATAAACAGATTTTATGGTAAGATGCAAAGTCGTTATTTAACAATTTAAAATAGTGTAAAACACTAAAAATTAAGAAAGAGGTATAATCCGATGGGTACTAAAGCGATTTCATCTTCATCAGCAAGGCAAGGAGAAAAAATGGAAAAAAGAGTGGAAGATGCTATCTGGCAAGCCAAAGCGCAAAGTTATGCGGGCCAAGAAACAGAGTTTACTATCCCGGCAAGTAAACTCAAGAAAATCGTTTCTATTCCACTTGGTTTTCAGCCCGCGGGAATATCGTCACGCGAGTTGGAACACGGCGGCAATCAAATCGCTATCGCTGCTTATTTTGAGCCGGCTGTTTGTTTGGCAAAAGTAACGTGCGATAAGGAAGGTTTGCACTTCAAAGTGGAATGGGTCCGCGGAGTTCATTATAAGGGCAAGAGAGTTCGGATGTTTCCTGATGTTTTATATCCGGGGATGGCTAACCGGATGCAAACGGCGATTTTTAGCCCGGACGGGAAGTTATGGATTTCAAGGGGCGAGGATAGAAAATTTTTCGTCCTTCGACCGCCTGCAAACAGAAAAGAATGGATATTAGAAAGAATCATTTCTCTCCCTGAACCAGAAGCAGGCAGGGGACCATTATTTATTCAATCTGTCTATCTTCCTTCAATTCCCGAGAATCTGATAGTTATTGAATCAAACTTCAAGGGTTACGCTTGCGTTTGCTGGTATCAGATTGAGCGGGGTAAAATTATCAGATTAGGAACAGGGAAAAAACTCCCCGTATTTATGTACGGGATTGGTTGCCCGACAGGGATTTTTTCTCGTTTAGAGGCGATGTATCACTTTATTACTGATCAGCGCTGTGAAGCGCGCCACGGCATATATCGGTTTGATAATATGAACGACCCGACAATCCCTCGTCTTTGCGGGACAGGAATTACATTCTTGTCGGATGGAGGCGCTTTAGTAACGCGCTATGGCCAGGCATACCCCGGGCCATTTAACGGTCAGCCGGGAAAATTAGTTTATATTCCGGCTCCCTACTTTCCGGCCTCATACTTTGAGTAAATAGATCATTTGTTGAGAATATCTAAAGAGGGAAAAACTTGATTTTTCCCTCTTTTTTCAACCAAAAATTGCCAAAACCTTAAAATTTAGCTAAACTATTTAGATATGGAAATTATTCAAAAATTAACGGAAAAAATCAGCGCGGGCGTACAGGAAAATGTAACGCTTGCGCCTTACACCACTTATAAACTGGGCGGGCCGGCGCGTTATTTTTTTATCGCTAAAAATAATGAGGAGGTAAAAAAAGCCGTTACCGCGGCGGCGGAATTAAACCTGCCGATTTTTATTTTGGGCGGCGGCAGCAATATATTAGTGAGCGACAATGGCTTCAACGGTTTAGTGATAAAAATGGAAAACAGAGAGGTAATGATTGAAAAAAATAAAATTAAAGCCGAGGCGGGCGCTTTGCTTGGCCAAGCAGTATCGCTGGCTTTAAAGAACAGCTTAACCGGCTTGGAATGGGCCGCCGGCATTACGGGAACGGTCGGCGGAGCCGTGCGCGGCAATGCCGGAGCGTTTGGCCAGTCCATCAGCGATGACATAGTAAGTGTCAACGCGCTTAAAATTTTAAACGCGCAAACCGAAGAAACAGCAATGACAAAAGATGAATGCCAGTTTGCTTATCGGGAGAGTATTTTTAAGCGTGATGATAATTTAATCGTACTGGGCGTTGAATTAGAATTGCAAGCCGGAGATAAGGAAGGTATCAAACGGCAAATGGCCGATTGCGTGCAGCGGCGGACTTGCAATTATCCTAAATTCCCCAGCGCCGGCTGCAGCTTTAAAAATATTTTTGTTACCGATGAAATAAGGGAAAAAATTAAACAGATTGACCCGAGCGGTGAAGCCAAAATTAAAGGCGGTAAAATCGGCGCCGGCTGGTTTATTGACGAAGCCGGGTTAAAAGGATATAAAAT
>CAYHIM010000026.1:0-11707 GCA_964356665.1 uncultured Gammaproteobacteria bacterium
AATAAAAAATGAGTTTGGGGAAAAAGTCGGCCGCAACGACCCTTGTCCGTGCGGGGCGACCAAACCCGATGGCACGCCGATTAAGTACAAAAATTGTCATGGGAAATAATATGGAAAAAGAACCAAAAAGTAAAACAGAGAAGTTGATTATAAATAACGAAGAATTTCAAAAATTTATCAAGGACAGGGGCGTTAAGCCCGAAGATTTATCTTTAATTGAGAAACTGGCGTTATTTCCAAAGGACATAATTATTATGGATTTGCACAATTTGTTTAATACCTATCATGAGCGAAGCGGAAGAGAATTAGAGAGAATGATAAAAAACGAGAGTGACAGCCAGCGGGCAGAATTATATGAAGTTATGAGGCAATTTTACGAAAAATACGGCTGGGGAACAGGTTGGCACCTAGAAAGGTTGTTGGAAAAAACATGAAATACAACAAATTAGTCCGAGACAACATCCCAAAAATTATCCGTGCCAAAGGCAAAACACCACTAACACATATTGCCGATGAAGCAGAATACGCGCAGAAGCTGAAAGAAAAACTGCGGGAAGAAGTTGACGAATATATTGAGGCGGAAACGGCTGAAGAAATGGCGGATGTATTTGAAGTAATTACTGCCATTCTGGAGAATAAAAATTGGACTATCGAGCAGGTGATTGAAATTCAAAAAAAGAAACGCGCCGAGCGCGGTGCGTTCAAAAAACATATTATCTTAGACGAATCGTAACAGTGTCTTGCAATAATTTTTTAGTTAAGATAGAATAATAATCATAAAAACATTCACCCTGTGCAGTATGGCAAGCTACTATACAGGGTAAAATATAAAAGCATGAAAACATTGTATAAAATATTTGTTTTTATGTTTTAATGTTCTTGTGTTTTAATGACTCTATGTTTAAGTCCGAAAAACAAAAAATAGGAGCGATTGTGGCCGGCATTATTATTTTAACGCTTGCCGCCGCTTTAATTGATTTTGGCGCTGCTTATAATAAGCGCTTGGGCGATGTGCTGCCGAAAATAAAAGAAATTCCTTTTCGGCTGGGCTTAGATTTATTAGGCGGCACGCGCTTAATGTATGAAGCGGATGTATCGCAGGTGCCGGACAGTGACCAAGCGCAGGCGCTGGAGGGCGTGCGTGATGTGGTGGAACGCCGGGTTAATGTTTTCGGCGTGAGCGAACCGGTAGTGCAAACAGCCATTGCGGGCGATAAATATCGTTTAATTGTAGAATTAGCCGGCATCAAAGACGTTAATCAGGCAATTCAAATGATTGGCGAAACGCCGCTGCTGGAATTTAAAGAGCAGAACGAATCAATCCAGACGCTGACTGACGCCCAGCAGCAGGCGATGGATAAATTTAATAAAGACGCCGAGAAGAAAGCCAACTCGGTTTTGGCGCGGGCTCTCGGCGGTGAAGATTTTGCCGCTTTAGCCGGTCAATTCAGCGAAGATGAAGCGAGTAAAAATAACGGCGGTGATTTGGGCTGGGTAAAAAGCACCGATGGCAATTATCTGCAGCTTTATGACCGGGCGCAGGTGGCTACTTTAGGTAAAGTTTCGCTGGACTTAATTAACTCGGACCAGGGTTTTGATATTATCAAAGTTTTTGATAAGCAGGCGGAAAAAGAAGAAGGGGGTTTGGGCTTGGATAAAAAAGAAGCGGAAGCGAGCCATCTGTTAATTTGTTATGCCGGCGCGGAGCGCTGCGACAGCAAGTTAACTAAAGACGAAGCGCGGCAGAAAATTAGCGAGTTAAAAGCGGAAATAACGCCGCAAAATTTTGCCGAGCTCGCGGCGGCTAACTCTACCGAACCGGGCGCTAATAATTCAAAAGGAGCATTAGGTTGGTTTAGTAAAGAAGCGATGGTGAAAGAATTTGCGGACGCGGTTTTCTCGCAGGCAGTAGGAACGGTTTCCGAAATTGTAGAAACAAAATTTGGTTTTCACCTTATTTATAAAACCGGGGAGAGGCCTTTATACGAATATAAAGTCAGCCGTATTTTTATCAAAAAACAAACCACCGAAGATATCTTAGGTCCGGAAGACCCTTGGAAAAACACCCAACTTTCCGGAAAACACCTGCAGCGCGCCGCGGTGCAATTTAATCCCAATGATAATTCGCCGGAGGTGCTTTTGTCTTTTAACAGCGAAGGCAAAGATCTGTTCGCCGACATTACCAAACGCAACGTCAGTAAACCGGTCGCTATTTTTTTGGACAGCGCGCCGATAAGCATCCCAACAGTTAACGAAGCGATTACCTCCGGCGACGCAGTCATTACCGGCCGTTTTACCATCAAAGAAGCAAAGCTTTTAGCCCAGCGCCTGAACGCCGGCGCGTTGCCGGTGCCGATAAAATTAGTAAGCCAAAACACGGTCGGAGCTTCTCTAGGCAAAACATCGGTGGACGCGAGTTTGCGCGCCGGGCTTTGGGGCATTCTGCTAGTCGTTTTATTTATGATTATTATTTATCGTCTGCCGGGGGTATTGTCGGTAATTGCTTTAGGCTTTTACGGCTTGGCAATTTTAGCAATTTTTAAATTATGGCCGGTAACTTTGACCTTGGCTGGTTTGGCTGGTTTTATCCTATCTATCGGCATGGCGGTAGACGCCAACATTTTAATTTTTTCGCGCCTGGCCGAAGAATTACGGGCGGGCAAACCCTGGCCGATAGCTTTGAATGAATCTTTCCGGCGCGCTTGGCCCTCCATTCGCGATGGCAACGCAACTACTCTGCTTGTTTGTTTAATTTTAATCCAGTTTGGCACCAGCATCATCAAAGGTTTTGCCGTTACCCTGACCATTGGTATTTTAGTCAGCATGTTCAGCGCTTTGGTGGTTACTAAATATTTAATGAAATTAATTATTTCCGAAAAGCTCGCTCAACACAAATGGCTGTTTGGGGTGAAGAGCAAATTACTATAATATGCGCTTGATGAGTAAATCAAAATTATGGTTAAGCATCGCCGGATTAGTTACCTTGGCCGGGATAATTATTTTTGCGGTTTTTGGCTTAAAGCCCGGGATTGATTTTACCGGCGGCAGTTTAATGGAAATTACCTATGCTCCGGGCGAACGGCCGAGTGTACCGGAAATAAAACAGGCGGTAGAGGCGGCTAAGATTGTCGGAACGGTAAATGTGCAACTGGTAGATGAGCGGGGAGCGCAACTGCGTTTTAAAGAAGTAACTGAAGAAGGGCATCAGACAATCCTGCAAGTTTTAAGCCAAGGCGGCACAGCCACCACCAGCGCCGCGCTTAAACAAGTAGAGGAATTGCACTTTGAAACGATTGGCCCAAGCATCGGCAAAGAATTAAAGCGGCGGGCAACCTATGCTATCGTCATTGCTATAATAGTCATTATTGCTTACATCGCTTGGTCATTCCGCCGCGTTTCCAAGCCGGTTGCCTCCTGGAAGTACGGCGTAGCTGCGATTGTCGCGCTGTTTCACGATGTAATTCTAGTGGTCGGAGTTTTTGCTTTGCTGGGGCGTTACGCCGGCATTGAAATTGATACGGCTTTTATCGCCGCCCTGCTCACGGTTTTAGGTTATAGCGTTAATGATACGATTGTTGTGTTAGACCGCGTGCGGGAAAATTTGCCGCGCAGCAATGAAGACTTTTTAGGCACAGTAAACACTAGCATCAACCAAACCTTGGCGCGTTCGGTCAATACTACGTTAACGACCGTATTGGCATTGCTCGCTTTACTATTTTTCGGCGGAGAAACCATCCATTACTTTATTTTGGCGTTAACTATCGGTATCGCAAGCGGCGCCTACTCTTCCATTTTTATCGCCGCGCCGATTTTGGTGCTTTGGGAAAAATGGCAGAGAAAAATTTAAAAATAAGAAAAAAACGCTTTGGTGGTTACCAAAGCGTTTTTGATTTTTTGCCATCGCCGTCAGTTTAATCAGTTTTAGGTGGTACAGGCACTTTCGAAAGGGTCGAGGTCTCTATCCAGAGAGTTGCCCCTCGGTTAACAGACGACATTATTTGCACTCTACTTTTCTTAGCGCCAACTTTTAATACTTGGCAGTGATGTATCTCTTCCTTAAAGATTGACTTGCCTCCCGGTACTTGAGTGAAAGTTACCAAGTCACCCGCCTTTAACTCTGGTTCAATTTTCTTCATTGCCTTCCTCCTTCTATAAAAAATTTTAACAATTTTCTATTTTTTGCTTGTATCCGCTGATAAACTCCTGACCAGTCAAAACATTTTTTCCGGCTAATTGCAAACTACTTATTATTAAAGAACTACGGCCGCATTGAATTGCCGGCCGGTCATTATGTAAAAAAAACTGGCCAACTTTATATTTATTGATTGGTAAATTTTTTTTGCCTACCTCAATAATTTTTAAAATTTTCCCGTCCCATTTCGTCCAAGTACCGGGCCAAGGGTGATAAGCGCGCACGAGCCGCTCAATTGCTTCGGCTGATTTACGCCAGTTAATACGACCGCTCTGGCGCGTAAGTTTAGGGGCATAAGTAACTAGCGCGTCAGCTTGCGGTTTTGGCTTAATTTTGCCGGCTAAATATCCTGGTAGATATTGTAGCAAAGTTTTCGCGCTTAGGCGAGCCAGTTTATCGTGCAGGGAAGCGCCAGTTTCATTCGCGGCAATATTTAGCTTAGTTTGGGCGATAATCGGTCCGGTGTCAAGTCCGGCATCCATTTTCATCAAGGTAATGCCGGTAATTTTATCGCCGGCGGCAATGGCGGCTTGAATGGGGGAAGCGCCGCGGTATTGGGGCAGAAGCGAGGCGTGTAAATTCAGGCAGCCGTATTTAGGCAGGGTTAAAATTTCCGGCGGAATAATTTGGCCGTAAGCGATTACGATGATGACATCCACCCTCACCCCCTGCCCCCTCTCCCCAAGGGCGAGGGGGAGTGATTTTATGTCAGCAGGTTGTATAATGGGAATTTTATATTTCTGCGCCGCAACTTTCACCGGCGGCGGAGTTAAAATTTGCTTTCGGCCGATTTTAGCGTCGGGCGCGGTAACCACCGCCAAAACTTCAAAACGCCTATCCGCGATGAGCGCTTCCAGTGTTGGCACGGAAAATTCCGGCGTGCCAATGAAGATAATTTTATACATACTTCCTTTATTTTTTATATTCTTCCGGCAGATCTTTCTTTTTTAGATAATCAATAATCAATACGCCGTTCAAATGGTCAACTTCGTGCTGGATAACGCGCGCTAGCAATCCTTCGGCTTTAATTTTTATTTTATTAGCGTTTTTATCCCAGTAGATCACGCTGATATTTTTAGGCCGTTTAATTTTTGCCTTAAAATCTGGCAGGGACAAACAGCCCTCCTCGCCCCATTCTTTGCTCCAAGAGCGGCGGGTAATTTTGGGGTTAACCAGCGCAAGCGGCCCGTCTTTGGTGTTAATGACGATTAAGCGGATGCTTTCGCCAACCTGCGGCGCGGCTAACCCCACCCCTTCGTTAACGAGCATAGTTTTGCCCATATCTAAAATAAGCCGCTTAATGTCTTTATCAATTTTTTTTATGACAGCAGCTCGGTGGCGCAATATTTTATCGGGGTATATTTTAATGGGTAATATTTTTGGCATAATTTTTTAATGTCATTGCGAGGAGGAGTCCGCGACGACGAAGCAATCTCGTTGTTTTTGACAATAGCATGGGGATTGCTTCGCCCGTCCGCATCGGAATGCGGCCGGGCTCGCAATGACAGTTAGGTCAAAGAATCTACGTCAATACTCCATTCATTTGACAGATTACTCAAGATGTTTCTTAGTATAGCATCTTTAAAATTTAAATCAAGCTTAATAATTATTTCTCTTTGCCAAAAGTCGCGAATTTTTTCCGGCATTGGCTTAAGCGGGCCGATAACTTGCTGTCCGGCTAGTGCCTTTTGCAGTTTGGCCGCGACTGCCGCACTTTCTATTTGCAGCCTATCGTAGTCGTCGCTTTTAGCGATTAGTTTAATCATTTTAGCGGCGGGAGGATATTTTAACTTAGCCCGTTCGCGCAGAATAGTTTCGTAGAAAGAGTTAAATTCGCCGCGCCCGAGTTGCCGCAAAATTTTGTTATCGGGATTGTAAGTTTGGATAATCGCTTGCCCGTTGCCATCGCGGCGGCTGATTTGGTGCAAAATATGCCAAGCGCGCTCATCCGTCTGCCAGTCGGGGAAGTTTAAAATAGAATCAATGTTAATCGCGGCGATTAATATTAAATTAGGAGAACTTAGCGGCAAAACACTTTGCGTGCCGACCAAAATATCAATTTTACCGCTGATCAATTCCTGATACCGCTGGCTTAAGTTTTTTAGGGAAGGAGTAAGGGTAGCGTCAAGCCGAGCGATTTTTGCCGCCGGCAAAATTCTTTTTAATTCTCGTTCCACTTTTTCTACGCCGGTGCCGAACCCCTTAATGCGCGGCGAGCGGCAGGACGGGCAAAGGAGCGGGGAGGACGTTTTAAAATTGCAATGGTTACAGCTTAAATTTTTATTCGCGTGCTCCATGAGGGCGCTCTGGCAGCGCGGACAGCGGGCAACATAGCCGCAGTCGCGGCACATCACAAAAGTTGATTCGCCGCGCCGATTAACAAAAATTATCGCCTGTTGATTCTGCTCTTGAGTTTGGGCGAGCGCTTGCTGCAAGGCATTGGAAAAAATGGAATAATTGCCGCCGCGCAACTCCTCGCGCATGTCAATTACTCTCACTCCGCCCTCACCTCGTCGCTCCGCTTCGCTCCGCTCCTTCCCTTCTCCCTTTGGGAGAGGGGGTAGGGGGCGAGGGTGCATTTTAAAATAAGCTCTAACACTGGGTGCGCTCGCGCCAAAAACCAGTTGGCAGTTGTAGAGCGCGGCTTTTTGCTCAACAATCGTGCGTGCGTCATAACGGGGGTTCATATCCCATTGTTTATAGCTTAAACTTTGCTCTTCCTCAACAATAATCAGCCCGAGATTGTAAAAAGAAGTAAGCACCGCGTGGCGAGTGCCTAAAAATATTTTTGCGTCGCCGGTTTGCGCTTGGCGCCAGTTGATGAGTTGACCCGATCTGGGCAAAGCAGAGTGTAAAAGCGCCGTTGGTTGGTCGGGAAAAAATTGTTTCAGCCAATGCTCGATTTGCGGCAAAAGTATTAATTCCGGCACTAAAAACAAGGTTTGTTTTTTTTGCTGTAAAATTTTGGCAATAATTGTCCGATAGTATTGATAACGTTCGGTGGGGGTGCCGATGATCAGATTTGGTTTGGAGATTAAAGGTTGCTGGGCGGTTATGGTCTGCTCAATTAACGACAAGTTTACTTCAGCTAAGCCAGCAGTTAATTTTTTTATTTTTTTCTTCAATAATTCGGGCGTTAGCTGTTTCAAAACTAATCCCAAGGGAGCATAATAATAATCGCTGATAAATTGCGCTAACGCTAAATCGCGCTCTTTAACGATAGGGTAGGGATCAATAATTTTTATTATTTGTTTGTACTTAATGTTGGCTGGCGCCGTTGTCGCTATTTCAGCCACAATGCCAAAAGTAAAGCGATTATAAAGCGGCGCTTCCACCACTTGCCCGATTTTTATTTCATTCGCTAAATCGCCCAGTTCATAAGTATAAATTTGGGGTCTAGACAGAGGAATTTTAGTGAGAGGAATGATATTCGCGTACATGAGGTTAGGGCAAATTTAAATAAAAGACACTATTTTTGTCATCTTGAGACGAATCAGCCGTTGCGGCGGAGGAGGCGAAAGATCTATTTTGCGATAGATTCTTCACCCCAATAAGAATCGGGGGTTCGGAATGACAATACGGAAATTTATAATCAAAAAAGTCGCTGATTAAAGCGACTTTATTTTAGCATTTAACAGATAGATGTCAAAGCGTAAAGATGCTCACCTATTCATAAATATCATGGTCTCCTGCAGAATGAAAATAAATTGTCTTTTTATCTTTAGCAAATTCAAAGATTATTCTGTATTTATAACCAATAGAAAAAGATAAAAACCCACTTAACTTGCCTTTTAGTTTGTGGGTTTTTAGCTTGGGGTCAAAAGGATCTTGTCGAAAAATCTTTTCCTGTTCTTCAGCGATATCTTTAATATTATTAGGCAACTTTTTATATTCCCGTGCGAATTTTGAGCTGTAGATTATTTTCATACAGCTATTTTATTTTAAAGCTTTCAAGGATTTTAGAATTTTGCCATTGCCAGCGGCAATTTCCATCCTACTTTCGTTAAGTTCATTTAAAAGCCTGCCTTCCTGCCATTCTCTTAATAAATGGCGAAAAAATTCGCTGGTAGAAGAATAAGAGCCGGTCTTTACGGCAGTTTTTACGGTTTTAGCCATAGGAGAGGGGAGAGAAATGTTTATTACTTCGCGCATATAGTTACAGGTTAGTTGTAATAGTTTGTATTACAATATTATCATAAGCGAAAAATCTTGTCAAACCTGTCAAACCAAAGTTTAATCCCTATAAATATTATCAATTTTATTTTTTATATCCGCTAAATTATCAGAAAAAATTAAAGACCGGGCTTCGTCAATAAGCCTCTGATCTGTAATCCTGATTTGATTGAGTAAAGTGCCTATCAAAAATTCATCAAAGACAACGCTCCAAGGTATTTTCTCTCCGGCCCGTAATTGTTTCGCCATTTCTTTATTGGGCAGAGAACTGTCAATTTTCTCCGCCATAATATCTCTGATTTGGGCAAGCGTATCAGCGTCAATTGAATTTTTTTCTGCTGGCTGTTTTTTTTCAAAGCGCATAAAGGAAAGCAAACGTTAAGAATAAAACATAATGTTTCGGCGTATCTGAAGTTCTGCGAAGCCACAGTCCCGAGCACTCGGGATGTAGGCGAAGTAAAATTTGGGTGGAGTGAAAAGAAAATAACAAATAATTACCTTAATTTAGAGTCCTTTTGAAAAATGTTGACTTTTATAACTAATAGTGCTATCCTATAACATCAAACTTAAATTGAAGGGAGACTGAAAATGGCGACATTGAAAGAAGTTTGTAGTAAACTGAATGATCAGTACAATCTTTGGAATCTTTTAGGCGCTAGCGGAAAGTGGGTACAGCAAGTAACGGAAGGGTTCCAAAACGTTGGTAGAATTTTCATGGAGGAGAATAATATAAATCCTGAAGAATTTGCCAATGTCTCGCTAGATACTACACTCGGCCCAAAGGCAGAACAAGCATATCAAAAAGTTGTTGAAATGCTTGACGCTGAACGTATCAAACAACTGGGTCGTCAATAAGTTTTCAAAAGGGCTCTTTCAATCAACAAAAATTATTTGTTATTTTTTTTCACAAAACCAAATACGCCGTGCTATATGATATAGGCGACTGGTTTTGTAAAAATTCACGGACACTTACGAGTGTTCGTTTTTATTTACACAATCTCTCATTACAGTATAGCAGAAGTCGGTCTATATCGTACAACGTTCGCGCATACACGAACTTTTACATTGGTATAATTGCACGAAGTGCCTACCATTGCAAAAGTTGGGTGAGGCACTTTGGCTGTGCCGAAGGCCAGCCGAAAAAGTGCCGAACCGGCTATACGCTGTTGTGTGATGTATTTTCAAGGCATTACAAACCAACCTTCTTTTCAAACTCATTTAGCACCTCTTCCTCTGATAAATTGCTAGTGTCAATAACTGGCGCGTCCAATTCGTGAGCCTGATTTCTTAGGAATTTGAGCCAATTTTTCATGTCATCAGTTAACAACTCTAGTTGCCCTCGTTTGTGAGTAAGTCTGTATGCCATTTCTTCGCCATCGCAATCTATGAGAATGATTTTGTAATTTTTGAAATTGTGTTTTGCGAATCCGTCGTGAATGAATTGCAAATTGACTTGGCCTTCTAAAAAAACTTTTTCGTCATTGTATTCATTTATGAGTTTATCGATCCATTCATATGTTTTTGCTTCTTGCCAACCGGAAGGCGAGCCAAATTCTTTCTCCATTTCTTCAACTGAAGGAACTCCGATTGAGTCAAAGTGAAGAAATGGCCAAGTCATATTTGCATACTTCTTCTTTAGCTGGGCAACCAGAGGTGTCTTTCCGACTCCAGACGCGCCAGTTATGAAATAGATAGTTTTAGCTTTCGAATTATTCATACACTTACATTATTTGCCTTGAAAATATTTTACACGTCAGGATTATGAGAAGTCGTACGTAGCACGATTTGGGTGGAGAAGTCAGCAAGACTTCGTAACCTCATATCCTTTGTTATATTCTCCATAGGACAAAAATTTAGTGCAACGTCCCGGAGGGAAATTTTTGAGTAAATTTAGAGCAAAAATCAAAAATATTTTTTCTTTATGATGTTGTATATTTGCTGCGCATATTTGTCAGTAGCATCAATTATGTCTCCATTAGAACTCAATAATTCGTCGTAAACCTCACGAATCACTTCTGGGTCATATCCCTTCTTTTTTCTCGTTGCATTGTTCCTTATGCACTGTTCTAAAGGAGCTTGTAGACAAATCTGGATGATTTTATAATTGTGTTTTTTCAGCAAGGGCAATAATTTCTTGATATATTCGTCGGGTAATGCCTCAATAATGACATTATGTTTTCTCTTGATTAATTCTTTAGTGTAAACACAACCTACGTACTCCCCAATCTCGGTTCTTTCTTTAGATCTTTCATGAGAAAACATCCATTTAATTTCATCAATATCACAATGCTTATAGTTGTGATGTTTAGCAATTAGTGAAGCAACAGTGCTTTTCCCAATGCCCGATGGTCCTTTTAAAATTATTGCCCGTGCCATATTCAAGTATACAATATTATTTTTATATAAATCTTTTTGCTCTAAATTTATTAATATAACGTATCCGAATGATGCGAAGTTGCGCCGTGTTTATTAGATTAAATATTGATTATTCGATTACTTTCATTACATCACTAAACCTTGATTATCGTCAGCGCAATTTGGGTGGAAGAAATTTATACTCCTTAATATCTTTTGTAGCGAAGCGGAAAAATTTTAATCATGTAAATTTCTGTAACCGCATATGCAGGTGTTATCGGATGTAAAATTTTTTTATGGTTTCCTGTAGAGTAACTTCAATATCAGCAGGGACAATGTCAAAGAGGCTTCGATGGAAGTAAAAATCATTATGGGACGACTATTTATGCCAATGCCATATACTACAAATAGAATCAGCCCGGTTAAAAGCAAGGAGTTCCAAAGCAAGGAAATATCTTCTGTCGATTTAGTTGCCCATGATTTAATCACTTGAGGTATAAGGGCTGATGCGACGATTGCCGAACCAGCAAAACCTACGATTTCGATGTTCATAATGATTTTTACATTAGCGAATAAAAAAATTTTATTTCCGATAACTCGTTTTTATACGAATAAATTACAGATAATACGCACAAAATAGTATATAATCTGTCGTTAAATCTCAAACTCCATTGTTAAATGTCCGACGCCAAAAGGATATTCGTAGGACAACAACTGCGGCCGGCAGTTACACTCCGAGATAATGCCTAACAAAACCGCAATCGCTTTATATTCCAAACAGCCCATTTTTTCCAGCTGTTTTTCTCCGAGCGCCGTTACCTCCGGATAATTTTTTTGTTTTAGTGCATCAATGAATTTTTGGTCAAATTTTTTCGCGCCGGCGGCGTAGCCATTGGGCGAATCTTTGGAGAGTTTGTTGGATGTTTCAGCGGACGCGATGACAGCTATCCGCTTAGTGTCGGCAAAAATTTGTTCGGCGAGCGCTTG
>CAYHIM010000027.1:0-11667 GCA_964356665.1 uncultured Gammaproteobacteria bacterium
AAGACTATTTTCTTTGGTGGGAAGATATTGACCTGTGCAAACGACTGCGGCAATTAGGCGAAGTAATCGTGTATACGCCAATCAGCCGCGTATTGCATTATGAAGGGAGAAGTTTTGCCCGGCAGCTAAGTTTTTCCAAACAGCGCCGCTTTAACCGCGGGTTGCTGACTTATTTTAAGAAATATCATAATCGCTTTGCCTGGTTTGTTTTGTTTTTAGCCAGTATAGATAGCTTAGGGTTGGCATGGGTTAGCCAATTATTTAGGTTTAAGCCCCGCAGTCAATCAAAATTATGATTGTCATTGCGAGGATCCCGCAATATTGCGGGAGACGAAGCAATCCCGTGAAGATTAGCTAAGAAGCAATTAACGGGATCGCCACGTCCCGCTCAAGCGGGACTCGCGATGACAGTAAAAGTATGTTTAAAAATATTCGTCTTTATTTTTTTTTAATTTTATTGGCCGAAATACTTTCTTTCTCCGGCTTTGTCTATCCTGTTGTCCGCGAAGCCTGTTTTTTCGCGATCTTAATTCTTACTTTAGTATTGTCTTTGCAAAAACTGGAATACGGCCTGTTAATTCTACTCGGAGAATTATTTATCGGCTCCAAAGGATATTTATTTTACTTTGAGCAAGGCGGGTTAGCCGTTTCTATCCGCATCGCTTTGTTTTTAGCGGTACTGTCAGTTTGGCTGGCAAAAATGATTGTATTTTGGGCTAAACAAGATTGGCGCGCGGCGGCTGACAAATTAAAATTGCCGTACTGGCAATATTATGCGTTGTTAGGCGCGGCTGTAATTTGGGGAGGGGTTAACGGCTATTGGCAGGGCAATGAATTCAGCAATATTTTTTTTGACGCTAATTCCTGGCTTTACTGGCTAATAATTTTACCGCTTAGTTTTGTTATCAATGAACACGGTGCTGAAATTAATAAGTTTTGGGGGAAAATAGCCGCTATCTTCAGCGCGTCGGTTGCATGGATTATAACCGAAACTTTATTACTGCTTTTTTTCTTTTCCCATAATTTCGGCGCCGCGGCGGCGCAAGCAGTTTACAAATGGGTGCGAGTAACCGGAGTAGGGGAAATTACCTTTACGCCGCTTGGATTTTACCGCATTTTTATTCAAAGCCAGCTGTATATATTAGTCGGTTTATTTATATTTATATCATTATTACTATATTTACAGTTAGTTAATAAAAGAAGTTTATTAATTTATTATTTTATTAGTTTATTAGGGGGTATGGCTGTAATTTTAGCCAGCTTCTCACGGAGCTTTTGGCTGGGCGCGGTGGTTGGTCTGCTTTGTTTTTACGCTTTGATATTTTTACGTTTTTATAAAGAGTGGCGGACGGTAATTTGGAATATGGCTTTAACCTTAAGCGCGGCGGCGTTAGCTGTCGGTTTAATTTTTTTGTTGGTGCGCTTCCCTTATCCCGAGTCAATCGCTAATTTTTCGCCGGAACTATTGGCACAACGGGCGCTAGTTGCTGAAGCCGGAGTCTCCAGCCGCTGGAATTTATTGCCGCCGCTCCTGCGCGAAATTAAGCAGGCGCCGATTTTCGGCAAAGGGTTTGGCGCAACGGTAACTTATAAAACGCAAGACCCGCGCATTTTGGAGCAAAATCCAACCGGCGAATACACGACTTACGCGTTTGAGTGGGGATACCTTGATATATGGCTGAAGTTAGGTTTATTAGGGTTGGTGGTTTATTTAATATTGTTGGGGAAAATCATCGTTGCCGGAATAAAAATAATTAAAAATTACGAATTATCAATTACGAATTTAATGACGGTTGGTTTACTATCGGGATTAGTGATGGTTATGGTTACTAGTTTTTTCAGTCCGTATTTAAATCATCCGCTGGGGATTGGGTATGTGGTTTTGATATCATTGTTTATAGAAAAAAATAAAAAGCCGCGATTCCTCTCGTAAGAGAAACCGCGGCACTTAAAGCTCAATATAATAATTTTTTATTCAAGGTACATTTTGTGAAAGAACTCAATGCCTCGTTGAGTTCTTTGCGGATCATCGGGAAAGTAAGGAATTTCCAGGCATACCGCGCTCATCTGCCGGATTGCCTCGCGAATAGCCGCCAGCGGTTTAACATGTAGAAACTCGTGATCATCTTGTATTCCGGGCGGCAAACCGGAAAAATGGCAAATGTTAGAATGGGGCAGCGCCAGAAAATCGGCAATTGTTTTTTCTAAGTCAAGGCACCCCGCTAATACTTGCCGGTTTAAACTTTTTGCCTGATTGACCGCTACCCACAAATGGGTAAAGTCAATTAAGCAACGTTTTTTTGTGGCTGCCACTAACCAGCACATATCGCTTGGTATGCCGCCAAAGCCCCATTTTTCAAATTCAACAAAATCAAAAGGCGGAACGTTTTCCAGTAGAACCCGGGGGTCAGCAACATACTGCAGTATGCTTAGTATTCTCTCTTTAGATAGTACATCCAGACTATCTTTACCATACCCCGGATGCACTACTACAGAGCCATGGACAAGGTTAGCTACTTGTAGCGCCCACGCTAAAGTTTCCCTATTCCAGGTTGCCCAAGATAAGCCAGAGTAGTGTTTTTCGTATTCTCTTTTTTCGTCAAAGTTTTCGCCAAAGTCCACGCCGCGGTTTTCCGCTCCGCAATGAATAATAATTTCTAATCCTTGCGGCAGGGCGGATAAAATTTTTGGCAAATTTTCAATCGTTATACCCGGAGTATAACACGGATGGGCTACCAAAAGTTGTATCCCTTGGGTTAGTAAATCTTCGTGCAGCCGCATTTGTAGAGCGAAATATTCATCCTGCGCTACTAAATTTTTTAACAACAACCCGCCATAAATTCTTGTCACGATAATTCTCCTTTACTTTTAATATTATAAGTTGTAAAAAGAACTTTTTAAGTTACAGCAAAATGAAAATTTTGTCAATGGTTTAAAAAAGTAGAGACTTACAGAAAGTATCTCTACTTTTTTATTTATACCCTTACCTTACTTTCATCTCCACCTTTTCCTGCGGCGTTAGAATAATTTCCACTTTGTCGTTATCTTTAATTTTACCTTCAATAATTTCCAGCGCGAGTTCGTCCAAAATTTTATTTTGGATAACGCGCTTTAAAGGCCGGGCGCCGAAAGTCGGGTCGTAGCCTGCTTGAGCGAGCATTTTTTTAATGCCGTCTTTAAACAGGAGTTTGATGTTTTTAGCGGCGAGGCGGTTTTGGACTTTAACTAATTCTAAGTCAACGATTTGGGCGAGCACTTCTTCCGTGAGGGAGCGGAAAATAATAATTTCGTCAATGCGGTTTAAAAATTCCAGCTTAAAATGGTCTTTAAGAATAGACATAATTTTGTCTTTCATTTCCGCGTTGCGCGCCACATCCGCTTTGGCTTTGTCCTCATGGTCGGCAAAGCCGATTGAGTATTCCTGGATTACCTGGTTACCCAAGTTAGAGGTCATGATGATAATAGTATTTTTAAAGTTAACCACGCGGCCCTTGGAGTCAGTCAGGCGGCCGTCATCCAGAATTTGCAGGAGCATATTGAACACTTCCGGATGCGCTTTTTCAATTTCGTCAAATAAAATTACGCTATACGGCCGGCGGCGCACTTTTTCCGTCAGTTGCCCGCCTTCTTCATAGCCGATGTAGCCGGGCGGAGAGCCGATAATTTTCGCTACCGAATGGCGCTCCATATATTCGGACATGTCCAGCCGAATCATCGCTTCTTCCGTATCAAACATCAGCGCGGCGAGCGCCTTGGCTAATTCGGTTTTTCCCACGCCGGTGGGACCGACAAACAAAAAAGAACCAATCGGGCGGCCGCTTTCATTAATGCCGGCGCGGGAGCGCCGAATAGCATTGGCTACCGCTTGAATCGCGTCCGCTTGGCCCAAAACGCGGCGCTTCAACTCGTCCTCAATTTTTACGAGCTTGGCCGATTCCGATTCTAACATTTTGGCCACTGGAATTCCGGTCCAGCGCGATACTACGGCGGCAATATCTTCTTCGTCAATTTCTTCCTTTAAAATAGCCTGGCCGGCGCGTTGGATTTGGGCTAAGCGAGTTTCATTATTCTCAATATTTTTTTGCAGTTTAGGAATGTCAGCGTAACGGATTTCCGCCACTTTGCCCAATTCGCCGATATTTTGCAGGCGCTCCGCTTCCTGCTTTAATTCGTCAATTTTTTTCTTGTCCGCTCGGATGGCGGAGATGATGTCTTTCTCGTTTTTCCAGTGCATCTCCAGCTGCTTTTCCTCCTCTTTTAATTCGGAGAGTTTTTTAGTCAACTTGCGGATAGTGGAAGCGTTTTTTTTCTTGCTGTCTTCGTTAATGGAGGAGCTTTTATTTTCTTTTTCAATGCCCGCCTTTTCAATTTCTAAACGAGTAATTTCTCGTTTTAACTTATCTAAATTTTCCGGCATCGAGTCAATTTCCATCCGTAAAGCGCTAGTGGCTTCGTCAATTAAATCTACCGCTTTGTCCGGCAAAAACCGGTCCGTGATGTAGCGTTGGGAAAGTTCAGCGGCGGCGATAATGGCTTTATCCGTAATGCGCACGCCGTGGAAAACTTCGTATTTTTCTTTAATGCCGCGCAAGATAGCGATAGTATCTTCAATTGATGGTTCATTGATGTAAATTGGCTGGAAGCGCCGCTCTAAGGCCGCGTCTTTTTCAATATATTTTTGGTATTCTTTAGTGGTGGTCGCGCCAATGGCGTGCAATTCGCCGCGCGCGAGCGTTGGTTTGAGCATATTAGAGGCATCCAGCGCCCCTTCGGTAGCGCCAGCGCCCACCAGCGTGTGCAATTCGTCAATGAATAAAATAATTTTTCCTTCCTGCGCCTTGATTTCTTTCAGCACCGCCTTGAGCCGCTCTTCAAATTCGCCGCGGAATTTCGCGCCGGCTAAAAGCGAGCCCAAATCCAAACTGATTAACTCTTTATTTTTTAAATTTTCCGGCACGTCGCCGGCGACAATTCTTTGCGCCAAACCTTCAATGATTGCCGTTTTGCCCGTGCCCGCTTCGCCGATTAAAACCGGATTATTTTTCGTGCGGCGGGAAAGCACCTGCATTATTCGGCGGATTTCGCTATCGCGGCCGATGACTGGGTCCAGCTTTTGTTCGCGCGCTTGTTTAGTTAAATTAAGCGCGTATTTTTCCAGGGCCTGAAATTTAGCTTCCGGCTCGGGGTCGGTAATGCGGGTAGTGCCGCGCACTTGCGCCAATATTTTTAAAATTTCTTCGTAGTTAACTGATAAAACCTTTAATATTTCCTGCGCTGAAGATTTAACCAGTAAAATACCTAAAAAGAGATGTTCAGTTGAGATGAATTCATCTTTCATTTTATCCGCTTCCCGTTTGGCTTCATTCATAATTAAAGCTACCTCTTGCGTGCCCTGGATGGTGCCGACAACCGATTCAATCGGCGTTTTTGGCAGGCGCTCAATTCCGGCGATGATTTCTTGTTTTATTTTGTCTTCGTTAATATTTAATTTATCCAGTATTGTTTTCACTAAACTTTCTGGTTGAATTATTAGGGAGTAAAGCAGGTGTAAAGCAGAAATTTGCTGCTGCCCGTTTTCAATCGCGATATTTTGCGCGACAATCAGGGCTTCTTGAGATTTAACCGTTAATTTATTAAACATAAAGCTTAGATTATATTTTAGCAGTCTAATATTTAGAGTGCTAATTCAAGTATAAAGGCGGAATTTATATTTGTCAAATTCAGTTGTCAGTTGTTAGTTCTAAGTTGTAAGGCAGAATACATAAAGTTAAAAATTGACAACTTTAAACTGCTTGCTTTTTGTAATTAATTTTATTTTAAATAAAAAATTAACTAATATTAGATAAAATATAATATATCTACTAAAATTATTTGACTTATTTTTAAAATTATGATATTATATGGCTATAATAAATTGGATAAAAATTACACTCTTAAATCAATAAATGCTTGGGTTGATTTTATTTTATGGAAAATAAGTCAATTTTAGACACAATTTTAAACAATACGGTTAAAGAGGAAGCGGCTATTTTAGATAGCCAGGTTATTTTAGATAACTTGTTTAATATTTTGCGCGAAAAGGAGAGCGAAGTGTTAAAAATGCGCTTTGGTCTGCGCAAAGACGAGACAGTGACTTTAGAAGCCATTGGCGGTTTATACAACTTAACCCGGGAACGTATCCGCCAGATTGAAAATAGCGCTATTGCCAAAATTAAAAAGCATCAAGATTTTGCTAAATATACCTCTAGCTTGCGCGATGTAATCAATAATTTGTTAGGCGAGCACGGCGGCATCATGGAGCATAACTATTTGGTTGATAATTTAAGCTATTTATCCCTGCTCGCTAATAGCGAGCAAAAAATCAGCGCCGCCGTTTTAAAAAATCATTACTCCTTTATTTTGGCTAAATTGCTGGCGGAGGAATTTGATTACGTTAAGGAAAATAGCCACTATGATGATTTATGGAAATTGAAATTCGCAACCATTGACCATTTGCAGGATATTTTAGAATTTATTATCCAGAAACTGGAAGAATTAAAGTCTGTGTTGCGCACCGAAGAAATTATAAAGCTCGTAAAAGAAAGCGAACTTTATCGCCAGCATGAAGAGCGTTTGCGCGTCAGTAATAATTTTGATATTTCCCAACTGGTGAAAAACCCGCACTTTGAAGAAAATGCCGAAATTATTAACGAGCATAAGGCGTTATATTCATTATTGCGGTTGAGTAAACATTTACAGCAAAATAAATTCGGGCATTGGGGGCTAAAGCAATGGCCGGAAATAACGCCGAAAACCATCAACCATAAAATTTATTTAGTCATTAAAAATTACGGCAAACCGATGCACTTTCGCGAAATTGCCGACAAAATTAACGCCGTCAGCTTTGACCATAAGCAAGCTAACGCGGCTACCGTGCATAACGAACTTATTTTAGACGATAAATATATTTTAATCGGCCGGGGGATATATGCCTTGGGGGAATGGGGCTATGAAAACGGCACGGTCAGCGAAGTGGTAGTCAAGGTCTTGCAGGAAGCAGGCAAGCCCTTAAGCAAGGAAGAAATTATTGACGGCGTTTTAACCAAGCGTTTAGTGAAGAAAGCGACCATCAATTTGGCGCTGATGAATAAAAATAGGTTCCGCAAAGAAAACGGGAAATATCATTTAGTTAATACTTAAAAAACAGCAGGTAATATAAATTAAAACACCGTCCCTTGGTTGAATCGGGGGGCGGTGTTTTGTTGTCAAATTTTAAAATAATGTGGTATAATATATTAATAAAAGTTCAAGATTTCAAGTTTTGAAATTTTGCATTTTAATTTGGAATTTTAGAATTTATTGTCTATGGATATCGTCATTAATTTAGACAAAGTAATGGCTATTTTAGAGTTACCCGCCGATATTTTGGTGGCGCGAGTTTTTTTATATGCCGGCTGGTTTCCAATAAGCATTTTTTTGCTTTGGTCTTTATGGCGGCTGTGGATTTTCTATATTCAAAATAATTTTGCGGATAAACGGGAATTTATCTTATTAGCGATTGATATTCCGCAGGGAAATGAGCAGTCGCCGCGGGCGGTAGAGCACATGTTCGCCCATTTAGCCGGCGCGCACGCCACCATCAACCTGATTGAAAAATATTGGGAAGGGCAGACGCAAGACAGCTTTAGTTTTGAAATCGTCAGTATCGAGGGCTATACCCAATATTTGATACAAGGCGAGAGAAAATACCGTGATTTAATTGAAGCGATGGTTTACGCCCAGTATCCGGAAGCGGAAATCACTGAAGTCAACGATTATGCGGTCAGCGCGCCGGATAGATTTCCGGACGAAAATTATGACATTTGGGGAGGAGAGTGGGTATTGCACAAAGAAAGCCCTTATCCTATCCGCACTTACCTTGATTTTGAACACCAGTTTTCCGGCGAATTCAAGGACCCCGACGCCGCTTTAATCGAACTTTTCAGCAGTTTGCGCCGCGGCGAACAATGCTGGTACCAAATTATTGTTACTCCTAAAGGGTTTGAATGGGAAGAAGATGGCTATAAAGAAATCTCTAAAGTGATTGGCGAAAAAGTGACGAGTGGAGGCAATGTCTTTGATAAAGCGATTGACTCCATGATGAAAGCTTTAACAATCTTCAGCGAGTTCATTATACCGCTTTGGGGGGAAATTACAGAAGAGGAGGAAAGAAAAGAAGTAAATATGCAGAATTTGCGCCCGGTGCAGAAAAAAAGAATAGAAGCCATCCAGCAGAAAATTTCCAAAGTTGGTTTTGACGTTAAAATCAGATTTATTTATCTTGCCGCTAAAGAGGTTTTTGATAAAAAGAGAGCTAATTCGTTTGTGGGAGTAATGAAGCAGTACACGATGTCGGACCTGAATTCCTATAAGCCGGATATGGATGTTACTATCACGAGCGCAAAATACCTTTGGAAAGAAAGCCGTTTAAGCGGGAGAAAAAATCGTTTAATGAAGGCCTATAAACGGCGCAGCAACTGGCGGGGCAGATTGTCCGGCATTTTGAATATTGAAGAGCTAGCAACGCTTTGGCATTTTCCCATCGAGGAAGCGGTTAAAGCGCCGATGCTGCAGAAAGTTCCCAGCCGTAAGTCAGCCGCTCCGAGTTACTTGCCGGTGGAAGGCACAACCAGTGATTGGGCGAGTGAAATGGGCTTAGCTGATTTAACCGATGGCGGCGGGGAAAAAGAAGAACTCTTTTCTTTGCCTCAAGCAAGTAAGGGAGCAGTAGTTAGGCAGACGGAGCCGCCCGCTAATTTACCGGTAGGATAATTTAGTTCATAAAGTTGAAAGTTGAAAGTCCATAAAGTCAATACAATATTTTTTGCATACTTTTATGAATAATAGCGAAATAACAATTTTTGCCGAAACAAACTTCCGCAACCAGCGGCGGCGTTTTGGCATCAAAACTGACGATCGGCGGCGGCACATGTACATCATTGGTAAAACCGGCATGGGAAAATCAGTCTTGCAGGAGAACATGATTATTAATGATATTTGGGCCGGCCGAGGCGTAGCCGTTGTTGACCCGCACGGCGATTTAGTGGAAAAGATAGTGCGCTATATTCCCACTAACCGCATCAATGACGTTATTTACTTTAATCCGTCAGACATTGAGTCCCCGATTGCTTTTAACGTGGTGGAGCAAGTCGACCCGCGCTACCGGCATTTAGTGGCGTCGGGTTTAATCGGCATCTTCCAGAAATTATGGGCCGATTCCTGGGGGCCGCGCTTAGAGTATATTTTACGCAACGCCATTTTAGCCATTTTAGATTATCCCGGCTCTACGCTGATGGGCGTAACGCGCATGCTGTCCGACAAAGTGTACCGCAAGAAAGTAATTGAAAAAATTCAGGATCCGGTGGTGAAAGCGTTTTGGATTAACGAATTCGCCGGTTACGCCGATAAGTTTGCCTCCGAAGCGGTTTCGCCAATCCAAAATAAAGTCGGCCAGTTTCTTTCCAGTTCCCTCATTAGAAATATCGTCGGCCAGGTAAAATCAAGCATTAATTTGCGCGCCATTATGGACCAAGGAAAAATTTTACTCCTCAATTTGTCTAAAGGGCATATCGGCGAAGATAACTCCGCGCTGTTGGGCGCAATGATGATTACGAAAATGCAGCTCGCGGCCATGAGCCGAGTGGATACTCCCGAAGAAGAGCGGCGCGATTTTTACCTCTATGTCGATGAATTCCAAAATTTCGCCACTGATAGTTTTTGCAATATTTTGTCCGAAGCGCGGAAATACCGCCTGAATTTAATCATGGCGCACCAATATATAGAGCAGTTGGGCGAGAAAGTATGGCCGGCGGTGCAAGGAAATGTGGGCACACTGGTTGTTTTCCGGGTGGGAGCGGCTGACGCGGAAGTATTGGTGCTGGAGTTTGATCCGCACTACGCCGAAGAAGATTTAGTGAATCTGCCTAAATATAATTTTTACATAAAATTAATGATTGACGGAATTTCTTCCCAGCCTTTTTCCGCTACCGGGCTGCCGCCAAAGGCAAAAGAAGAAGAGACCAATAATGAAGATAAAGTGATTAAAGTTTCGCGCGAGCGCTACGCTTCCAACCGAGAAGTGGTAGAAGATAAAATTATGCGCTGGCACGGAATGCAGGAAGAGCCGGAAGCGCCCGATAGGCAATCCCCGCCGCCGCGAAGGCTAAGTGAAGAACGGCACAGTACCAACAACCGCGAATACCGTTCATCCGGCAATAATCAGCATAACGCGCCGCATAACGCGCCGCGTGATTACGAACATCGTCGCCCTTACCATCCTCTGCCGACAGCGGCTCGGGCGCGCGTTGCCACTTTGCCGGCCAGGGAAGCAGAGGCAGAAAATTCTATCGCCGCCGAGCCGGCCGGCATTAGTTTAGCCGAAGCGCTAAAGCAAGGGGCGGTAGATTGGCGCGGGCATAAGATTAGCGAACAGCCATTGACTAACGAGGACAAACATGATAGTAAATTGAAGGATAATAAGCAACGCGGGCAAGAGGCGGTAGCCACTAAATTAGAGGAGGGCAAGGTAGTGAGAATATAAATTTGTTGCCTTATGGCTGTTGACTATTTAAAAGTAGCCCAGGCGTCAGATCTCCAAGGCAGAGATCGTTTTTTATATCGGGCGTTAGAAATATTGCCCGCCGCTTTCAGCGTGGGCACGCTCATTATTTTAACTTTCCTGTCGTGGTTAAGGCCGGTGTGGGTGACTTATTTTATTATTATCTTTGATGTTTATTGGCTGTTGCTGGTAATTTTTTTAAGTTTGCATTTAATTGCCGCTTATCGGGTGTTAATTAAAAATAAAACAACTGACTGGCAAGCTAAATGCCAAGCGATTGCGGGTTGGCAGGATATTTATCATTTATTAATTTTGCCTGTTTATAGCGAGAGTAAAGAAATTATTAGCGCTTCTTTGCGCGCCCTGATTAACGACGGCTATCCTCAAGATAAATTGATATTAGTCTTGACCGTAGAAGAGCGGGCAGGTGAAGAACAGCTAAACCAATGCCGCCAGCTGGAAATAGAATTTAAAGAGCAGTTCGGCTATTGGCTTTTGACCGTGCATCCGGATGGAATCGTCGGAGAGCTGAAAGGCAAAGGAGCTAACCAAGCATGGGCGGCGCGGGCAGTACAAAAAGAAATTATTGATAAAACGGGCATTGATTACGCGAAAATTGTCGTGAGCGTTTTTGATATTGATACTGTCGTCGGAGGCGGTTATTTTTGGCGCTTGACGCACGCATTTTTAACAGCGCCTGACCCCCATCGCACCAGTTATCAGCCGATTCCGGTGTACCATAACAACCTATGGAAGGCGCATTGGTTTGCGCGTGTTTCTGCCTACAGCAATACTTTTTGGCAGATGATGCAGCAGGTGCGGGAAGAAAAACTCGCGACTTACTCCTCGCACTCCATGAGCTGGCAGGCGCTGGTAGATATTGATTTTTGGGCGACCAATATGGTTTCCGAAGACTCACGGATTTTTTGGCATTTCTTTTGCCATTACCGCGGTCGCTATCGCGTTGAACCATTATATTTTCCGGTATCAATGGATGTTTGTATGGATAAAACTACCGGGAAGACAATTGGTAATTTATACCGCCAGCAGCGGCGCTGGGGCTGGGGGGTGGAGAACATTCCGTATTTAAT
>CAYHIM010000028.1:0-1545 GCA_964356665.1 uncultured Gammaproteobacteria bacterium
TTCCGTATGCTTGCCCGGGCGGATGCCGGGGATAAACGCTCCTTGTTTCTGTAAATTTTCCGCGATTTGGGTAGGATGAAAAATAACCTCGGTATAAAAATAAGTAAAACCAAAGACTAAAATAAAATAAGCAATGCCGTAAATAAGCTGGTTATTAAAAGCCTGCAAGGTCCACTCGGCGGCTTGGGCGATAAAAGAGGTGCGCGCGTGGATAAAAAACTGGGCGATCATGGAGGGAAATAAAATTACGGAAATGGCAAAAATAATCGGCATCACGCCCGCCATATTTACCCGCAAGGGCAGATGCGTTTGCGTGCCGCCATACATTCGGTTGCCGCGGATTTGTTTGGCGTACACTACCGGCACTTTTCTTTGCCCTTCGTTGATAATCACTACTCCTATAACCGTAATCACTGCTATCACGATAAATCCAATTAAAGTAAAAAGTTGGGAGGCGTCAAAAGTAACGACAATTTGTTGCGCCGCTCCGGGCAGGCCGGCAATGATGCCGGCAAAAATCAGTAAAGAAATGCCGTTGCCAATGTGCTTTTCTGAAATTAACTCTCCTAGCCACATCAAAAAAATAGTGCCGGCGGTAATGGTTAAAATAGTAGAAATCAGGGTCCAAGGGCTGACATCCGAGATAATGCCTAAAGTGGAGCGGCGCAGTAAAGTGATCATGCCGTAGGCCTGCAATATTGACATCGGCACCGTCAGATAGCGGGTCCACATATTAATTTTTTGCCGGCCCGATTCCTCTTTCTGCAGTTCCTCCAAAGCGGGGACAATCATCGCGAGCAACTGAAAAATGATGGAGGCGGTAATATAGGGAGCGACGCCCATCATCACGATAGAAAAATTTTCCATTCCGCCGCCGGAAAATAAATTAATCAAACCCAATATCTGATTGGAGGCGAAAAACTGCTTTAAGGCAATCACGTCAACGCCGGGAATAGGAATATGCGCGGCAATCCGAAAAATCGCGAGCATCGCCAATACAAACAAAACGCTTTGCCGCAAGTCTTTCGCTTTCCAAATTTGTGAAAGTTTTTCGAGCATATTCTTACTTCTAAATTCTTATTTCTTACTTAATCTTACCCCCCATCTTCTTAATTTGTTCTTCGGCGCCTTTGCTGAACTTTACTCCGCTAAATTCCAAATTTTTAATTTTCAATTCTCCTGCTCCCAAAATTTTAACCGGCGCTTTTATTTCATCAATTAAGCCCAACTTTAACAAACTCCGTAACGTTACTTCATTGCCGTCTTTAAAGCGAGCGTTAATATCAGATATTTTAACTATTTGATTTTTATCATAAAAACTACGGAAGCCGCGCATTTTCGGCGTCTTTAATAAAATCTGCTTCATGCCTTTGCGCTTCAGTCCTTTACGGCCGCCGCTGCGGGATTTTTGCCCTTTTTGCCCCCGGCCGCTATAAGTGCCGTGTCCGGAGGAGTCGCCTCTGCCCACGCGTTTGCGTTTTTTCTTAGCGCCGGCGGCTGGTTTAATTGTATGCAATAAAAACATAAAAATCTAAATTATTTTGC
>CAYHIM010000028.1:1555-11547 GCA_964356665.1 uncultured Gammaproteobacteria bacterium
CGCTGGCAGCGGCTGCTGGTTGCTTAGGGGCGGCATTCTGATTCTGCTCTTTAATTTCTTCTTTAATAGCGACGTGCTTTAAACTCTTTAACGCCTCGGCAACGCACTGCACATTATTAACCGCGTTATTAGTGCCAAAAATTTTGCTGACAATATTTTTTACCCCGGCTAACTCTAAAACAATGCGCACCGCTCCGCCGGCGATAATACCGGTGCCGGAGCGAGACGGCTTCAGCATAATTTTAGCGGCGCCAAATTTATGCCGCACCTCATGCGCGATGGTGCCGTTAATCAACTGGATAGTAAACATGTTCTTTTTGGCTTGTTCAGTGGCTTTGCTGATGGCGTTGGTAACGTCAGCCGCTTTGGCTAAGCCAATGCCTACTTTGCCCGCCCGATTGCCCAAAGCTAAGCAGGCGCGAAAACGCATGCGCTTGCCGCCGGCCATGACGCGCGTAACGCGGGCAATATCAATAATTTTCTGTTCGTACTCGTCTCTATTGGCTTCTTTTCGGTCGTCCCGGCTCCTTCGTCTGCCGCCCGCTCTGCCAAATCCTCTCCGTCCTTTGCTTTTTAGCTGGGCTACCGGAGCATTTTTAACTTCCTCCTCTTCTATTTCAATCTCGGCGCTGGCTATTTCCGGCTCTATTTTTTTTTCTTCTTCGTTGTTAATTGGTTGGTCTGTTTCCGACATAAAAAATTTAATTATATTTTAATTCCGGCGGCGCGCGCTGCTTCCGCTACCGCCTTTATCCGGCCATGATATTTATGGCTGCGGCGGTCAAAAACCGCGTGATTAATTCCTTGAGCAAGCGCTTTCTGCGCTAACAGCTTGCCCGCCGCCGCGCTGATATTAGTTTTAGTGCCTGGCTCTTTAACCTCTTTACTATTGACGCTCACGAGTGTTTTGCCGGCACTATCATCAATTAACTGCAGATAAAGCCCGCGGTTGCTCCTAAAAACATTTAAGCGCGGCCGTTCGCTGGTACCGAATATTTTCGCCCGTACCCGCTTTTGCCGTTGCAATTTGTTATTTTTTAGTCGCTTTAATTTTTTATTCATATTTTATTATTTAGCGGCGGTAGCCGCGGCTTTGCCCGCTTTATGCCGCACCATTTCACCTACATATTTAATCCCTTTGCCTTTATACGGCTCCGGCTTTCTTATTTTTCTGATGCGGGCGGCTATTTCTCCCACTAATTGCTTATCAACGCCACTAATGGTAATTATATTCTTTTCTACGCCGGCGCTAATGCCGCTCGGCAAAAGAAATTCTACCGCATGGGAAAAGCCGATATTTAAAACTAATTTATTGCCGGCAACCGACGCCCGATAGCCGACGCCGTTAATTTCTAACTGCTTAGTAAAGCCCTGATTTACCCCCTTGACCATATTATCAATCAGCATCCGATATAAACCCCATAAAGCCCGATTTTTTTTATCAACGGCATTTTTTACCGTAACCGTTGCTTCTTGTTTGCCCGCGTCATTATCAGCCATTTTTACCTGCACCATTGGATTAAGCGTCTGTTTTAATTCTCCTTTTGGCCCTTTAATGATAATAAAATTATCCTGTAGCTTCACTTCAGTTCCAGCCGGAATAATAATTGGTAATTTTCCTAATCGAGACATAAGTTTTAATAAACTTCACAGATAATTTCGCCGCCCATTTTGGCGCGGCGCGCTTGCTTATTCGTCATCAAGCCGCGGGAGGTAGAAATAACCGCTATGCCCAGGCCGTTCAACACATACGGCAGCTCTTGATAATTCGCATACACTCTTCGTCCGGGCTTGCTGACGCGCTTGATATTCATAATAGCTGATTTTCCGGATTTATTATACTTTAATTTTAAACACAGCTGGTCAAAGGAATGTTTTTGCCCCGCGGCTATTTTTTCCGCACTCCCGAGCCAGCCCTCTTGGACCAAAACTAGAGCTAAATTATATTTAAATTTGCTGAACGGCAAACACACTTCAGTCTTTTTAACTGCTTGAGCGTTACGGATTCTAGTTAGCATGTCAGCGATTGGGTCGGTCATAATATTTTTTAAACTTTTATGTTTTATTTATAGCTTAATATCAACTACCAAGACGATTTGGTAATTCCCGGTATTTCCGCATTATTAGCCAACTCACGAAAACAAATGCGGCAAAGGTTAAAATCACGCATAAAGCCGTGCTTACGGCCGCACCGCCAGCAACGTCTTACTACTCTGGTTGAATATTTCGGGTGTCTTTTTGATTTGGCTATCTGTGCTTGTGTCGCCATGGCAATTATTTCATTAATTTAGTTTTCTTCTCTTTGGTTTTTGTTTCTTTATTTTTAAAGGGAAAGCCAAACAGACGCAACAGTTCCAGCCCGTCCGTTTTATTTTTCGCCGTAGTAGTGATGCAGACTTCTAAACCGTGAATTTTAGCGACATCGTCCGCCTGCACTTCCGGAAAAGCAATGTGTTCAGAAAAACCGATGTTAAAATTTCCTTGCTCATCCACCGCCTCCGTTGATAAACCGCGAAAATCGCGCGCGCGCGGCAAAGTAATATTGATTAATTTAGTAATAAAATCATACATCCGGTGGCGGCGCAAAGTTACTTTTAAGCCGACTACCATTCCTTGGCGAATCTTAAAGGAAGAAATGGAGCGCTTGGCTTTGGTTTTTACCGGCGCCTGTCCGGTAATTCGCTGTAAAGTTTTCTCTACTAATTCTACTAATCCCGGCTCTTTCGCCAATTTACCCACGCCTACATTGATAGTTACCTTGCTTACCTTAGGCACCGCTAAAATATTGGGGTAACCGAATTTATCCCGCAAGCGCGGCACTATTTCCTGTTTGTATTTTTCCGCTAATGACATCATATTAATCTATTGTTTGTTTACATTTTTTACACATTCTCGCTTTTTTCCCGTTCTCTAAAATTTGCGCTCCCACTCTCGTTTCCCGCCCGCAACGCGGACACAACAGCATCACATTAGTTAAGCTGGCAGGAGCGGGAAATTCTATCCGCTGCCCTTTTTCTCCCTGCCGGCGCGGACGCAAATGCTTAATCAATAAATTCCGACCTTCAATACTAACTAATCTGTCCCGCGGAAAAACCTGCAATACTTTTCCGGTTTTGCCCTTGTCTTTGCCAGCTATAATTTTTACTTTATCTCCGCTTTTAATTTTCATACTTGTTTAAATAGTTATTACGAACTTAAACCATCTGTGAACCATTAATTCGAATGTTATGTACGGATTTTCATCATCTCAGATGAATGTGAATACTTCAAATTCTGCTATTAATCTTCTTACCTGAATTCGCGGCATTCGCATAGTTGTAAGGGCAACTAAATCCGCAGAGAGAATTCGAATTAAAGGATCGCTAACTTATAAAATCCGTACCGACTTGTTCTACTACAGCACCTCGGGCGCGAGGGAAACTATTTTGGTAAATCCTCGCTCGCGCAATTCTCTCGTTACGGGTCCAAAAATTCTCGTGCCTTTCGGCTCTTTGCTTTTGGGGTCAACCAACACACAGGCGTTTTCGTCAAAACGAACACAAACTCCGTTAGCGCGCTTAATTTCCTTTCTGGTTCTCACTACCACCGCCCGCATTACATCGCCTTTTTTTACCAAACTGTGAGGCGCCGCCTCTTTTACCGTAACGGTAATAATGTCGCCGATGGTAGCGTAGCGCTTTTTATAACCGCCCAAAACTTTAATGCACTGCACTAATTTGGCGCCCGTATTATCGGCTAATTTTAACATTGTTCGATGCTGAATCATATGTTCAAACTAGTTAGTAACATCTTTTAGCACCCTCCATCTCTTGCTCTTAGATAACGGCCGGCACTCCACAAAGGTAACTTTGTCGCCTGTTTTAAACTGCCCGCGTTCATCATGCACTTTATATTTCTTGCTTACCAAAAAACTTTTATGGTATTTGGGATGCCGCTTCACCCGGTCAATTTTCACTACAATAGTTTTATCCATCTTGTCACTGATTACTATTCCTTGAAATTTTTTCTTGATTGGTGTTTGCTTATTGGTCATAGTGAGTATTAATCAGAGTTAAAATTTTAGCGATGTCTTTCTTGATTACTCTTAACGCGCGCACATTTTTTAGTTGTTTCGCCGCATCTTTAAAACGCATCTCCCGCAGTTGCTGGCGCGATTGTTCTAATAATTTTTGCAGCTCGGCTTTTGATTTACTTTTTAATTCCTTAATTTCCATAACAAATAATTACTTCTTAATAAACTGGCACTTAACCGGCAGTTTATAAGCGGCTAAAGTCAGCGCCTCTTTGGCTAAATTTTCTTTTATTCCTTCCAGCTCAAATAATACCCGGCCGCGGTGGACAATAGCGACGAAATGGTCCGGGTCGCCCTTTCCTTTGCCCATCGGAACTTCTCCACTTTTTTTCGTAATCACTATATCCGGAAATATTCTAATCCACATTTTGCCCCCCTTAGCCGTATAACGGGTAAGAACGCGGCGCGCCGCTTCTATCTGCCGCGCCGCAATCCATCGCGACTGCAGCGCTTTCAAGCCAAAACTGCCAAAACTTAACTCGCTGCCGCGCGTGCTTTTGCCGGTCGGCTTGATTTGGTGATGTTTGCGATGTTTTGTTTTTTTGGGAGCTAACATAGTTTACAATATTTTTCTTACTTTTTACTTCTTACTTCTCCTATTACCTCTCCGGTTTTGCTTTCTTCTTTGCTAAATATCTCGCCGCGATAAATCCAAACTTTGACGCCGATAGAGCCATAAGTAGTATGCGCCTCTCCCCGCGCGTAATCGATATCGGCACGCAAGGTATGCAACGGTATTTTACCCGCGACCATTTTTTCTTCGCGCGCAATTTCCGCGCCGTTTAAACGCCCTTTCACTAACACTTTAACACCCAAAGCGCCGGCGCGCTGCACATGCATAATGGCTTGTTTCATTACCCGTTTATAAGGCAGGCGCTTTTCAATATCCAGTACCATGGACTGCGCGACAATTGAGGCGGATAAGTTCGGCCGGTCTACCTCGTTAATATTAAGATTAATCTCCCCTAATTTAACTTTCGGCAAAAATCGGCGTTTAATTTCCTTTTTCAAATCTTCCGCTCCCGCTCCGCCCCGACCGATAACTAATCCCGGTTTAGCGGTATGGACCGTAATGGTGATTTTTTGGGCATCGCGCTCAATTTCTACCCTGTCAACGCCGGCTTCTCTTAATTTATGCATTAAAAAGCGGCGAATCTCTACGTCCTGCTTTATTTTGGAGGGAAAATCACGACCCACACTGAACCACTTTGATGGCCAGGAATAAATAACGCCGGTGCGAAAAATTTTTGGATGTACTTTTTGTCCCATGTCTTTTTTGTTAGATTAACTTCGTTAATTGCTTCGTGAAAATTAGTTAATTCGCGCTAATCGCGCGCTTATCCTGATTTGCGCCTGAATATCCTGCTGGCAAACCCTTTGCGGCCCCCCTCCATTCTGGCCTGGCCCCGGCGACCCTCGCGGCGCACGTCTATTATTTCTTTCGCTCCTTCCGCCGCCGCGTCTTTAACTTCGGCATCAAAAACATCTGGCTTAGCCGTTGCTACTGGCTCTGGACTTATTGTCTCCGCCGGCTTTTTATCCGCTGCTACTAATTTAACCGGCGCTTCCACCGTTGGTCTTTTGCCTGTTTTAATGCCGCTGTCTTTTATTTCCGCTAAAATTAAATTCAGATGGCTGCCTCGCTTTTGAATCGGAGTTGCCCGACCATGGGCGCGCGGCAACCAACGTTTTAAGGTAGCCGCCGCGTCCACTCTGATTTCTTTAATATACAAATTATTTTTCGTTAATTCAAAATTGTGTTCGGCGTTAGCAATGGCTGAATTTATCAACTTGCTTACTGGCCGGCTGCCGGCTCTAGGCAACAGGCGCAGGCGCGCCAAGGCCTCTGTTACCCGCAAGCCGCGGACAACGTCAGCCACTAACCGCAATTTGCGCGGCGACATTCTTAGGTTTTTTAACTTAGCGCTGGTCTGCATATAAAAAAATTATTTAGCTGCCGGGACAGGGGCAACGACCGCAACCGCGCTAGCCGTCGCTGCTTTTTCAGCCGCTTCTTTTTCTTCCTCTTTGGCTTTTCTGCCGCCATGGGCAATAAATTTCTTAGTAGGAGAAAATTCCCCTAATTTATGGCCCACCATATTTTCTACAATCCTTACCGGCAGATGCTGTTTGCCGTTATAAACGCCGATAGTAAAACCTACCATCTCCGGCGTGATCGTGCAAGCTCGATCCCAAGTTTTGATAATCGTTTTATCTTCCGGCCGCGCTTTATTTATTTTTTTCATTAAATCCTCATTTACATAAGGACCTTTTTTTAAACTTCTGGACATTAAATTAAATTACGAATTAAAAATTTTATTTCTTCCTTCTTTGAATTATCAATCGGTCTGATGGCTTTGGCTTGCGCGTTGGCACGCCGAGCGCTTTTTTGCCCCACAAAGTCTTCGGCGCTTTCAAACCAATAGACTGTTTGCCTTCGCCGCCGCCATGCGGATGGTCAACCGGGTTCATCGCCGTACCGCGCACGGTCGGCCGTATCCCTAATAGACGCTTGCGGCCGGCTTTGCCGATGGAAATTAAGCGCCAATCGGGGTTGCTGACTTTGCCGACGGTAGCCAGGCAGTCGCCTTTGACTAATCTAATTTCTCCCGAAGGCAGTTTCAATTGCACCATGTCGCCATTGGTTGCCATTACCTGCACTAAGTTTCCAGCGCCGCGCCCGAGTTGCCCGCCGGCGCCGCGCACTAACTCTACATTATGCACTTCCATTCCTACGGGTATATGCTTGAGCGGCAAACGAACGCCAACTTTTATCTCTTGCTTCTGCAGCGAACTCATTACCGTATCGCCCACTTTTAAACCGTCCGGCGCGAGCATATAACGCTTCTCGCCGTCGCGGTAAGATAATAAAGCGATTCTTGAGCCGCGAATCGGGTCGTATTCAATCGTTTTCACTAACGCCGATATATCAAACTTATCTTGCTTAAAGTCAATCAACCGCACCCGCTGTTTTGCCCCGCCGCCCTGATGCCGAATAGTTATTTTACCCTGCGCATTGCGGCCGCCTTTCTTTTTCTTCGGTACCGTCAGGCGCTTTAACGGCTGCGTCGCGGTAATATCTAAAAAATCGTCAAAGGTAACTTGGCGCAAAGCATTAGTTGTCGGTTTTACTGTTCTAATTCCCATAATAATTAATTACACTCCTTCATAAATATTAATGCTCTTTCCTTTAGGCAAAGTAACGATTGCTTTTTTCCAATCTTTTCGCTTGCCGCGCCAACGGCGGCTGTCTACTATTTTACCTTGTAAATTAATAATATTTACGTTAACCGGCTTGATGCCGTAAACGTTCTCAATTGAACGGGCAACCATAATTTTATTAACGTTGCCCGCTACCACAAAAGCATACTTGTTCTGGACGCCTATTTTAGCCGCCTTTTCGGTAACTAACGGCTTGATTAGTACGCGGTGAGATTCAGAATATGCGGGCCGCGCGGCTACCTTTACCCCTTTTGGGGCAACCGCGGCCGTGGCACCGGATTCACCGCCGTATAAATCCTTCATGCTTATCTTTGCCTCTGTTTTATCACTATCGCCCTTCTTGGTTGGCGCGTTGTGTTTTTTGCCAAATATACTCATAGCTGTCTTTTTGTTACTTATTTGCTGTATTGTTTCTCTAACTGCTGTGCCGCCGCTATCGTCAGCACTATATTTCTATATTTTAATAAATCAATAATATTAATATTATTGGTCTTCAGTATTTTAACGCCGGTTAAATTTTTCATTGCTCTTTCCACTTTTTCATCTGGTTCCGCAGTCATCAATAATATATTTGTTTTCTTGCTTGCCTGCTGAAACTTTCCCGCCAGCCCTTTATTAACAAAATTGGCAATGATGGCGGCTGCCTGTTTGGTTTTTGCCTCCGCCAACTCTAATTTATCAACTAAAACCAAATTACCGGTCCGCACTCGATCTGATAAAACCCCGAGCGTCGCCTTCCGTTTCATTTTAATATTAATCTTTTGCGAAAAATTTCTCTCCTTGCGCGGCCCAAAGGTAACTCCGCCGCCTTTCCATAAGGGGCTGCGGATAGAACCGGCTCGCGCTCGCCCCGTGCCTTTTTGGCGCCAAGGTTTGCGGCCGCCGCCGCGCACTTCTCCTTTGGTTTTAGTATGAGCGAGCACTGGCCGCGCATTGGCTGTTTGTGCCACCGCCACCTGATGCACTAGAGCTTCCGACGCTGAAACAGCAAAAACCGCCGGATTCAATTCTTGCTCTCCCACTATTTCCGCATTTTGATTGTAGACTTTAACTTTCATAGCTGTCCTTATTATCATTAATTACTTCCACTTTATCGCCTTCCTGTTTTAATGTTTTAATGCTTTCGTGTTTTAATGACTTCTGGCTTTCAACTATTTGCATTTCTCCTTCGCCTTTAATAATTACTAAACTATTGCGCGCTCCCGGCACCGCTCCTTTAATATATAAAATATTATTAGAGGCATCTACCTTGCTGATAGCTAAATTTTTTGTTGTTACGCGCTCGTTACCCATCTGCCCGCCCATACGCGTCCCTTTAAAAACGCGCGCCGGACCTTTCGCTCCCACTGAACCAGAGTGGCGCAACTGGTCTTTATGGCCATGCGTTGCCGGCATGCCGTGGAAGCCATGGCGTTTAACTACTCCCTGAAAACCCCGCCCTTTGCTCGTGCCAATAACGTCCACTATGTCGCCGGCAACAAAACTAGCCACATCAATAATCTGCCCGCGCTTTAAGGCAATGGGAGCGACGGCATTTTTAACTCTCAATTCGCGCAAATATTTAACCTTAGGCAAATCCCGCAAACGCCCTAACTGGGGTTTGGCGATATTTTTTATTTTTTTTTCCCCATAGCCAAACTGCACGGCAGTATAACCGTCAGTATCCGCCTGCTTTATCTGAACGACCACGCATGGTCCGGCTTGCACTTTCGTTACCGGCACCACCGCTCCGTCCGGCTGGAAAATCTGCGTCATCTCTAATTTTTTCCCTATTAAAAATTTCATAAATAGGAGATTTAAAAAAATCTGGCACTACAATAAAGTACCAGACTTAACTATCTTGGCTAACTTCATTATTTATTGTAGTTATCTTGGTCTTGTATCCTGATCAATATCATTTTCTCATTGCCGCATTTCTCCGGAAAAGTACGGCTGGGAGGTTACGGCAACAATCCAATGATAGCTTAAAATTTATCACATCTTAATTTCCACATCCACTCCGGTCGGTAAACTTAAACTCGTTAACAATTCTATCGTTTGGGCAGTCGGCTCAATAATATCAATTAATCGTTTGTGAACGCGCATTTCGTACTGCTCTTTGGATTTGCGGTGGACAAAAGTGGAACGGTTCACCGTGTATTTTTTCTTGGCGGTCGGCAGAGGAATAGGCCCGAATATCTGCGCTCCGCTGCGTTGAGCAGTTTCAATAATGGTTTTCGCCGCCTGATCAATGATTTTATAGTCGTAAGCGCGGATTTTAATCCTAATTTTCTGTTTGCTGTCATCAACGGCGGCCACATCAGCCGACTGTTTCTTAGTTGCTTCGGTAGTACTCATGTAAATTTTTATTTTAAAATATCAGTGTCGCAAATAAACACTGCTATCCCGCCCCAGTTTCTGCGGATAAGCCAAAAAATTTTTTATCTGCAGAAACCGGAGCGGGACAAAGCGCTTACTTGATAATTTTAGTGACTACGCCGGCGCCGACGGTATGACCGCCCTCCCGAATAGCAAACCGCTGTTTTTCTTCTAAGGCGACCGGAACGATTAATTTAACAGTCATCTTTACCGTATCGCCCGGCATTACCATTTCGGTTCCTTCGGCTAAACCTACCTCGCCCGTCACGTCTGTGGTGCGGATATAAAACTGCGGCTTGTATCCTTTGAAAAACGGCTTATGGCGTCCGCCCTCTTCTTT
>CAYHIM010000029.1:0-2534 GCA_964356665.1 uncultured Gammaproteobacteria bacterium
AAAAAGAATTGCGCGCCAATATGGGCGGAGCCAATAAGCCGCCGCAGTTTCAGCCGAAAGCCGCAACGGCAGAACCGGCGCCGGAAGCAAACATTCCTCCGTCGGGAGCGGGCATAACATCACAGCCGGCAGCCGAGGCGGCAACAGCAGATAAAAAATATGTTATCATTGGCGTCGCGGTGATAGTTGTTTTAGCTTTAGTTTTATTAGGAATGATAGTTTTAGCTTATTATAAAGCGCGCGGGGATAAAAATAATGCCGCTATTAGCCCAAGCAATACCCAAATATCCAGCCCGCAAGCAGCCGAACAGCCTTCCCCGCTTAGTGAGCCGGGTTTAGAGCAACAACTAATGCCGGCATCAGAACAAACCGGAGCGGAAACCGAACAAAAAGGGCAGGTTATTTTAGATGAAATTACCGATTCCGACGGCGACGGCTTAATGGATGGGGAAGAGAGGCGGCTGGGGACTAACGTAAATAATGCCGATTCCGACGGCGACGATTTATTTGACCGTGAAGAGGTAAGAGTATATAAAACCGACCCGCTTAACCCCGACACTGACGGCGACGGCTATCGCGACGGCGACGAAGTCCGGGACGGGTATAACCCCAATGGCAGCGGTAAACTTTTTGAATTACCGCAATAGATATGTTTAATTTTTTTAAAAAAAATAAACCATTATCAGCCGAAACCGCTCCTGTTGCCGAAGTTAATTTAGATAATATTGAATTTCACAGCATGCCCGCTAAGTTCAGGGACGCGGCTAATGGCGGGGCGTTGTCGACTAAAACATTAGGCATGATTATTGCGGGCGGCGGCGGGCTAATATTAGTGGCCGGAGCTGTTTTATTAGGGTGGTATATTTATCAGACGGGCGGCAATAGAGAGCTTACTGCCCAACCATCAACCTCAACCGCCGGGCAGCCGCCAACGGAAACGGCGCCAACCGAGATTGCGGGGGAGGGGACAGAGGCGCCTGCCGAAGCAACCACTACCGCGACGGCGTTAACGAGCAAAGATTGCGGCATCAGCTGGTCGTTATCTATGGGAACGACCGATTATGAATCAGACAGCGCTTTAACCTGTTTAGGGGAACAGATAGCTAACGGCTGCCAGTTGGCGAACGCAAGCATTAACACCGCCGATGTCGGCGAGGTAAAACTAAATGTGCTGGGGGAACGGCAGGATAAATGTTTAGTGCAGGTTGATTATCCTGACGGCTCTTTAATTTCGGCCGCGCCGTTAAAAATTTACGCCAACACCTATTCGCAGTGTTTGTATGGCAGTAATGATTTAACCTTATTAAATTATCCGCCGGCTCAATTAGCGGCTTATATTTATAATCAAGGCAGTTTAGCCAATTTAGGAAAAAATAATAATTGTCTGGGCAGCGCCTTAGAGCGCTCGCGGGAGTTAGCGTCAGCAGAGCCGGCAGAAACTTTACCGTTAGCAGCCGGAGTGGATAGTGATAACGATGGCTTAACGGATATGGAAGAAACAGCCGTTTTTACGACGAACATCAACACGGAAGATACGGACGGCGACGGTTATGCGGACGGGATTGAAGTTTTAAATTTATATAACCCGGCTGGCGCGGGCAAATTGGCAGAGAGCGGTTTAGTAACCGAATTTAAGAATAATAAGTACGGTTACGGGTTACTTTATCCGCAAGGATGGCGGATAGAAGACGCGTTAGCGGGAGAAAGCGTATTTTTCTTTTCCGGCAGCGACGGTTCAATCCAAATTTTAGCGCAGGATAATGCGAGCCGGAAAAATATTAAAGCTTGGTACGCGGAATTGGTAAACTCTTCCGTAGAAGCGGTGTCGCCGATAGTAGCGAGCACGCCCAATGGTTTAGAATTAATGTATAGCCCTGATGGTTTGACTGCTTATCTGACAATGAGCGGCGGGGGGAGTAAAGTATTCGTCATAACCTATAGCCCGGAAGCAAGCGGCTTGATCCAATTTAAAATGGTTTTAGAAATTATGATTAAAAGTTTTAAGTCGCCGTAGAGTATGCAATTAGAGATAAATAATACCACTAAACAAAAAATCAACACCAAAGTATTAAAGCAAGCGGCGGCAATTTTTAGCCGGAAGATGAAAATAAATAAGAGAATAGTTTCGGTAGCGTTTGTCAGTCAAGCTAAAATTAAGGAACTGAATAAACGATATCGCGGCCTTAACCGCGTCACTGATGTTTTGTCATTTGCCGATAGCGGCCCAAGCTTAGGCGAATTGATAATTTACTATCCCCAGATAAAACAGCAGGCCAAAAAGTTGCGGCAGACGATTGATAATGAATTAGCGTTTATTTTTATTCACGGCTTACTGCATTTAGCTGGCTATGACGACGCCGCCGATAGGGGGCATAAAGAGATGATGGAGATAGGCAAAAAATTAAGCAATCAAATAACTAAGTAACTAATTAACCAAACCCCATGCGCGATGATTTAATTGTCGGCTTAGACGTTGGCTCAACCCACGTGCGTTTAGTAGCCGGCCAGCACAAAGATGAAGAGTTGCAAATAAT
>CAYHIM010000029.1:2544-11190 GCA_964356665.1 uncultured Gammaproteobacteria bacterium
GATTGAATCGCCCGCTGAAGGCATAAACCGAGGCGTCGTCACGAGCATTGAAGACGCCACCACCTCTATTTCACGCTGTTTAGAGAAAGCCGAACGTTTAATCGGCGTACCCATTATCAGCGCTTGGGTGGGGATTTCCGGTTCCCACATTAAATCGGAAAAAAGCCGCGGGGTAGTGGCGGTAGCCCGCAGCGACGGGGAAGTAACCGAAGATGATGTGGAGCGCACGATTGAGGCGGCGCGGGCGTTGTCGGTGCCGCCTAATTATGAAATTTTGCATGTGATCCCAACCCGCTACAGCGTTGATAACCAGACTGACATCAAGGACCCGGTGGGAATGATCGGGGTGAGATTAGAGGCGGAAACTTTAATTATCCAGGGCTTAATCGCCCAGATTAAAAATTTTACCAAAGCCATTTACCGCACCGAGTTAAATATTGATGATTTGGTGCTGTCCAGCCTCGCGGCCGCCGAAGCGGCGCTGACGGAAAAGCAAAAAGAGTTGGGAGCGGTATTGATTAATATCGGCTCCAGCACCACGAGCATCGCGGTTTTTGAAGAAGGGGAGCTGCTGCATACGGCGGTATTGCCGATTGGCTCCGAACATATTACCGCCGATATCGCCATTGGTTTGCGCTGCCCGATTAATTTAGCCGAGCGGATTAAAGTTGAACATGGCACGGTTTTGACCAAAGAGCTAAGCAAAAAAGATGAAATTGACATTTCGGACTTAGTCCGGGAAGAAGAGTTGGGCGACGACCAGGAAGTAATTTCCAAAAAATATGTGGCGGAAATTATTGAGGCGCGGGCAGAAGAGATTATGGAAAAAGTTGACGAAGAGTTAAAAAAAATTGACCGCAGCGGCATGTTGCCCGCGGGCGCGTTTTTAATCGGCGGCGGGGCGAAGTTGCCCGGCATAGTGGAAGTAGCAAAAAGGAAATTGCGTCTGCCGGCGAGCTTAGGCACTAACCGCAGTATGGCCAGTACCATTGATAAGGTTAACGACCCGGCTTTTTTAACCGCTTTAGGTTTAGTTATTTGGGGCGATCAGGTGTTAGGCAGCCAGCGGCGCTCTTGGGGTAAATTACCGGCCACTAAATTGTTAAGCGGAGCAATAGGAAAGATTGGGGGATGGTTTAAAAAACTAAAGCCATAAGCCATTCATCCCCGCCTCTCTTTTTCTGGGGTAAGGGAAGGAACCCGGCAATACTGCGGGACGAGCGGGGTGAAGGGGTAGCTATTGCCTAAAATTTTATTTTACTATAAGATACAAGTACTAAAGTAAAAGAAATACACAACTTATCATCAATTTTATGGCTCAAATTAAACCAGACATAGAGACTTTTGCCAAAATTAAGGTGGTAGGCGCTGGCGGCGGCGGCGGGGCGGCCATTAATCGGATGATTGATTCTGGCATCAGAGAAGTTGAATTTATCGCCGTTAATACCGATATGCAAGCCCTGCAGCATAATAAGGCGCCGCATAAAATTCATATTGGACGGACGGTTACCAAAGGACTAGGGGCCGGTATGGACCCGGAACTGGGAAAACTGGCGGCGGAAGAATCCCAAAATGAATTACGCGATGTGCTTAAGGGGGCGGATATGGTTTTTGTCACTTGCGGTTTAGGCGGCGGCACGGGCAGCGGCTCTTCGCCGGTGATTGCCGAATTAGCCCGCGACACCGGCGCTTTGACGATTGCCATCGTTACTAAACCGTTTTCTTTTGAAGGGGCGCAACGCCGCAACATTGCCGAACGCGCTTTAGCCGAACTGACTGATAAGGTGGACGCGGTAATTACCATTCCCAATGATAAATTATTGCAAGTGATTGATAAAAAGACCTCGCTTCTGGACGCCTTCCGGATCGCGGATGAAATTTTACGCCAAGGCGTACAAGGCATTTCTGAAATTATCACGGTGCCCGGCTTAATCAATGTAGATTTTGCCGATGTCCGCAGCATTATGAATAATGCCGGCTCCGCTCTGATGGGCATTGGGCAGGCAAGCGGAGAAAACAAGGCAATTGAGGCAGCCAAAATGGCTATCAATAGCCCGTTACTGGAAATGTCGGTGGAAGGAGCGCGGGGAGTATTGTTTACGGTAGTGGGCGGCAAAGACCTGTCTATGTATGAAGTCAACGAAGCGGCTAAAGTCATTACCTCTTCTACTGATGAAGACGCGCGCATTATTTTTGGCGCGGTCATTGATGAGCGCTTAAAAGACGAAATAAAAATCACCGTGATTGCCACTGGTTTTGAGCCAGTGGCCCGCAAATCAACGGCGGCGATGGATATTTCCAAAGAAGGCGGCTCCTATACGCCCAGCAGTTTTTTGAAAGGCAAAGCGGAAGAAAAAAGCGAGGAGCGTATGAGCCAGGGAAGCAAAAAGAGCAGAGTATCGCCCCTGAAAGCGGCGCAAGCCGAACCGGCTAAAAATAAAGAAAGAACGGAAGAAGAGGAAGATGATGAATTAGGCATTCCGGCCTTTATTCGCAAGAAGATGATGTAGCGCGTTATCGCTGCGCGAGCCGCACTACAAATGCGGCACATGCGAACATAATAATTAAAGTTGCGGCAGTTGAGCCGCAATTTTTTAATTTTTCCACATATCAACAGGTTGACAGCCGCAATTTTTCGGCTGTTTTATTTTATTTTTATGTGGGGAAAAACCACTTTGGCTATTATTAGCTCAATATCAAGATATTGACTATCAAATATAGTATGGTATACTATATGTAGTATATACAAGAAATGTAAAATTAAAAAATAAAAATGCAAAATAATAATGTAAAATGTAAATTTTTTATAAATTTAAGCCATTTTGCATTTTGATTTTTGCACTTTGCATTTTATGAGATGTCCGGCCTGCAATGTCAGCGACACTAAAGTTTTAGACTCTCGAGTGGCAAGCGACGGGTTCTCCATTCGGCGGCGGCGCGAGTGTTTAAAATGCGGCTTTCGCTTTTCTACCTATGAAGAGGTGGAAATTCTTGATTTAACCATTGTTAAGCGCGATGGCCGCAAAGAATCTTATAGCCGGGAAAAGTTAATCAATGGCTTAAAAAAGTCGTTAGAGAAACGGCCGATTACGGAGGAAAACTTTAAAAAATTAGTGAGCCGGATTGAACGGGATTTGCAGTTATTGCGCAAAAGTGAAGTTACGAGCCAGCAGGTAGGCCAAATTGTGATGAAAGAGCTGCGGAAAACCGACCAAGTGGCTTATATCCGTTACGCTTCCGTTTACGAATCGTTTAAAGACGCGCAGACTTTTCATCGGGAACTGAATAAATTATTGGCAGAGAATAAAGCCAAAAGAAGAGTGAGAATAAAAAAGTAAAAAATCATCCCCATGCCGCCTAAAAATCAAATCTCGCAAATTTTAAAACGTTCCGGCGAAATCGTTGCTTTTGATAAAAGTAAAATTATTAATGCTGTCCGCAAAGCCGCGCAAACGGTAGCCGAGCACGATGAGGCATTAGTTAATAAGATGGCTGATGAGGTGGCAGAGATGCTTAATAAAAAATTTCATCAGCGCTCTATTCCGGCGGTGGAAGAAATCCAAGATATCGTGGAAGAGGTATTAATTCGCAACCGGCAGATAAAAACCGCGAAAGCTTATATTTTGTACCGCGACCAGCACGCTCGCTTGCGCGATATTAATGAAATGGTGAATTCCAGCGAATTAATGGAAGGATACATCCAGCAGGTTGACTGGCGCGTGAAGGAAAATTCCAACATGAGCTATTCTTTGCAGGGGCTCAATAACCATATTTCTTCCAGCATCTCTTCCCGTTATTGGCTGAACAAAGTGTATAGCGCTCCCATTCGCGATGCTTATAAAAATGGCGATTTGCATATTCATGACCTGCAGCTGTTGTCGGCTTATTGCGCCGGCTGGGACCTGAAAGATTTGTTAGTGTACGGCTTCGGCGGGGTAACGGGCAAAGTGGAGTCAAAGCCGCCTAAACATTTCCGGACCGCTTTGGGGCAAATAGTTAATTTTTTCTATACTTTGCAGGGAGAAGTGGCCGGCGCGGAAGCTTTTGCCAACTTTGACACCTACTTAGCGCCTTTTATCCGTCATGACAATTTAAATTATCAAGAAGTAAAACAATGCCTGCAAGAGTTTCTGTTTAATATGAATGTGCCGACGCGGGTGGGATTTCAGACTCCGTTTACTAATATTACTTTAGATTTAGTGCCCACGAAAACCGTTGGTCAGGAGTCGGTAATCATTGGCGGCAAAGTGATGCCGGAAAAATACCAAGATTTTCAAGCGGAAATGGATATGCTCAATATCGCTTTTTCCGAAGTGATGATGGCGGGCGATGCCAAAGGCAGAGTATTTACTTTCCCTATCCCCACTTATAACATTACGCGCGAGTTTAATTGGGAAACGCCGGTGGCAGATAAAATTTTTGCCATGACCGCTAAATACGGCATCCCGTATTTTTCCAACTTTATTAATAGCGACATGGATCCGGACGACGCGCGCAGCATGTGCTGCCGCCTGCGTCTTGATAATCGTGAACTGCGCAAACGAGGCGGCGGGCTGTTCGGCGCTAACCCACTCACCGGCTCCGTCGGTGTCGTCACGATTAATTTGCCGCGCCTTGGCTATTTATCCAAAACGAAAGCGGAGTTTTTCCAGCGGCTGGAGCAGATGATGATGTTAGCGAAAGAAAGTTTGGAAATAAAGCGGCGGGTGCTGGAAAGTTTAACCGACAGCGGTCTTTATCCGTACGCGCGCCATTACTTACGCAGCATTAAAGAGCGCTTTGGCAATTATTGGCAAAATCATTTTTCCACTATCGGCATTATTGGCATGAATGAATCCTTGCTTAATTTTTCTGAAGTTAAAGCTAGCATCGTTTCGCCGGCCGGCCACAGCTTTGCTAAAGAAGTATTGCTGTTTATGCGCGAGCGGCTGATGGATTACCAGAATGAAACTAATAATTTATATAATTTAGAAGCCACGCCGGCGGAAGGCGCGACCCGCAGTTTAGCGGCTAAAGATAAAGATAAGCATCCGGATATTATCGTCGCTAATGAAGAGATGATTAGGCGCGATGCCAAAACCGCCCCTTACTATACGAACTCTACCCATTTGCCGGTTAATTTTACCGATGACATTTTTACCGCCCTTGATTTGCAGGACGAGTTGCAGACTTGCTATACCGGCGGCACAGTTCTGCACGGCTTTATCGGCGAAGCAATGCCGTCCGCCAAAGCAGTCGGGGCGTTAGTGAAGCGAATTGCCGAAAATTACCATTTGCCTTATTTTACCGTCACGCCGACGTTCAGCATTTGCCCCAAACACGGTTATTTATCAGGCGAGCATTTTTACTGCCCTAAATGCGATGAAGAAATAGGGTATAGTGAAAATAATAATGAGATAGCGATAAATGGTGTTTTTAGTAGAGAAGAAGAGAAGGTAGCTATTTAATGTTTTTAATGTCGAATGTCAAATTTCTAATGCCAAATCAAATCCCAATGCCAAATGTCTAAAAATTGTTTTGGATTTTAAGTTTTTGTCATTAATTTGTCATTTGATATTTAAATTTTGACATTTTAGACAGGTTCTTATATAAAAGTTGTAATTATAATTAAATTATCATCTCAATATATTAAAGATGAAAAATAAGGAGGTTATATGAGCCCCATTCAAACTAAGCGTCAGGAATGCGAGGTCTATTCTCGGGTAGTCGGCTATTTGCGTCCGGTAAAACAATGGAACGACGCCAAACAAGCGGAATTTTCCGATCGGAAGACTTACAATAAGATATTAATGGATAATTAAATTTTAGACGTCATTCCCGCGTAGGCGGTAATCTCGTGGTAAAATCGGGATTCCCGCTTTCGCGGGAATGACAAATTTTTTATGGTAATCGGCGGTCTGCAGAAGCTGACGCTGCAAGATTATCCCGATCGTATAGCTGCCATCATTTTTACGTTCGGTTGCAATTTCCGCTGTCACTTCTGCTATAATCCCCAGCTTGTCGTGCCTGACCGAGATGGCGCGGTACTAAAGGGTCATTCTACGCTAAACGAGAATGGCCTTTTTGGATTTTTACGCTCCCGCCGCGGCAAATTAGAGGCAGTGGTGATTAGCGGCGGCGAGCCCACTATCCACCCTGATTTGCCGGAATTTATCGGCCGCATTAAAGAGCTGGGCTATTTAGTAAAATTAGATACCAACGGAACTAATCCGGAAATGCTAAGCCGCTTATTAGGCGGGCAGTTGCTTGATTATATCGCGATGGATTTAAAAGCGCCGTTAGCTAAGTACCAGTCGGTCGTGGGCGTAAAGTTAGCGTTGAATAAGATAAAAAAAAGTATTAAGATAATAATAACGAGCGGGATTGGCTATGAATTTCGCACTACGCTTCTGCCGCAATTGCATTCCCGCGCCGACATAGTTAAAATGGGAGAGTTAATTAAGGGAGCCGAGAAATGGTATTTGCAAAAATTCAGGTCAAATGTTGATTTAGTTGATAATGAATTTAAAAATAAAAGCGCTTATCCTGATAGGGAAATGGAAAAATTGCGGCAATTAGCCACTTCCTACGTAAAATTTTGCGGCGTGCGTTAATTGTCGTTAAAACACAAAAACATTAAAACAATTAACAAGTTTAATTTATGAGTAACGACCAACAAACACTAGAAGACTTAATGAAAGAGAATTTAGAACTAACCAAAGAATTGCAACGGCAAATGCGGTCAGTGCGCCATTATCTTTTATGGCAGAAGATAGTCAGTATTTTTTATTTAATTATCATTATTGGGCCGATAATTATCGGTATAATTTATCTGCCGCCTTTACTTAAGAATGTAGTTGCGCCTTATCAAGAATTATTAGGAGGAAATAAATCTGGCGGCCTGGATATAAATTCAATTTTAAATGGGCTTAACAGATAAAGTTTGTGGTTTAACTAAAAAAATTCCGCGCGGTCAGGTAACAACTTATAGCGAGCTGGCGCGCGCTTTAGGCAATCGGCGGCTGGCGCGGGCCGTTGGCAATGCCTTGAATAAAAACAGGAACTTTATTAACATACCTTGCCATCGGGTAGTGCGCGCGAACGGGCAGATAGGAGGATATGTTTTGGGAGAGAGAAAAAAGATCGAGAAGTTGAGGAGCGAGGGGCTAAGAATAGCAAAGGGAAAAGTGGTGGATTGGAGGAAATATTTATATAGATTTTAATGATCAATTTTCAATTTACAATTTTCAATCAATTTCCAATTCTTAAATTTTCAAACTGTCGGTTTAGAATTTGTTTGGACATTGAAAATTGGTATTTGAAAATTGAAAATTGAGAATTAATATAAAAAATATGTCAGACAATAAAAATATCATCGTAACCGTCGTGGTTCTCTCTATAATACTATCCTCAATTTTTGGCGCGGGGGCGGGGTTGCTAGTTATTTCCAATGGCGCTGTTTCGCCCGGACAAATACAACATTTTTGGCAGAAAATTTTGCCTAATTATCAATTAGGCAGCGGCGGAGAACAGCGCCCCGTGCCGATAGAGGAAGAACCAGCCGTGATTGAAGCGGTAGAAAAAGTCAACCCGGCGGTAGTGAGTATTATTATTACTAAAGATTTGCCGAAATTAGAGCAATTTTATTACAATCCTTTTGGCAATGACCCGTTTTTTAATCAATTTTTTGGCGACCAGTTTTTAGTGCCGGGCACGCGCCAAAACGGGACGGAAAAAAAAGAAATTGGCGGCGGCAGCGGTTTTATTATTTCCGCTGACGGCATGGTAGTGACCAATAAACACGTGGCGCTGGATGAGCAAGCAGAGTATACGGTATTAATGAACGATGAAAAAAAATATCCGGCGAAAGTACTGGCGCGCGACCCGATTAATGATTTAGCCGTTCTAAAAATAGAAGCCAAGGATTTACCGACGGTAGAGTTAGGCGATTCCAGTAGCTTAAAAGTCGGCCAAAGCGTGATTGCGATTGGCAATGCTTTGGGAGAATTTAGAAATACGGTTTCGGTGGGCGTCATTTCCGGCCTAGCGCGTTCCATCACCGCTGGCGGCGCGGGCGTATCGGAAGAATTGACTAATATTATCCAGACTGATGCGGCAATTAACCCGGGCAACTCCGGCGGGCCATTGCTCAATATTGCCGGCCAAGTAATTGGCATCAACACCGCGGTCGCGCAAGGCGCGCAAGGAATTGGTTTTGCCATCCCCATTAATGAAGTTAAAAATTCAATTGAAACAATCAAGCAAACCGGTAAAATTGTCCGGCCCTGGCTGGGAGTGCGTTATGTAATGCTAACTGAAGACATCGCTACCCAAAATAATTTAACTGTCATCGAAGGCGCGCTGATTATTCGCGGCGAGCAGCGCACGGATTTAGCGGTAATTCCCGGCTCCCCGGCGGATAAGGCCGGTTTAGCCGAAAATGATATTATTTTGGAAATTAACGGCGTTAAATTAACCAGCAAAAACATTTTAGCCAAAGAGGTCGGTAAATATAAATCGGGAGAAGAAATAACTTTGAAAGTTTGGCATAAAGGCGACACGCAAGACGTAAAAGTGAAGTTGGGGGAGTAAGAAGTAAGAAGTAAGAAGTAAGAAGAATTTTCCTTATCTGTCATTGCGATTCCCGAGTTGCTCGGGAAGAAGCAA
>CAYHIM010000030.1:0-11149 GCA_964356665.1 uncultured Gammaproteobacteria bacterium
CGCGCAAGCAAGCGACACGGCTAATATCGCGTTTGCGCCCAGCTTTTTTTTATCTTTTGTTCCATCTAATTTTATCATCCGTTCATCTATTTCTTCCTGCTTAGTACAATCAGTTCCCGCTAACTCCGGCGCAATGTTTTGTTCAATATTTTTAACCGCTTTTAATACGCCTAACCCGCCGTATCTTTTTTCGTCGCCATCGCGCAACTCCAGCGCTTCATGCATGCCGGTGGATGCCCCCGATGGAACCGACGCTTTGGCTTTCAACCCGCTCTCAAGCTCAACCTGGCACTCCACGGTTGGGTTCCCCCGCGAATCCAAAATTTCACGGGCAGTGATTTTTTTAATTTTATTAGACATAAATCATCCCTGCTTGATAATTATTCAATAGTTTTTTACTGGGGGAAAAAATATTGGCTGGCAATTTATCTAAGTCAAACCACTGCCATTCGGTTATTTCCTCTGGTTCCATTATGCGCGGTTCTCCCTTAAAATCTTCACACAAGAAACCAATGGTTACAAAATGCGCATCAGCAACAATGTCGTTGGTTAAACTTATAAATTTAAGTTGCTCGGCGGTTATGGCAATGCCTGTTTCCTCTAATACTTCTCTCACTGCCCCCGCCTCTAAGCTTTCCTGAAGGTGGAGTTTGCCTCCAGGCATAGTCCAAGTCCCTTCGCCATGCAGTTCGGAATCGGCTTTAAGCGGATCATCATGTCTTTTGCCTAATAATACTTTATTATCTCTCAAAAGCATTATGCCAAAGCCAACGCGCGGATACTTTTTATTTTCCATACTTTCAACTTTATAAACTAATATATTTCGTACTCCACATTAACCGTCATAATAATTTCGGTGCTGCCTGCCTCTACCGCCGGCGCCGCTCCCCCACCGCCAATACCCGCGCCTTTCATGGCGTAACTTTCATAAGGCATTGGCACCGGCGGCTCGTTAGAGTATTCGGAAAAAGAAATGACTTTGCCTAATTTTACATCGGCAATTTTTGCCAAAGCATCCGCCTTTTCCTGCGCATTTTTAATCGCTAATTCCCTCGCCTGCTGTTTTAAGTTTTCTGGTTCATCCACATCAAAAGTTAATCCGCTTACTTGATTTAAGCCGGCCTGGCCGACTGCGGTTAAAATATCGCTGATTTTGTTCAAATCCCTGATTTTAACGTTGACGCTTTGGCTAACCTGGTAGGCGCGCAGCACTTGCCGGTTATTGGCCCAATCATACTGCGGGTAAATGTTATAATTAGCCGTCTGAATGTCCTTATCGTCAATGTTGAAATCTTTTTTCAGCTTATCAATCACCGCGTTCATTTTGTCAGTGTTGTCTTTTTGCGCTTTAGCGACTGACTTGTCTTCAGTCTGCAAACCAAGCTGAATTTTGGCAATGTCCGGCACGGCCACTACTTTGCCCTGACCGGTGATATTAATGGAATGTTTTTGCTCCGCTGACAAACCGATATAACGGTACGCCTTAACGCTGTTGCGAGTCAAAACGCCGACCCAAATAGTTAACACCACCAGTAAAATACTGATGAAAATTGTGACGATTTTGTTTGGAATCATACTTTTTCTTTAATAAATTATCTTTTTTAATCCCGGCAACTTATTGCCGGCTAAATATTCCAGCATCGCGCCGCCGCTGGTTGACACCCAATCAACATGTTCCATCATTTTAGTCTGCTTCAGCGCGGCTACTGTTTCGCCCCCGCCGACAATGCCGAACGCTTTACCGGATGACACGGCCGCTACTAGCCGAGCTATTGCCAATGTTCCATTTTTAAAATGTTCGTTTTCAAACATGCCCATCGGTCCGTTCCAGATGATTGTTTTAGCGGCTTTTAGATAGCGCGCGTACAGCCGGATTGTTTCCGGACCGATATCCAGCTGCCACATATTGGTTGGTAAACTATTTGCGGGCACAACTTTTATTTTCCCCGCGCCCTTATTTTTATCGGCGGCTACAAAATCAAGCGGCAAAATTACATTTTTATATAATAATTATTTTGCTAATTTCTTCTGCGCTTTTTCCACTTTGTATTTACCCGTACTCAACTTTTTGGCCGCTAAAAAATCATAAGTAATCATGCCGCCAATTAAAACTGCCGTTGCTTTTTTCCTTAAATTTTTAATTACCGGCACTTTGGTTTCTAATTTTGCGCCGCCGATTACTGCTGCTAAAGGTTGCGCCGGGCTCAATATCTTATTTAAGTTTAACACTTCTTTGGCTAACAATAAACCGGCATAGGAAGGTAAATATTTTTGAATTGCCGCTACGGAGGCGTGTTTACGGTGCGAAACGGCGAGCGCGTCATTAACGTAACTATCGGCTAAACTGGCAAGCGCTTTGGCAAATTTTTTATCATTCTTCTCTTCTTTTTTATAAAATCTAATATTTTCCAATAAAATAACCTGTCCGTTTTTCATCTTCGCCACTGCCGCCTGCGCCTGCTTGCCGATGCAATCTGGCACATAGGCAACTTTTTTTCCTAACAATTTTTCTAACCTCGCCCGGATAACGTTTAACTTATAACTTTCCATTCTTTTCCCTTCCGGGCGACCAAAATGAGTTAATAGTATTATTCTTGCCTGTCTTGCCACTAGATACCGAATGGTCGGCAAGCTCTGAACGATTTTAAAATCATCCGTAATTTTATTTTTTTTTACCGCGACGTTAAAATCGCAACGCACCAATACTCGTTTGCCCGTTAAATTTTTAACGTTTTTGATTGATTTTATGGTCATAAACGCTTTAGCTATAGTATAGCATAAGATATAATATTTAAAAATATTGACAATAAAAAATAGAAGGCGAAACCTCCTATTTCTTTTCCATTAAATTAATCTAATTCTAAAACAGAATCTATCCATTTCCCTAAAATACTTTTAATTTCAGCTAAGTGTTCCGCGGCTCTAAACGTATGCGGCGCGCCCTTAATAATATGCAGCTCTTTTCTGCCCGGCAGAATGTCAAAAAGTATCTTCTGATGCTCTGGAAGCGTGCTATTATCTTGTTCGCCGACAATCATTAATACAGGCATAATGAGCCGATTGGCTTCCGAAAGTAAGTCATACCTAAGCCGGTCTTCCATGTGCGACCACTTTAACTTCTTGGTGAGCCCTGATTTAGTTTTACTTTCCGTAATACGCCAACCAGTGCGTTCCCATTCTGCAGCGATACTTTTATAATTATCTGACTCCATACTTAGTTTTCCCGATATAACCGTTGAGATGGGCGCTAAAGCCCGCACTCGTTCCGGATAATTTTCGGCGTACAGCGCCGTACATATTCCTCCTAAACTATGTCCGCAAAGCCAAAACGGCTCTTGGTAAAAATTTTGCGTTTTACTCCAATTAATAACATCTTCCATGTCTGCGTAGTAATTAGTAACGGTGGCATCCGCATAATCGCCGTCACTTTCGCCAAAGGTATTCGTCGTGTCAAAACTGATAACCGTAAAATTTTTCTCCTTAAACGCTTGGACAAATGTTCTAATGTGTAGCTGCTCCTTGTTCCCGCCCAAACCGTGCATAATAAAAACTAACCCCACTGGCTGATTAGCTTTTTCAACAAGCACCGCTATCTTTTCCCCCTGCCTGTTTTTTATAAAAATTTTTTCCATCTTTATTTTAAACTCCCTAAAATAACCTTGATGCTCTCTTTATTTTCTCCCCGCAAAACTGTTAATTCAATTTCTTTGCCCGGCTGATAACTTTGAATAAGTTCGCTTAAATCGTTATCCATATCAACTTTAACGCCGTCAACTTCCAAAATAATATCGCCGGATTTAAGCCCCGCTTTGGCGGCCGGACTATTTTTGATAATCGCGACGCCTTTAGCGTCCGGCGCGATTAAGGCGCCAGTTGATTTTTGTTCGCTTACTAAAGCGGATAAATTAAGGTAATTAACGCCTAAATAAGCTCCCTGCCACTCGGTTTTGTTGAGTAAATTGGGCAACGACTGCGCATAGTAACTAATCGGCATTACTAAATCATTTTCAGCATACCAGCCCACTGCCGAGCCGTTTAAATTAAAAACTATATCCCCTTTTGCTAAAGAACTAGGGCTGATTTTAATGCGCCGATACCAGCCTTCAGTAGATTGAACGGCGCCTGCGTCAGCTGCCTTAAAAATATTTTCGACGTAGGCAACGCGGACGGCATCATTATGTAAAACGGCTAGCAGCTGCCCAATGGTCGCATCGCTTTTGTCCGCAAACTGCACGGCCGTTAAATTTTGCCCCTGCACTTTGACGAAATAGCTGCCGGTTTTATTTAACTTCACTGATTCTAACGGCAAAATCTTGCCCTTATAATCAACGGCGATAAAATTAGCCGGCTGGTCAATTATAACATTCGTTAAAGTCCAGCCGTCGTTAGTCAGCACCAGCCCCTGCCCCACTGCTTCATCGTTAAAATAAAATGGCGCGGCGTTCAGTGGGGGTTGGTTAAAAGAGGGTTTATTTTTTTTTAGATAAAAATCGATGACACTTTTTTTAGCTTCGGTAACAACATTCGCTAACCGGTCGTCTTGCTGCACAATGACTTTGCGCGGCTGGCTGATAATTAAATTTCCCCGCTGATAGCTGCTGCCTAAATTAATATCGCCAAAAAGCGGAATGTTAAAAGACAAGTTTAATAGGTAAGAGCGGACCACCAAGCCCCCCACTACACCGGCTAATAAGCTTAAGCCGATGATGATGATTAACAAAAATAAATTTTGCTTATTCATAATTTAAATTTTAAGCTAATAATTACAGCCAGCGGGCGGAAAGTAAAATGACAAACAGGCAAACTATGCCCACGGTTAAATACCAGCGCGCCACTTTTTTTTCTAATTTATCCAAAAAATGCGCTAACGACAAATTAACGACGGTATAGTAAATAATCGCTAAAGACAAACCGCTGATAAAATGCGATATGGGGAAAAAAGATATCGCCCAAAAATATTCTACCATCAGCACGCTTACCAAAATGGAGGCGAATAAATTCTGCCGCTCCTCTATTTTATTAATCCAAAAAAATTGGTAGGTTAAAACGGCGGTCACGGCAATCATCAGCAAAGCCAAATACCAAAGCTTTAAATTAAGCAAATTGATAAAGCCGTACAAACTAACGGCTAAAAAAAGGTAACTGATAATATTAAAGTAAGAGGAGGTCTGCTCCAAGCTCAACGGCGTGTAGCTCGTGATGCGGCGTAAAAAATAATAAAAATAAGACACAAAATAATAACTCGCGACACATACCAAAATAATAACAATTTGTTTGCCCCAGTTGCTGCTTAAAAAAAGTAAAAATGTCGTCGTAAAAATAACTAAGCCGAAACCAGGCGTCGCGAGCAGCCAAAAATCCTTGTCTTTAATCCGCCATTTATTCAGCTTTAACAAAAGGCTGAGGTAAACAATTATTACCGCCGCGATGGAGAATAAAAAATATTTAGGCCAAGACATTAATACTTCCCAGCCGATTAATAATGCTATTGAACTTAAAAAAGGAATCAGGCGGTCAAACATAGATAATTAAAAATGTAAAAATAAAAATGAAATTTGTATTTTTATTTTTTCATTCTTTAAGCCATTGGTAATCTTTAGTAATGCCTTCTAGTTGCTTCACATAATTAGTTGTGCCGGATTTGTTATTAATTTCTGCTTTGTCCAATAATAAAACCAAGCTTGCGTGCAAATCGCGGAATTCCGCCGGCAGTTTTAAATCCAGCAGGCGCTGCCGCATTTGCGTCAGGGCATCGTTAGCGGGATTTTGCAGTAAACTTTTATAATCCGGCAGCAGCGCGCGCAAATTAGCTTGGTAAGCAGCGGCTAATTGCGCCTGGTCAACCGGCGCCGCTATCTGTTGGGTACTTGCGCTTTCTTCCGCTTTTTTTGGCGCGCTCTTCTGCCGCCAAACCACGCCAATAACTATGGCAATAGCAACAATAACAACTAAAATTATTTTTCCTCCTCGCATAATGTTACATGTTATGTATTATGTGTTATGTGTTTTGCGTCTTTTTAAACCCTTCCCACGCCTTTAGCACTTCCAGCGGCACGGCGAAAACTATGGTATTGGACTGATCGGAACTGATGTCGTTAATTGACTGCAAGGTGCGCAGATGCAATGCTCCCGGAATTGCGCTTAAAATATTGGCGGCTTTTGCCATATTATCCGCCGCGGCCACTTCTCCTTCGGCTTTGATAATTACCGCGCGCCGTTCGCGCTCGGCTTCGGCTTGTTTAGCGATAGTACGCTCCATCTCGGCCGGCAAACTTACATCTTTTAATTCCACATTTTCCACCTTTATCCCCCAGGCGTCAGAGACACGGTCCACAATATCGCGGATGCGGTCCGATATTTTTTCCCGCTCGCCCAAAAGTTCATCCAGACTTACTTCGCCGACGATATTGCGCATCGTGGTTTGCGCGAGCTGCGAAACAGCGTAGCGGAAATCTTCCACTTCAATAATCGCTTTCGCCGCGTCCTGCACATTGTAATAAATTACCGCATTCACGGTAACGGAAACGTTGTCGCGCGTAATGGCTTTTTGGTCCGGGACATCCACCGCTTTGACGCGCATGTCAACTTTCGTCATTGACTGAAATATCGGCACGATTATCCGCCAGCCCGGTTCCATAATGCGCGTAAATTTCCCCAGCGTAAATAATACGCCGCGCTCGTACTGGTTAACTTGCTTTAAAAAAATTACTGCCACAGCGATAATAATGCCTATCCCATAGATGATGTTCATAGATTTTGGGTTAAAAAGTTATAAAGTTAAAGGTTATAAAGTTCTCTATTTTCTATCTGTATCAACGCCGTCCGTATTGCTTCTTTGGTATAATCTTTTCTTTTTACGCGTCCCTTGGTCAATAGCCCCATCATTCCTCCCTCATAGCCTATATTATCTGACGCTGTTAAACCAATTTGCAAAGCTACTTGACTGATATCCAATTTTCCTTTTGCCTCTAAAACTTTTTTTGTCAATGTTGTCGGCTGTTCAAAAGCAGAAGAAAGGCCGACGCTTGTTTCTTTACCATCATAAATCACGCAAGCCGTCATATCCATATAGCCGGTTTTTGTATAAGGCACAGGCATTAAGCCCGATTCAATGCCAACGCTATAATCACAATCTTTAAAAGAATTTTTTGCCCGATTTATTGCGCCCTGAATAATTTCTTCTAATGACACTGGCTGTTCGGATATTTCCGAAGAAACATTGGCGCCACTTACTTCTGCGCCGGTTAAAAAATTATAGTCTTTGATAATTTCTTTGACCGCGTCAATTTTTACTGGATTAGTTGAACCAACAATAATGCGCATATTATTCTGATTCCTCCTCTGCTTCTTTTTCTTTTGCTATTTCGGCCGGAGATTTATAATTTTCTCCTTTGGTAATAGTGATTTTAATTTTAGTTCCATCGCCTTTGTGGCTGTCTCCCTCAAAATGAACCTCACTCTCGTCTGGGGTAGCCTCACTATGTCTAAATGAGAATCCCATTTGCGCCATTGCATTATGTATTTCCATGCCGCGCGCATTTAAATACTCAACACGAAATGATGCCGCTGGTTCTGGTGTAAATTTTAGCTGCTCTTTCATATTTTTTTATTATTTTGTAAAAATTACTTTGAATCAATAATGATTGTTACCGGCCCGTCGTTGATTAATTCTACCTCCATCTGCTCTTGGAATTTACCGCTTTCGACCGGTACCTTTAATTTATGCAATTTATCAACAAATTTTTCGTAATATTCTTTGGCTTTGGCCGGCCGCGCGCTTTGGATAAAACTCGGCCGATTGCCGTCAGTGCAATCGCCGTATAAAGTAAACTGCGATACAACCAAAATACTGCCGCCCGCATCCCGCACCGACTTATTCATCTTGCCGGCCTCGTCTTCAAATATTCTTAGGTTCATAACTTTTTTAACCAGCCAATCAATGTCTTTGGGCGCGTCGTCAGCGTGAACAGCCAACAAAACCAGTAACCCGTCTCCAATTTGACTAACAATTTTATTATTAATTTTAACTGATGCTTGTTTAACACGCTGGACTACTATTCGCATAGTTTAAAATTTCAAAATCCAAATTGTTCCAAATCAATGTCAAAATCCAAAATCCTAAAATTATTTTCTTAGTTTTTGATATTAGGATTTGATTTGGAATAATTTGACATTTGAACTTTGACATTCTGGCTCTTAAATACTAAACCCTCCCAGGCTCTCTTTTTCCATCTCTATCCACTCCTCATCGTCCGCCTCCCATTTATACGCCTTAAAAATATTAGAAAATTCGGTGTTGCTATAAATATACTGCACGGACGCTTCACTGCCGATGCGGCGCGAGCCAATGGTTTTTTTATCTAAAATTACCGGCTTGGTCGTGTACTCCAGTTTCATCCTGCCTAACGGCCCTTGAAAAATAATAAATTCAATTTTTCCGTTCGGCACATCTTCCAGCTCTTCCGCCCCTTCGTCTTCAACCGAAAATTTATCTTTGATTAAGCTTATTATGTTTTGCCACTTATCTACATTCATAATGCGAATACTTCAAATTAATATGCAAATACTACAAAATTATATTTGCATGTCTTGAATAACTAAATAACTTTTTGATTTATTTGTAGTTTCATAAATCCACATTGGTATGCAAATTATTTTTTGTAGTATTTGCATAAATTTGTAGATTTGCATCATAGTTATGCCCATTCAATAATACACACTTTTAGTTTCCAAATCCCGCTTTCTGTTCTCAGCTACTTTTTGTTCAATTAATCCATCGGCGGATAGTTTGTCAATCGCCTGGTTCATAGTAATCATGCCGGCGGCGCTGCCGGTTTGAATTGCCGTCATAATCTGGTTCATTGAGCCGGCGCGGATTAGATTAGAAACGGCCGAATTATTAATCATAATTTCCCGCGCCGCCACGCGCCCGCCGTCTTTAGTCGGCAGCAGTTCCTGCGCAATTACGGCGCGCAGGTTGGACGCGAGTTGATTTAAAATCTGCTGGCGCTTGTCCGCCGGGAAAAAATCGGTAATGCGCTGGATTGTCTCCGGCGCGTTAGAGGTATGCAAAGTGGACAAAACCAAGTGACCGGTTTCCGCCGCGGTCAAAGCGGCCGAGATTGTCTCCTGGTCGCGCATTTCTCCGACCATTATCACGTTCGGGTCCTGGCGCAAAGCAGCCCGCAGCGCTTCGGCAAACGAGCGGGTATCGGTCCCTAATTCGCGCTGTTCAATAATGCTTTGCTTTTCTTTGAATAAAAATTCAATCGGATCCTCAATCGTAATGATATGGGCTTTGCGTTCGGCATTGATAATATTTAACAGCGCGGCCAAAGTGGAGCTTTTGCCGTTGCCCGAAGGCCCCACCACCAAAATCAGCCCGTCGCGCAAATGCGTTAAATTATAAAGCGTTTCGTCAAAACCGAGTTTGTCCGGCGCCGGCACTTCTTTGGCAATCACGCGCGCGGTTAAGCCGGCTTTGCCCTCCTGCCAATGCAAATTAATGCGAAAACGCGCGCCTAAAATTTCTTTGCTGAAGTCTAACTCTTGGCGCGCTAAAAATTGCTGCTTTTGCTTTTCGTTTAAAAGCGTAGCGGCCGCCGTTTCCAGTTCGCCGTTAGCTAGCGGCTCCGGCTCAATCGGCATAAGCTGTTCGCCGATTCTGACCGCCGGCAGCGAGCCGCCGACTAAATGCAAGTCCGCCGCGCCCTTGGCAATGGCGGTTTTAAAATATTCTTCTATATTCATATGTAATAATTTGAGTAATTTGGATTTTGAACTTAATTTCAGTATATCATAACCTTTTTTTTAACACATCTTGACAGAAAATAGGTAATATGATTTAATGATTATTAATAATAAATCGCTCGTTTAAAACTAATTGATTTCTCATTTGAGGGTATGAATATTCGCTAGCAGCACATTGAGTATCTTTAATTTTAAATCAAGGTATTTAATGTGCTACTCAAGCGAGTATTCGCTGGAGTGCTCTGCACGCTTAGCGGCAGACAAACAAACTTCAGTAGCGGCCCTGCGGGGCAAAGGAGAAGTCCAATGAAAAAGATTGATGATTCAAACCAGATAGTGAATCAAATTGTTGGGGCAGGGATGGCTCAATGGTTTGAGATTTATGTTCGGCGGGCATCTTCCGGGAAACCGACTTTCGCACTTTTTTACATCCATGGCTACACGCGAGTTATGATTATCTGCGAGTGCCCGCTGAATGAGGTAAAAAAAGCGTTGAAGGATTTCGCCGAAAAAAATTCCTTGGCAGATGAATATTATGTCAACGATTTAGTGGAGCGTCACTTAATGACCCCACAAAGATTCTCTCCAGAACAACTCAATCACCGTGGTTGGCAGTGGTGCTACCAGTGCGGTGGATTGAAGGAGGGAAGAGTGGTACAGGATTTGTCACGCTTCCCGAACGGGGAATACATCACGGCCATGTCTGGTAATGCAACCTCCGGGTTGGTGGCTCGCATTTGTTCGTGCGACGGCTACCATAACGTTGAAATTGCAAATGGGCGATATTTCCGTTTTGACTATGATGATCTCCGCAAGCCTTTTGAAATCTACGGCGATACTGGCCAAATGGAAAACGGGATATGCGAGTGTCCGCGGAGTAAGGGAAACGGGATGTTCGGTATTCTTACGGACATAGGCCTGCATGAATCTAGGGACGCGGCTTACGCGTCCCAAATTCTTCCTCCAGAAATTTACCGAAAAAGATTTCTTGAGGAAGGAGGAGATGATAACATTGAGTACCGAATTGCGGATTGGCTTAACGCGTCAGCATGCGCCCGCGCCGAGCACGCCAAGCATGGACCCAAGTATGGTGGGGATGTTTGCCACTGCGGGTCAGCAGAGTTTCACTCGCGAGCGGGAAACTGCTATGACAGCGCGGTTAAAGTTATTAAACAATACCCCGACGCCGTGAGCCACCGGCTGATGAAGTTGGTGGGGCCGAACGCCCGGGATCTGGTGAGCAATCTGCTTGCCACCGTTTAATTACCAACATGTTCATTATGCGCCGTACACGCAGTTTGTGTGCGGCGTTTTTCTTTTCCTAAAACTTTTATCCTATAGTGCTCTTTTTATTAAACAAAAAATAAACCATCGCGCCCGCTCCTCCGCCTATCCCGTC
>CAYHIM010000031.1:0-10727 GCA_964356665.1 uncultured Gammaproteobacteria bacterium
TTCATGCTGCATCAGCCACCAGGCTTCGTCAATAACTAAAATGCGCTTTTTTAGTTCGCTGCGCACCACATTCCAAATGTAGTTGACGATAGTGTAAATAGCGATCGGACGCAACTCATCCTCTAAATCGCGCACCGAGAAACAAACCAGCTGATTATTCATTTCTACCGTGGTCGGGCTGTTTAAGAGGCCGGCAAAAGTGCCGCTGGTGTATTTTTGCAGACGCAAAGCTAAATCCGCGCCGCCTTCCATGCCGCCTAAAATTTCCTGGAAATCAGACAGCACCGGCGCTTCTACTTTAGCTAAATCCGCCTCGGCGGTTATGTCTTTTTTAGCGTAAGTTTCCAGCAGCGCCCGGTCCAAAATTGAATCTTCGGCGCTGGTGATAGAACCGCCCAGCATAATGCGGATTAAACCCTTGACGCTGATGACGCCGCTACGGATAATGTCTTCCGGCCGCGAATTGTCGCCGATTGAGCGCGGCAAATCAAAAGGGTTGATTTTATTTTCGCTCGCGAGCGAAATATTAATGTAAGTGCCGCCCACCGCGTCGCACAAATGTTTATATTCCTTTTCCGGGTCAATGATTATCACCTCGCTGCCGAGCATTAGGCTGCGCAATAATTCCAATTTGATGGCGTAGCTTTTGCCCGCGCCGGAGGTGGCAAAAACCACAAAATTGGCGTTCTGCAAAGAGAAGCGGTCAAATAAAATCAAGCTGTTATTATGGCGGTTGATGCCGTACAAAACGCCGTTGTCGCTCGTTAGGTCGCTGGAAATAAAAGGGAAAGAAGAAGCGGCCGGCGAAGAATTCATATTAAACGTTATCGTCAGCTCGTCGTTATTAAGCGGCAAAGTGGAGTTAAATCCCTGCTCCGCCTGATAAAAAACTTTTTTGGAATAAACCAGGCGCGAGCCCAAAATATTTTCCACTACATCGGTTAATTTGTTCATCTCTTCTTCGCTGCCGGCGTACAGCGTGACATACAAAGCGAATTGGAAAAATTTCTCCGTGCCTTGGGTTAAAGAGTCGCGCAAGGCTTCCGCGTCGCGCAAAGCCGTTTCCCGAATCGGGTCGCGCGCCGCCCCTTTTTCGGCGTCGCTGACAATTTGCGCCTCTAAATTGCCCACCTTTTTTTTCAGTTGCTTTAAAATAACGGCGCTCGGCACCGGATAAAAAAACATCCCCGCGTCAAAAGTTTCGTTTAAATTGATAATCGGCGCAAACCAGCCGACGCTGATGTAGCGCGGATAATTAATGACAAAAATAGTGCGGACGAATTTATCGCCTAACTTGATAAAACTTGGCTTCACTTCCAAAGCGGCCGGCGCAATCACATCCCGGATGGAGACTTCCCCCCGCCGCAGGGCCTTTTCTTCTTCTACCGCCGCCCGCACCGCCGCCGCCGACTGCTGCTCCTGCGCCGTTTGCTGTTCGGCCTGTTGTTTAACAGCGGTCGCGGCCGCTTGTTCTTGTTGTTGAATTTTTTTCGGGTCAAACATAAATAATGTAAAAATAGAAATACAAAATGAAAAATTTGGGATTATGCTGTAACATTTTTCATTTTTATTTTTGCATTTTTATTTTTAGTGGGCCATTAATTTTTCCACTTCCACCAGCGCCTGATTCTGGGAGGTATCCGGGTTATAGGTATTGTACAGCAACTCAATAATACTTTGAGTGTCAAGCATCACCGCCTGCAAACCCATACTCGCTAAACCGCCGCTGATGCTTTCGGTTCGGGCTATTAATTCCGCCCGCCGCCGCTGGAATTTTTCTTCTTTTAACCTAATTAAAGTCGCCGGTTTGAATGTTTCTAAGAAACGGGGCCAAAAACCCTTCTGCTTATTGGATAAAGGATTATAAGTTACTACTACATAAAATCTCTTATTCATAATTTTGCCTAAACTAATCAGTTCCTTGATATAGCTTAAATACTCCGCCGTCTGCATGCGCAATAGTTCGTTCGTCTGCTCCCGCTGTTTTTGCTCTAACATCGCTAAATAAGGGTCAATTTTAAATTCGCGCGATTGAATCACAATCTGCAAGGGGTATTCCAAATTATTTAAAAAGCTGACGTAAGCGGCAACAATGGCGTTTTGTTCGTCTTCTGATTTTAAAGCAAAATTTAAACTCGAGGCCAGTAAAATTGTCCGCATCGTGCCGTCCTTCATCACCACCACATCTTCCCTGACTTCAGCAATGTCCAAGTATCTTTGGGTGGTGCTGGATATTTTTCCGCTCGCTAGCTTATTTTTATTAGCCATATTAGTTAAATCGTAAATTTCAATAGCATTTGCGTTTATTTGACATTTGTCATTTGTTATTGGACATTTCAATGTTATCGTCTCCTCCTTGATACGCCCCGCCCGTATCCACCATTAACGCCAGTTCGGCTAATTTGGAGCGGGCGTAAAGGGGTTTGGGTTGAATTTTAGCCACTTGCTTTAACCCCGCCTCTTTTTCCTCGCGCTCTTTTCCCGCTTTGCCTAAGCGGTGATTCCAAACGCGCAGTTTTGGTTTTTTGGCAGTCTGAATAATGTTTAAAATAAAGTAATGGAATGGTCGGCCGTTAATTTTTAAAAAAGCGATAATGCCGCCAATGACAAAAAATAAAATTGCCTCCGTTAAAAACAGCGCGAAATCAGACAATTTGTAAGCCAAAGCGGACAGCAATAAACAAACAAGCATAACCAAAAATTGCCGGACGGTGATGGGCCCGAAAATCTTGTCTTCCACGTCAATAAATTGGGGAATGGTAAATTGCTGCATACCAATAGAATTTTGTAATTTTTAATTTTTAAATAAATCTTAAATCTTAATTTTTAAAAATTAGATATTATTTAAAAATTATAAAATTAAAAATTTTATTATATTCTTAATTGCCGATTCAATTCCAGTATCGCGTCAAACTCTTCGGCCGTTAAAGCATCGGCTGATGCTGACTTTTCTTGCAACACATCAGTAACTGATTTATTACTAGCTAAAGCCGCCTGACCGATATTAATATACAGCTGGTACAGCGGGCTGTGCCGCCAAGCGCTGATTCCCTGCTGGCGGCGCGTAAAACTTTCCTGCTCTAATAATTTTATCTTATTTTGAATTTTACTCGCCATCGTTTCCGGACTGCTTCCTAAGCGCCGGAAATTAACTAAATCTAAATTGGCTAACTCCTCAATCGGGCCTTGCAGGCGGCTGGGCGGTTTTAGGATGTCGTCTAAACGCGGCCGGTCCGGCTCAACCTTATCCGCCCGCCGCTGCATCAGCATTGACTCTTTAAATTCAGAAACCGCCGGCTTAATTTTATTTTCCCTGGCCGGTGCCGCTGCGGGCAACGACGCAGATGGCGTTACTTTAACTTCGGCGGCTGATGGGGGAATTTCTGCCGGCCTTTGTTCAGTCGGCGCTGCCGACGGGGCAATAGTTTTTTGGTTAGCGGCGTTGGCCATAGCCGCGCTCGCTTGCTCCAACGGGACGGATGTTTGTTTATCAGCTTGGTTTTTAGCCAATGCGGAAAAATCATACTCAACATCGCGCACTTTTTCCCATGCCGGCGGCGCGGTTTTAATTTTGGGTACGGCCGTTTTTATCCCCGCCCCTCCTTTATTTTTAGTCACTAACTTGAGCATGCTTTCCGCCCGCTCTTTATTTAATCCTAAACCGCCGTTTTCCGGCTCCCGCATCAGCGCCTCCCGGGCGGAAATAAAATCTCTAATGCCTTTAACGAAAGTCGCTAAAATATTTTTTAATTTTCCCTGCTCGCTTGCCTGTCCGCTGCCCAACAATTTAATTGCTTGGGGCATAATGTTTTCAACTAAACCTTCAACTGCCAGCAAACTTTTCTTAGCCGTTTCCGCCGGTAAAACCGTTTTAATAGTTTGCGGCAAATTTTGCGCAAAAACACCGCTCTCGCGTTCAGGAGTAATCGGCGTCTTTATACCTAAATTTTTAATCCCCTCTTCTGATTTCTTACTTCTAACTTCTAACTTCTGATTTTCTATTCCTAAATATCTGCTTACTTGGGCAAAAACCCGCCGCGCCAATTCTTGCTGTAAAGCTTGCGCCTGCCGCCGCTCTAAATGATGCTCGGCAACCAAAAAATCAGCCAAACCCGGCCAAGGCACTTCTTTAACCATCACCTTAATCACTAAGGCGGCTAAATCAATGTCGTATTTTTTTTCCAAATCCTTAATCGCCCCGAGCGCCTCGGGGGAAGAAACAATTTTTTGCAGTTCTTGGGGCAATTGCTTAAATTTTGTTAAATAATCAAACATATCCTCCTTAAAAATAACTAATAACTATAATATTAAGTATCTTGTTATTTTCTAAATCCAAATTATCTCAAAGTACTCCAAATTATCCCAAACCAAATCCAAAACTCAAATGCCAATCCCGCCGAGGCGGGATAGATCTTGGTATTGATTTGGAATAATTTGGCATAATTTGGATTTTGGAATAATTTATATTAATCCGCTGTCCGCGCGCAAAGCTTCCGCTTTATCAGTTTTTTCCCAAGAGAATCCATCCTCGTTTCTGCCAAAATGCCCGTAAGCCGCGGTGGCTAAAAATACCGGCCGGCGCAACTGCAGCCGCTCAATAATTGCTTTGGGCTTAAAGTCAAAATTCCGCCTGATCAACGACAAAATTTTGTCCTCTTCAATTTTATTCGTGCCAAAAGTATTGATATAAATTCCCACCGGCTCGGCCACGCCGATGGCATACGCGACCTGCAGTTCGCATTTGTCCGCCAGCCCGGCCGCCACCACATTTTTCGCCGCGTAGCGCGCCATATAGGCGCCGCTGCGGTCTACTTTGCTCGCGTCTTTGCCGGAAAAGCATCCCCCGCCGTGCGCGCCCACGCCGCCGTAAGTATCCACAATAATTTTTCGCCCCGTTAGCCCGGTGTCGCCGGGCGGTCCGCCGATCACAAAACGCCCCGTAGGATTAATAAAATATTTAGTGTCGGCGTCCACCAAATCGCCCACGATTGGCAAAATCACTTTGGCTTTAATGTCCGAGCGCAATTGTTCATTGCTGACTGCTTCGCTGTGGTGCGCGGATAAAACTACCGTAGAGACGCGCCTTACTTTGCCGTTATCATATTCAACCGTTACCTGCGATTTGCCGTCCGGCCGCAGATATGGCAAGGTGCCGTCTTTGCGCACGCTCGCGAGCCGCCGCGTTAATTTATGCGCCAATACTATCGGCAGAGGCATAAATTCCGGCGTCTCATTAGTCGCGTAGCCGTACATCATGCCTTGGTCGCCCGCTCCCTGCTCGCTGAATTCTCCTTTGCCTTCCTCCACTCCTTGGGCAATGTCCGGGCTTTGTTCGTGTAAAGTAACAATTACTCCCACATCGTCGCAACAGAAGCCATATTCCTGCTTGTCGTAGCCGATATCGCGCAATACGCGGCGAACTACATCTTGAATATTAACATAAGCGCTGGTGTGGGCTTCACCGCCGACTAATACGAGGCCGGTAGTGCAGAAACTCTCTATCGCCGCGCGGCTCATCGGGTCTTGCTTAAGCATTTCGTCCACGACCGCGTCCGAAATCTGGTCGCAAATTTTGTCCGGATGCCCTTCCGTGACGGACTCGGAGGTAATAAGTCTGGTTTGAGACATAAAATGTTAATTATAAATAAATTCCCCCTTGTATTATTAAAATATTACGATAAATTAAGTTCATTTAATAAACTATATTTTTAAATCAAAATTATTCCAAACTGTTTCAAATTATTCCAAACCAATGTCAAAATCCAAAAACTAAATTATTTCTTTTTTTTAATCATAACTGGAAAATATCAAGGTCAATTCCTGCGCTTCTTTCCATAACTTGCGGCATTCGTTCGCTCTATCCGGCACTGCTTTAGCCATTATTCTTAACCAATATTTAGTTTCTTTCGCTTCTTTCTTGCAAATGCCGATTTTATGCTTGAAATCTTTTCCTGATTCCGCCCCGTCGGCCTCACAATAATTTGCGCCGATACTCGTGCCTGATCTAATTAGCTGGTTTAAAATAGGCTTAGTTATCTCGTCTCGTTTAATTATTTTGGCAAATGCTATTATGTCTTCTCCAAATTTAGCCGTCCGATCCTCCAAATCATAGACTCTTTTGATATTTGAGCTTTGGATTTGGTTTGGCATAATTTGGAATAATTTGAATTTTGAAATAATTAATTTATATGCTACTTTGCATATTACCTTAGACTATCGGCAAAATGTCCACCATAATCTTAAGCCTCTTTAACAACTCAACTGCTATTAGTATAAAATAAAAACCTTGTTAATGCAATAAGTGGGGGTCGCTTGTCAAGAAAATATGTTTGCCACTATGCCAAGAATGGCGGCTTGTTGGCGCTTCCTATATTAAGTTAATTTTAGTCCCGCCCGCCAAAGCCCCGAGCTTCTCGGGGAGAAAGCGGGTCAAGGGAAAAACCATAAATTTTATGTTAGAGGAAGACGACGATCTTCCGATCTGGTGGAATAATGAAACAGACGATGATTGGGGGGGGCGCCATCATGGTGCAAATACAAAACAAAAAAGCACGCGAATTTTCTATAATAAACATTCTAGAAAATTCAGCGTGCTTTTTACTTTTTCGCTTCTCCTTTTCTTAGTTTCTCCATTTCCTCTTCCACTGCTCTTCGCTCCAAACTGCCAATGGGGTATTGGGCGGAAAAATTTCTCAACATCTGCAACTCGCTTTTCCCTTCACTTTTCGCCTCTGGCGTCTGATAACTTTTTGTTTTTAGCGCTTGTTTTTTATTAAAATCATATAAAGTCACTATTTGCCCTTTGTTAGTAGTCACCAAACGGCCATCTTCCGTGCGCATTAATAAATCATCCTCAAATCCGTCTGACGCTAGCGAGGAGGTGTTTAAAAATTGATAAAGAAAAAATAATTTTTTTAAAACATTCTTGTCAGTGTCGGACAATTTAACAATATATGGCTGCTGGTAAAAATATTGCGCCCGCTCTAACGCCGACCCGCGCTGTTTCTGCAAATTGGAAATATAATCTTTAATCCAGTCGGCAACCGTTCGAATAGTTTTGCCATCATTAACTTTAACTTCGGAAATAATTTCCTCCGAATTTGCGATTAAAGCTGATTTTAATGCTTGTTTAAAGTTGTCACGGTCAGCTATATCCAATAAAATTAACTTATTCTTTATCCTCTCTGTTAAATCAATTTCTTCTAAGTTTAGCCCAATAGTAAGATGCTCGCGCAATAGAGCGGCTATTTCGCGCGTTGATAAATGAGGAATGGCTAAAAACTGCAAAACCAAAAAAGAATTGCGGACTGCCTCACTACTTTCCATCAACTCTTTATTTTCCCGGCGCAATTTCTTAAATAATCCGTACCCTTTCACATCGTCAAGGTAAAAAACCATCTCGTCTATTTGTTTTTTTAATTCATCAATTTTTAACATAAATTAAACTATATTTTTATAAGCATCTAAATAAGCCTTTTGATCATCAGATTTAATCTTACCCTCTATTTTACTCTTAATATACCCGGCGAATAATTTAATAATATTGGCTTGTTGTTCCTCCCCAGCTTTTTCTAAAGCTTCCGCTAATTCTTTTACTTGCCTTAATACTGCCGGCTCACCAACCTTCTTGACGACGTCCGGCCGCAAACGAGCTATTTGCCCGACATCATGCGTTGTCAATGCCTTTAAAAATGTCCTGCCGCCTTCATGGAGATACGCGCCTCTACCGTCTGAAGCTTCCGCAATAATGGTATCAGGATGCAGGGTACGAATTTTTAACTGGCTCTCAATATTATTCAACTTACCAACAATCGCCTGTTGCCTGTCTTCGCTGATGCTTAATTTGCCATCCTCCATAGCCAGTTTATCAAATTTGTAGTTTCCGCTATTCAAATCCAGATCAGACATTGCATAGCCAATGCCGTTCCCTTTACTGATGGTGATATTGCCGATTTCATTGGCATACCGCGCGGCCATGCCCTCACCCAGACCGGCATCCTTAAACATGCCCTGTATCATTGCCTGCGCGTAAGCGGGGGTGACGGGGTTGCTCCTAAAATCACTCAATAATTTTTGAGTTTGAACAGTATCTAATTTCATGTTTGTAGCTAATTTTTCCATAATACCGTTTTGTTTTGTCATTAAATTAACAACGCGGTTATCCTTTAACGCCTCATTTAAATCATTATTTTGGGCCAAAATTCTAAAAGCGGCGGCAATGTCATTCATATCGTTATTTTTAATAGCCTCTAGTAACTCGCTTACCACCGCACTGTGCTCTCCGTCTGTTCTCCTGGACATTTCTTTCTCCCTCTTTTCAATTATTTCTTTAGCGCCGCTTTTACTATACTTCATATCAGCGCGCGGAGCCGCGCCCGGCAGTTTTGCCCATCCGCCCAACCTGAATTCTCCGGACAAAAATTCCGCTTGAGCTGTATTTTTGCTAATATGTTCAGTAGCCGATTTTCGGTCAAATATTTTTTTCATAGCGTGAATATCTTTTTGAAATTCAATTTGTCCATTCATATTATGTGCATCATACTCTGCTACAATACTAGACGCTCTTGACCTTAACGAATCTAGCTTCACTTTTTTATCTGTTGCAGAAAGTTTTGAATTATCAATTCGTTCCTGCAGTTTAGTATTTTCAAAACGTAATTTCGCAGACTCCGCATTATCAATTGTCTGTCGACTTTTACTCTTCCTCACTCCTAAATACTGCCCAAATTTCATATACTTATTAAAAGTATCTTGCCAGGTCAAACTACCGTGCGCTCCACCGGCTGTTTCATATTTTTCCATGACTTCTTCTCGCTGTTTTTTCCAACCCTGGGCAATCATTCGATAATTTAACGATTTGGGGATATATTCTGAATCTTTGCCAGCGATTCTCTTTTGCAAACCCATCTGCAATACATCCGCCTTTCTCCCGGCCCAGAATCCGGCGGTCTTTAATCCCTTCATTCCCAATCCCTTCCCGCTCTGAATCCAATTCATTCCTTTTCCCGCCATCGTGCCGGCAAAGCCGCCCATTTGCTGGGTTACCATTAAACCGCCGATGAGGAGAGCGATAACAATGATATAGCGCTGAAAATTATTAGCGGTAAATATAGAGCTTAATGCTCCGCTCATTTTATTTCTCTCTTGCTGTAGTTGGTCTTGAAAAGCAGCATTGCCGGAACCAAAGGGATTATAAGACGCCCAACTTTGTTGCAGTGCCTGCGCAGACGGTTGGGCAGTCGTTAACGCGAGCCAAATAAAGAAAGCAAGCAAAGGGCCGGTAACAACTTGCTTAATAAAGTCACTCCAAATCTGCTGGGTATATTTTTGCGCCGCCGGGAAAGCATACCCTAAAAATACCAAGGGGGATAAAATCGTATAAACCCAAAGCATAATAATGCGCATTACAATAATTGCCAAAAATACTATTATTACGACCAAAGTAATAAGCAAAGCGGCAAAACCGGCGATTAGCGCTCCTAAGGTAGCTAAGACCCCGACGCTTTCCGTACTGGTATGCGTATCCGCAAACGACAAATACTCGTTGATTTGAAACGCTTTGACAAACTCGCTTGCTCCGAATTGGGAAAAGCCGCTGACGAAAGTCATCATTACTACTTGCCCAAAATCAATAATTAAACCAAAGATGGTGCGAGAAAAGTTTATTAAAACAGCGGCGATAATAAGTTTAGGCAGAATTTTTTTAAGCTGATAACTTTCTACCCGTAAAATAGTGGCGAAAGCAACGGTGAGCAATACCAGCACAAAAAGCATATTGCACAAATCCCGAATTATTACCCAACCCTTAACTACCGTATCTACGTCAATAAAATGGTTATACTGGATTACTTCAATAAACATCCAGATAAGAAATGTTAACAACAGCCCGGCCGCGTAAGCAAAAGGATAAATTATCCAGGCCAACACGGTAACAACGGCGGCGGCCGGACCGGTTAGATTGCCTTTATTGTCGCTTGCCTGTACTGGATTTTCGGGAACAACTACATATTGAGGATTTTGAAGCGCATTTTGTAGTGCGGGAGATGGCCGTATGTTAGGATTATTAAAATTAGCCGCTTCCGGTTCATCAGCATAAACTAGAGGTATTGCAAAAAATACCGATAATAAAATTAATGCCAATAAAACAAAATTTAATTTTCGACTTTTCCTACTAAACATTAGTTTCCAATTATGAGGTTCCAATTATGTATTATTTTACGGCGCGGGCGGACCAATGATAGGGCTGAATAGATTAACTAACGCCGTTAAGCCGCTTAGCCCTAGATTTAATAGCGCGCTGAATATCATCCCTATTTTTCCTCCCCAGCTAGCGCTCATCCAGGTAACTATCATCACTATTAAACTCAACGCTCCGATAAACAGCGCCCCGGCAATTAAGTCTAATAAAATTAAAACTAACGCTTCCACAATCCCCGCGTTTTTGCTGACGGCTTTGCCGGCTTCTCCCGCAGACGCTGCCGCTTCTTTGGGCAGCCACTCTTCGCCTAATTTGCAGAAAAATTTTTCGCCCAAAACAAACCGCAAAAAAACGTGGATATTGATATAAATTAAAGTCGCCCCGAACGAATCAATCAGGTTCAGCCAGGATGCCTTAAGCAAAGCGCTGGTGCTGAATTTTGCGCCCGCGCCACCTGCCCCTTCCTTGTCAACTTGAGACTTGGAATCTTGAAGCTTGTCTGCTTGTTCTTTGGCTTTTGCCTGCATTA
>CAYHIM010000032.1:0-10152 GCA_964356665.1 uncultured Gammaproteobacteria bacterium
AGACGCCGCAACTCAATTTTGACATTAAACAGTTTGCCACGCCGAAAAAAACACCTCCGGTAGAAGAATCTAATCCCCAGCCCTCGCCCGCTCCGGCACAGTAGCAAGATTGAACAAGATTGAATAAGATACAAAAAAGTCTCCGGCTAACAACCGGGGACTTTTATTATTTTTAGAAATTACACATTGCGGCGGTTATGCCGCAACCCTTATTTATTTCAATAAAAATCTTTTATATTTTTCGCCAGTATCTTTTCATCCATTTCTGTAATTAAAAATATCTGCCCGCTGCTTTTTTTCTGCAACCAGTACTCGCTAGTTGTTTGATTTTTATTGCCGATAATTAAAGTTTCATCAATCCCCTGCCCCGTAGGCATGTCCTGCGGGGCCTGCCCCTGCAGGCGCAGTTGCAGGGCGGGTTTATCTAAGCCGGTGCCAGCTGTAGTCTGCTCCGGAACGTCGCTTGCTTCCAGTTTAGTGACGCTGTTTAAAAATCCGTCTACTTTTTCTTTATTTAATCTTAACAGGGTTGAACTCGCGTGCCAATAAATTTCGCCGCGCTTGTCCGGCAGATTATTAATGACAATGGTTTGGCCCTGATATCGCCAGGTAATAACGTCAATGCCACTGCTGGATAAATTAAAAATAGTTCGGTCGCGCCAACTTTCCGTATCAAAAGCGCGCACGAAAGTTATCGGCGCGCGATAGGTACGATCGTCGCCCTCGCGGCCGATGTAAGTGCTGCTGTAATCGCTGGCTATTTTTCCCATAATGAAACTGCCTGCTTCCGCGTCGTTTTGGAATAATTTTACCCGTAAGCCATTGTCGCCTATTTCAAAGTTACTTTTATTATCTTTGTTGAAAGAAACGACTTCTAAATTAGCTTTAGTTAATTCAGCTAATTTTTCCTCCAGCGCGTCCATAATAATTTTCTCGGTGGGCCAGTTGTCCGGTTCGGTCAGCCAAAGATTATTTTCTTTTTTAATCACGTATGTCTTGCCGTCTTTATCCTGTGTTTCAATTCTATCTACTAAACTCATATCCACCGCAACTAACCAATTGGCTGAATCAGCGGTTTGCTTCTTGGCTTGCCAATTTTGGTAGGAGCCGGTGTACAAGTAAGCACCAATAACTAAGACGATAAGAATAATTATTAAAGTTAAATTTTTTTTCATAGATAACTTAGTAACTAGTAACTAGTAATCAGTAATCGGAAAATTATTGCTCTAAGATAAAATTACTATTTACTAGTTACTGTTTACTAATCACGCCTTTATAGTTCATCTACAAATCTGCTTTTCTTCCGCCCAAAATATCTAACTAAGCCAAAAGCTAAAACAATGATTGTGACGCCAAAAACATTTCCATATTTAAGGGCGCGCTTTTGGCTGTCGGAAATTTGCTGCAGCGGCCGTTCGCTCACCTCTTTGGAGCGAATGGTAATTAAGTCGGCATCCAGCGAAACTGAATCCACAATATTTTGGAAAAAAGTTAAATTATCCGGATAGCGGCTGACGAAGTTGTCTTTGATAAAATTGGCATTGCCGATAACAACCAAGCGCGCGCTGTCAGTTGAACTTTGATGATCGCCCGATTCATCTTCTTTGGGAATATAGTTAGCAAAAGCGCTGTTTAATTTGCCGCTTAAACTAACGGCTAAATTATAAACTGCTTTGTTGTTATTGATGCCAAAATCGCCTTGCGGGCTTAAATTAAAACTATCCTGCATACTCCACGCTTGCGGCGTAGTTTTAGCTAAAATTGATATGGCAGCTTCCTTTTGGAAATCGTTAAGACTTAACGGGCTGGTCCATGGCAATACCAGACTTTGCAACTTCGCTACCGCCGCGTTGTCCTGATTGAGCCCATCGGCGTTTACTTTAACAAAAAAAGGGTATTGGGTGGTAAAAGTAATAAAGCCCTGATTAAAAGAGGCCATTTCGCTAGCAACGTCCAATACTAAAGACGGCTCTATTTTGATGCCGTAGCCGGATAATACTTTTTCTAATAAGCCCTCATTTGGCTGCGCCTGCAGATTGTCATTAACATTAACGCCATTAACGAGAAAAACAGCGCTCTTGCCCGACATGATGAACTGGTCAATTATATATTGCGCCCGCTCGCTGAATTTTTCTTTCGGCCCAATAATAATTAAAGTGTTAATATCGTCGGGTATCGGCTCACCGTTAAGCAAATCTACCGCGCGAACAGCGTAAATTTCCGCGAGTTTTTTATTAGCTAAACTAATTTCCGCGTCCACGCTAAATTCGCCATGGCCGCTCGCTAAACCAATGCTCGGGAATTTTTCCGCAGTCACTTTTTTTATCGCGCTCGTCAGCTGATACTCTAAATTGCGGGTGTCGTTCACGACCGGTATCGCCTGCTCCTTATCGCCGAAAGACACCACCATCGCTAAAAATCCGTTTATCACCTGATACTTGTCGTTTTCTAAAATATTAAACTGTAGCTGCGGAATGCCTAATATTTGTAGCTTTTGCTGTAACTCTACATTATCTTTGGGGTCAATAAACTCAACGCGCAATTTATTGCCGGCGTAATTTTGGTATTCAGCCAGGATATCTTTAGTTTCCTGCCTCACATTCATAAATTGCGGCGGCAGTTCGGCTGAAAAATACGCTTTAATATTGACAACATCATTTAAATTCGCGGCAGTAGTTTTAGAAACATCCGAGAGGCTGTAAATTTTACCCTGCGTTAAATCAAAACGGGTGAAAATTTGGTACGACAAAAAATTAAGCACGGCGATAATTCCTACCACAATTAAAATTTGCGTACTGAAGTTATATTGCTTTTTAAATTTAGTTAAGTATTCTTTCATACTCTTTCTATTTTCTTAACGCCACTATTTCTTTATTCAGCCACAACCACAGCCAGATAAAAGATAAATAGTAAATTATGTCTTTCGTGTCAATCACGCCGCGGGCGATGTTGTCAAAATGCGCGCCCAATCCAAGCCATTGCAAAACTGGCGCCAATAAACGCGGCGCGGTCATAATTACAAAGTCATTGCCAATAAAGAAGAACAGAAAACAGGCGGCAACGGCGGCGATAAAAGCGACAATTTGGTTCTTGGTTAAAGCGGAAATAAACAGCCCTAAAGCTAAATAAGCCGCGCCCATCAAAGCGGCGCCTAAGTAACTGCCGATAATCGGCCCAAAATCAACATCGCCTAAATAAGCAACCGTAACCGGTAAAGTAATCGTCAAAGCTAAAACGACCATTAAAAATGCCAGCGCGGCTAAAAATTTTCCTAACACCGCCTGCCAGTCGGTAATCGGCAGAGTTAATAAAAATTCAATGGTGCCGGAACGTTTTTCTTCCGCCCAAACCCGCATCGTTATCGCCGGCGTTAAAAATAAAAATATCCAAGGCAGTAAAATAAAATAATTGCGCATGTTGGCTTGCCCAATGACAAAAAAAGAATTAAAAAACAGCCAGTTGCCGACCACTAAAAAAACGGCGATAAAAATATAAGCGATCGGCGAGTTAAAATAGCCGAAAAGTTCTTTTTTAAAGAGAGTGTAAATTTTTTGTAAATATTGCTTATTTAACATAGTCTTAAATTTCCAACTTTACTTCGTAAGTTCGCGGAATACGTCTTCCATGCTCGCGGTCTTCCGGTTAAATTCCAGAATTGACCAGTTGTTTTGCGTTACTACGCCGGCAATGTGTTCGCGGACGTCAACGCCGCTTTTTGGTTTTATCTCAAAACTGAAAATTTCTTCGCTTTCCGCGTCTTGATGCGTAACCTCTTCAATATGTTCAATCGTTTTTAAAGTGTCGTAAATAACATCACGCGGACCTTTTATTTTTACATAAATTAATTCCTGGCCGCCCAGACGCTGCGTTAATTCATCCGGCGTACCCTCGCCGACAATACTTCCTTTATTGATAATAATTACCCGGTCGCAAGTCGCCTGCACTTCCGATAAAATATGGGTAGAAAAAATAACGGTTTTATGTTCGCCTAATTTTTTAATCAAATTGCGTATTTCCACAATTTGGTTTGGGTCTAAACCGGTGGTCGGCTCATCTAAAATTAAAATTTCGGGCTCATGGATGATCGCTTGGGCGAGCCCCGTGCGCTGGCGATAACCTTTGGATAATTCTTCAATCGGTTTGGTGATAACCGCTTCCAAGCCGCAGTCGGCGATTACTTTTTTTAACCGCTCCTTGATTTTTTCTTTAGGGACGCTGCGAATAGCGGCGATAAAACGCAGATACTCGTATACTTTCATGTCGTCGTACAACGGCACGGTTTCCGGCAGATAGCCCATTTTATCCCGAATCGCTAAAGAATCAGCTGCTATATTTAAATCTCCAACATAAACATTACCGGCAGTCGGCGTCCAAAAGCCGGTAATAATTTTCATCGTTGTTGTTTTGCCTGCCCCGTTTGGCCCCAAAAAGCCCAAGATTTCACCGTCCCGCACGGCAAAAGAAATGGAGTTTAATATTTTATGGCCGCTGATTTTTTTGGTTAAATTATCAATTTTTATCATAGAGGAAGATAATAGCGAGTATTACTATAGTAAGAAATATAACTAAAGTAAGCAAGGGAGCACCTGTGGAAAAAATTAAAGCATTGTGCTATTATATTAGCAATAACGAAAAAAGGAGGCAAAGACTATGCAACAATGCGTTCTTTGTAATAAAAAAATGTATTTCTTGCCGTATTGGGTTCCGCCCAAAGAAATCGTTCAAAAAGGCAGGGAAAACGAAGAAATATATGGCGGCATATTACTCATACCATCTAAAGCCAACGAGGTCATCTGTAGCGCCTGCCGCCGAAGATTAATCTCTCAATTGACAGAAAAAAGTAACCTCCTCCATATTCTTCCTGCTCTGCCTGAAAATATTGAGTGTTGTCTTTGCGGCGGCCAGTTCGCTAAGACTCAAGAGAAAACTGACGGTATTTGGCTGGTAATTATCGCCGATAAACTTATTATCTGTGAAAATTGCCTGAAAGGCTTGCCGAAAGAGGAAGAGCAAAAACAGGCAACGCGAGCATCAACCGAGCCCAACGCGAGCTAAAAAAAGCCGCTCTCTCAAAAAGCATACGGGAGGGCGGCTTCACTTTTTTTTATCATTATTTAAATTCGTCTAAAGTTACCGTGCGGACAATTATTTTATCGCCCCGCTGAATTTTTAAACCGATTTTATTGCCGGGCTTATACTTTTGGATGACGTTAAATAAAGTGTTATTCCCTTCTATTTTAATCGCGTTAACTTCAATAATTATATCTCCCTCTTCCAAGCCGCCTTTAGCCGCGGGCGAATCGGGTAAGATCGCGGGCGTGCCGGGGTCGTCTTCCGCCCGAGTAATCCAGGCACCGCTCGCGCGGGGTAAACTTTTCGCCGCCGCGAGTTCCGGCGTCAGCATTACGTAACGTATGCCGATGCGCGGCCGCACAATGCGGTTTTGTTCGCGAATGCTTTTGATAATGACCTTAGCGTCATTAATTGGAATCGCAAAACTAATGCTTTGCCCGCTTTCGTCAATCGCCACGTTTACGCCCACTACTTTTCCGCCCAAATCAATCAAGGGGCCGCCGGAATTTCCCGGATTTATCTGGGCGTCGGTTTGGATAACGTTATCCAGCGCCTCCACATTGCCGCGGTTGTCGCTCGCGGCAATGCTTCTGCCTAAAGCGCTCACTATGCCTTTAGTAACGCTGTTTTGGTATTTGCCCAAAGCATTGCCAATCGCCATTACGGACATGCCCTGCACTAATTTATCGCTGTCGCCCAATTCCACAGAAGGCAAATTTTTGTCAAAAATTTTCAGTATCCCTAAATCTTTCAGCGGGTCAACGCCGATATATTGCGCGTAATATTTTTTGCCGCTATTTAAAATAATTTGGTATTCAGCCGTTTCCGGATTGCCGGCTTTCACCACATGTTTATTGGTCAAAATATAGCCGTCAGCCGAGATAATAAAACCGGTGCCGGATCCAACTTGCTTTTTTTGCTTTTGCGCGTTGACGCCGTTCGGGCTTAAAAGAATTATATTTTGATAATCATTAATAATGATGCTGACTACGGCCGGCGTTATTTTTTTAATGGCTAAGATGGTCGCCTCCTGTTCGTCTAATTGTAAAGTTTTAGCGGTTAACGAGCGCTCGGCCGTAAAAATATCAGGGGCAAACCACGCCCCTCCCCCGATAATGCCGGCTAAAAGAATCGGCAATAATATTTTAACAATTTTATTTGACATAACACTTTTCTATAAATTACAACCTTCTAGACAAAAACATGATAACATATTTTTAACTTGGCTACAATATTAATGATTGGCTGCTTTAAACTTGCTAAAATAAAAAAATATTGCTATGATAATTTTTAACAATCATTTTGTGGCTGTATTTAAATTTGCGCCCGTAGCTCAGTCGGTAGAGCAACAGCCTTTTAAGCTGATGGTCGTGGGTTCGATTCCCGCCGGGCGCACCAATTTGCCGTTGTAGCTCAGTCGGTAGAGCAACTCCATGGTAAGGAGTAGGTCCGCGGTTCAAATCCGCGCAACGGCTCATTTTTTATCTCTACAAAATTATTTTTAATCATGATGCCTTGGAAATGCTTACTCTGCGTGCTTATGTTTAACCGCTAAGCCGCAAATAATAATCAGCAAAAAAGCGGTCAAGGCCATCATCGGAATGGTAATATAGCCGAGCTGCAAAAAAAAATTCTGCGCGCAGGAAGCCGAGTAACCGATGGTGCCGCAAGTGACGGCAACCGCTGGCTTAAGCGCCAGCAGATAGTGATAAGCGGCTATTGCCGCGCCTACCAGCGCCAAACTAACGGCATAATCGGCGATGTGCTTGTCTTTTTTCCACCAAGCTATGCCCCAAAGCAATACTTGCGGATACATAAAAATACGCTGGTACCAGCAAAGTTTGCACGGCTCAAAACCGGCCACTTCGGAATAAAATAAACTGCCTAAAGTCGCTAGCAGCGCGATAATAAAAGCGAACTTAATTCCCTGCTGGCTAAACCAATCTATCGCGCGATTTATTTTGCCGCTGTTAAAATTTTTTCGACCCAATAGCCAAACCAGCCAAAGGATAATAAGTATATCACCCCCCAGCGTTAAATAAGAAAGCGCTAAAGTAACTGCCTGCGTTATTTGAGACATAGTTAATAATATTAAAATTATAATACTTAAATAATAGCATATCCGCTCTATTTTGCTCAAGGTTGCATTCTTGATCATTTTCAGCTAAAGTAGAGTAAGTTTAATTAAATTGGTCTTTCAAAATAACATCACAGAAATAGCAGATAAATAAAACCATAGAAAGTTGAGACAAACAAATGAGACAATCAGAACGGATTGGTACATTTGGACCGATTTGGGGGATGTCTGGAGTGCAGGGTTTTTTTGGCGGCGTAGGATATAGGCGAGAGTACAAATTTCACCGGCTACTCGGACCGCTTCTTAACTTTAGGGGCATGACGTTTGTGGCAAAGACTACGACACTTAGCCGCTGCGAAGGAAATATGCCGTTAGCTAAAGACGGGATTTGCCCGGCAGAATGGTTCCCGCAATGCATCTATTGCGACTCCGTGAAAGAATTCGCGATTAACGTGGTCGGATTGAGCGGGCCGGGAGCCGAGCGTCTCATTGAGTTACATGCCTGGAATGAACGTCCCGAACCATTTTTTATATCTTTCATGTCGGCTGCTCTGACTCCAGCCGAGCGAAAAGAGGAGACGGAAAAGTTTAAAACATTACTAATGAATGAACTGGATACAAACCATCACAACAACTTGCGACCGCAACTGGGGCTACAAATCAACGTCTCCTGTCCTAATAAAGACATTGACCCTTCTGGTGTTGCGGGGGAGACGGTTGCATACCTTGACATTCTCCGCGCCCTCAATATCGCCATTGTGCCAAAATTCAGCGTGGAAACGCCGGTTGCTGCCGTTGCCGAGATTGCCCAACATCCGGCTTGCGGCGGCATCTGCGTATCAAATACTATCCCCTGGGATAACCTTCCAGCAAATCTCCGTTGCGAACTGACTGGCAATATCGTATCGCCGCTTAAATCGAGCGGGATGCCTAAATCCGGCGGCGTTTCCGGGCGACTACTCCTGCCTCGCGTTATCCGCTGGGTTCAGGAGGCACGTGACGTTGGTATTACTACACATATCAACGCCGGAGGAGGGATTATCTACCCGCAAGATGTTGATCTGTTGTACTATGCCGGCGCTAACTCTGTTTCCATTGGTACCGCCGTGATGATTTGGGCCCGACGCTTTCGCCCGTGGATGGTACAGCGCATTATCCGACGGGCACATAAAATCTTCGGAGCTTAATTGAAATTAAAACTAAATGAAACGAGGTAAATGAAGAATGGACACCTTCACAATCCCGAAACCGATTAATAGGCATTTTCACGCGCGACAGGATAAGGCATTACAATTCCTCATCCCTTTAGTATCAAGCATCTATCGTGCTGTTGTACTGATGGGAAATACAACTCCGCCTATAGTGACCGGCCAAGACGCTGAAAAATATCGTGCAGAAGTAATGCGGTTAGCTGTATCGCCTGATTTCGTACCTTTATTGACAATTATGCTGGTCAATCGGACTACACCGCAGATTGTCCGGGAAGCGCACATGGCCGGGGTCTGGGGATTAAAATTAATCCCTGGCGGTACTTCCACTAACAGCGCCTCCGGCAGTAACAATCCGGACGCTGGCGTAAGTCTGTATGACCTGAAAAGACACTATCCGGTTTTGGCAACCTGCCAGGAGATTGGCATGCCATTTTCCGTGCACTGGGAACTGATTGCCGAGCCGAATGGAAAACCCATTTTGGAAGTTGAGCGTGAGGAGCGGGCCATTCCGTTTCTACTGGAGGTAGTGAAAACATTTCCCGAGTTACAAATTATTGTAGAGCACGTAACTACCAAAAAAATGGTTGAACTCGTGAACGCACTGCCGGATAATGTTACCGCAACAATTACCGCTCACCATCCTTTTTTGCAGTATGAGGAAGTTGCTGACAAAGACGGCGTAATTATTAACCCTGGCTTATACTGCAAACCGATTGCCAAACCAAAAAGCGACATGCTGTCAGTGAGGGAAATGATGTTCGATGTAAATCAAAAATTCGGTTTCGGCGACGACTGCGCCTGGCATCCGGCTGAGAGAAAAAAACTGGCGGCAGAGAATGACGGCAAAGAACCGGCGGCCGGCATTTTCAATCCATTCTCTTTACAGATTTTAGCGCATGAATTTGATGCAGCCGGAGTACTGGAAGGATTAGAAGCCTTTGTGTTAACTAATGTATCAACTTATTTGCCGATTTTAAATTTTGATGAGAGGCTAACTTGGTTTAATACAAAAATTAGTTTGGTGCGCGAACCTTGGACCCTGCCAAAAGATTATAAGGGTACGCCGATTTTTATGGGCGGCCGGAAAATCAACTGGCAGATTGAAAACTGGGATTGGCGAGATTATTTAAAATAATCGCCAATATCTAGCCTTAAAATGTAAAAGCAGAGGATCTTACTTCCCTGCTTTTTTTCTTTCTATAATTTTTTGTGCAAAACCTGTTGTTAAACCTGCCTTGCTTTTCATTAGTTGGTTCTATACAATGAAACCATGGCTGACGACAACGAAACAATCTCCAAATTGCCGCCGCAAAACCTGGAAGCCGAAATCGCGCTTTTGGGCGCTTTAATGATTGACAAAGACGCGATTATCAGGGTAGCCGACATCATCAACGAAGAAGATTTCTATAAAGACGCGCATGGCAAAATTTATGCCGCCATGCGCGAGTTATTCGCGCGCAGTGAGCCGATTGATATTTTGAGCTTGTCTAACCGCTTGGAAGAAAAAAAACAACTGGAAGCTGTTGGCGGCCGCTCCTATCTGGCAAAATTATCCGCCTCGGTCGCGACTGCTTCGCACGTAGCCAATTACGCCAATATTATCCAACGCAAAGCGACGCTCCGGCGCCTGTTGCGGGTAGCGGCGGAGATTTCCGAAGACTCTTTTCAGGAAGAAGATAATATTGACGATGTTTTGGATAAAGCCGAGCAAAAATTATTTAACGTTTCGCAGCGATACTTGCGCAATGTCTTTTTGCCGATTGATAATTTACTCGCCGAAGCTTTTGAGCG
>CAYHIM010000033.1:0-9258 GCA_964356665.1 uncultured Gammaproteobacteria bacterium
GAGAAGTAACTGTTTTTGATAGCATTAAGAACACAAAAACCCCCTTTAAATAAAATGTATGTTTTCTTTTATACGGGAATGGCGCTATAGTACGCATCCGGCGCGCATTGAAAGCAAATGCCGCAGAATTGTGTTTATCGGCAGCAAAGCGGCTTTTTTGTTGTTTAAGGATGAGGAGGTGCGCCAGTTTTTAAAATTTAACGAAGTGGATGAAACCGAACAGGACCGGTTTTTTAACGAAATGGTGGTTACTAATTTAGTGATGTTTCTGTTAGTTTTGGACGAGCAGATTATTGAGGCGGAAAGTTCTGGCCGCAAAGAGTATCTGCGGGTTTTACGCGAGAACATTCCCCCTTTTTATTACTCCTACCTTAAAGAGTTAGGCATTGCTGCCGGGTACGTTGAGATGTGGGAAAAATTGGTGAAACTGCGCTATGATGAATACGACCGCGACCGCTTTGCCTGGCGGCGGGCGTTTATGGATATTGATTATGAGGCGGCGACTAATAAACAAGTAATGATTTTCCAAACGGTCGCTTTCGGGCTATATGACCACTTGCGCCGCGGCCACGCCAGCCAAGGCGACCCCTTGTTTAAGCGCATTCAGCATTCGCTTTTCCCCATATATAAAGAATTTATGGACAAAATTTATAAGATTTTTTAAAGTCCACTATTGATACATCCACTATTGATGCATTATGAAATTATCAGACAGAACAATTTTAGTTATTGGTTGCTTAGCCTTATGCTTAGGATTTTTTTATGGGCAAAATTATGCGCAGGCGGCTAATTTTGGGGATATTGTTATTAATGAAATATATTATGATCCCGTAGGGACTGACACTGGCAAAGAGTGGATAGAATTACATAATGTTTCAACGAGCGGCATAAATTTAACAGATTGGAAATTTTATGAAGCGGAAACAAACCACGCCTTGAGTTTAATACAAGGCGATTGGGTTTTGCCAGTCGGCAGTTATGCCATTATTGCCGATAAGGCCGATCAATTTTTAACCGACCATCTTGGTTTTAATGGGGTAGTTTTTGATAGTTCTTTTTTTTTAAATAATACTTCCGAATCAATCGCCATTAAAGATAATAATAAAGCGGTGATTGATGAAGTAACTTACCAAAATAGCTGGGGCGGCAACAGCAATGGCAAAACAATTGAAAAACAAAACAATTTTTGGGCGGAAAGTTTAATTGATAATGGTACTCCCGGAGCAGTTAATAGCGGCCAAACCACCCCTCCTCTTGCCGATGAAAATCCTTCACCGCCAGAAAATCCCGCCACCTCGACTCCATCCGCCGATCAAATTAACGCTAATTACCGTTTCGGCGATGTTGTCATTAACGAATTCGTGCCGGATCCGGCGGACGAGGAAGTAGAATGGGTGGAATTATATAATAAGCGCGCGGAAACTATTAATTTAGACGGCTGGTTTCTGTACGACGGCAGCGGCGCCAAAACATCTTTGAGCGGCGTTTTAGAAAAATATTTGGCGGTAGAAAAACCCAAAGGAAATTTAAACAACGCGGGCGATTTAATTATTTTAAAACAAGGCGACAATATTATTGACCAAGTGGCTTACGGCAACTGGGACGACGGCAATGCGGACGATAACGCGCCGAGCGCGAGCGACCCCAAAGCAATCGCCCGCACCGGCGACGGATATAATACTTACAACAACAAGAATGATTTTGCCGTAACCGCGACAGTTACCAAAGGCGGCGCCAATATTATTGCCGATGTTGACGCGGCAGATTTAGAGACGCGATTAATCGCGTCTCTACAACCAGAAGGCGCGTCTGACATCATCATCAGTGAAATCCTGCCCCAGCCGCGCGGCGATGAAAATGAGGGAGAGTTTATTGAATTGTTTAATAAAAGTAATCAAGAGGTAAATTTGAAAAATTGGGCTTTAGGCGATAGCAGTACCAGAAAATATACAATAAAAAAGATTGACGCCGCCCGCAATGACAGCATTATTAAGCCGCAGGGATATTTTGTGGTTTACCGAGCCGAAAGTAAAATTGCGCTCAATAACTCCGGCGATGAAGTTCAATTATATGAACCAAACAAAGAAACACCAGCGCAGACTGTCAAGTATGATAAATCAGTTGAGGGACAAAGTTATAACGTGAAAAACGCGACCAGTACGCCGTTAATTTGGCAATGGAGCGAGGTTATAACGCCGGGCGCGTTTAATATTATCCAGCTTAAGCATACGCCCGCAGTTGATTTTGGCTGGTCCGGCGAACCAGTAGTCGGGCAAATAATTTTTTTTGACAGCGCAGATACGGCAGACGCGGACGGCGATGATTTAACCTACTTATGGAATTTTGGTACGGGCACGACTGCCACGGAAGCAAATCCAATTTATATTTATTTAGCGCCCGGCAATTTCCCAGTGTCCTTAGCCGCCAGCGACGGCGAACACACGGTTAAAGAAGAAAAGATAATTAAAATTAAAGAGGTAAAGGAGAATGTCCCGCCGACGGCCGCTTCAACCAGCAAAATAGCCGCAGTTAAAGGCGCGAAAGTGGCTGGTGATACCAAAAGCAGTAATTCAACTAGCGCGAAAAAAAACACTGCTTTTACTATTACTCCTTTAGAAAATATCCGCGAATTGGCAACGGGCAGTTATGTGAAAGTTGAAGGCACGGTTGCGGTTAAGCCCGGAATTTTTTCCACCCAATATTTTTATATTGTCGGCTCGCCCGGAGTTCAGATATACAACAATAAAAAATTATTTCCGGCGCTGGCAGTGGGAGATAAAGTAGTGGCTGCCGGGCAATTGTCTGAAAGCTATGGCGAGCTGCGCTTAAAAACAAAGGTAGCTAGTGACATTAAAAAGATTGCCACGAGCACTTTGCCAACGCCAACGGAAATTTTAACTGACGAAATCGGCGAAGAAACAGAAAGCCAACTGGTGCGCGTGTCCGGCACGGTAGTTGATAAAAAAGGGTCAAGCATTTGGCTGGATGACGGCAACGGCGAAGCGGAAATTTATTTTAAACAAGGAACAAAAATTGACAAAACAAACATTAATGAAGGCGATGCCATTTCGGTTATCGGCATTGTGTCGCAAAGTAACGACAAATACCGGATTCTGCCGCGCTCGCAGCAAGATATTATTACGGGCAGTGGTGCGGCGCAAATAGGCGAAGTGCTCGGCGAAATTAGCGCGAGCGACTCGTGGCAATTAGCGCAGAATAACAAGAAGATGAAATTGATAGAATATTTATTGGTTTTAGCCGGCGGGTTGATTATTGTATTGATAGGCGTAATTTGGAAATACAAAAAAAATTTAAAAAAATAACATACTAATATCTCATACTATAAAAAAGTGTCAATATACTTGACACTTTTTTAATGCTATGCTAATATATAAATATCATGCTCATTTTATATAAAAGAAAGGAGCAAAATCATGCTAAAACAACATGCTTTTACGCTCATTGAATTACTGATTATAGTGGCAATCATTGGGATTTTGGCAGTAATAGCAGTGCCAAATTTTCAAAACGCCCTTATTAAAGCAAAGGTCAGCAAGGCTTACGGCGATATGCAAGCAATCAGCAGAGCTTTGAATATGTATAGGATGGATTATAATAATTTTCCTTTAGCGTCTAACCTAAAGGACACAGTTATGTTACTACATAACTTCAGATTAAGGCCGCTGACCACCCCCTCAGCTTATATAAGTAGATTACCTGACGACATTTTTCGTTTAGGAACTACTTATAGTTATATTGATAGGTATAGCTGGCAGAAGACAGATAAGTATGAGGCGAGTTTTCCCGGCGGTCTGGAAATACGATTCTTTAATAGTAGTCCTTGGGTGTTATCTTCGGTTGGGCCGGCTGTGAGCCGACCCGATATGAGTAACGGTTATGGTTGGGAAGACGCTTATGATGCTTCAAATGGTTTAGTGTCTTTGGGGTCTATATTTTTAACCGGCTTTTAGGATGTAGCTAAATAATGCAGTGATGGATACAATAATGCGGGGTTAGAAAATTTTCTAACCCCGCTGTATTTTTTTATGGATGTTGATATAATACCAAGTGATATGAAAAGAAATCAGATTTTACAACAATTACATAAATTCGGCTTTACCGCTTCGCAGGCGCGACTGTATCTTGCCGGCTTAACATTAGGTAAAGTGCTCATGAAGCATCTGGCCAAAGAGGCTGGCGTTAGCAGGGGTACAGCTTATTATATAATGACAGAGTTAGAGCGGCGTGGATTTTTTTCGCATAAAAAGACCGGTAAGCGTACATACTATTTGGCTGTCTCGCCGCAAGAATTATTAAATATGACTTTACGTCGAGAGCAATTAGTACGTTCTATATTACCAAATTTAAAGATCATAGCTAAACAGTAGAGATAGGATTTAGTAAGGGTGATTTTAGAACACAAAAAATAAAAAAACGATTTCGTGGATAGCGAAATCGTTTTACATTTGCCAAAACGAAGTCGAAAGTAGTTTAGTTAAAAAACAAGATCCGTCATCAACCCCCCCAGGCCATTGTCCCACATTTTATCCACCAACTTTGTAGCTCCTATCTCACTATGCAGAGCAAAGCGGATAATAGGTTCTGCAAACTCGCTTACTTCTAAGTTGGAGATGCCATTTAATATTTTTTGTACTTCCCCTTCTTCTGATAATTCCGGCTCCTCATTCTCCGGCGGAATTTCTTCGGTAGCACCACTAACCATCTGTGCTACCAACTCCGTTATCCGCTCGGTTCTTTTTGCACATTCACTGATAGCAGATACATACCTTTTTATTTCTTTTACTACTTCTGGTCCAGTCATGGCTATAGTCTCCTTCGGTATTATAATGGTTATGATAAATGAACGGCTAAATTTATATTTTAATTATAAATAATGCCGGTAATTTGTCAATTAAGCCGCCTTTTATTTTTCTCTAAAATTTGTTATAATTTAAGCGTGGATAAAAGTCACTTTTAAGTGATTTTTTTGCAGTATTTTTATGCTAGGACGACCAAGAAAAAGAAAATATACGCGCCGTTACGACCGTTTTGCCAACGGTTATGCTTTTGATTTAAGCCCGGAGGCAAAAAAAAGCATTTTAATTATTACGCTGGTTGCTTTCGGCGGAGTCAGTTTATTGAGCTTATTTAATTTAGCCGGCTTTTTAGGCGATTATATTGACTCGGGGCTGGCGACGCTATTTGGCTGGGGAAAATTCGTTTTTCCGCTGTTAGTTTTGGGCTTTGCCTGGCTGTTATACAATGAGGACAAAAAATGGGTGCACGGCTATACTTATGTGGGACTATTTTTTTTCCTGTTAAGCTGGCAGGCGCTGCTGCATTTTTTTTATCAGGATAATCCCGAAGCGGCGGTTAATTTAGGCAAAGGCGGCGGCTATGTCGGTCTTTTTTTAGCTAAAATTTTTATCAATTTAGCTGGTTTTTGGGCGGCGTTATTAGTGCTTTTATGCTTATTAGTCATATCATTAGTGTTGATTTTTGATACTACTATTGCCGGCATGTTTGGGCCGCAGGGATTTTTGGGCCAGTCGCTCGCTCCCTTTAGATGGCTGGCCAATAGACTGCGCGGCCGGCAAGGCGCTAGCGAAGAAAACGAGGAGGCAGAGGGAATGGAAGAATTAATCGCCGAAGAAGAGATGGAGTTTGCCGAAAGCAATGCCGAGCCGGAATTCAGTTCACATAAAGTAGCGGCAACGGCAAATCCTCCGCGACAGCTGGAGCTCGAGCGAGCCGAAGAGCAACCCGCGCGGTTTAGCCGCAGCAATATCAAAATAAATTTACCGCTTGATTTATTAAGCGATAAGGTGGGCCGCCCTTCGGGCGCGGATGTAAGAACCTCAAGTGAAGTCATTAAGCGCACGTTGGAAAATTTTGGCATTCCGGTAGAGATGGGCGAAGTCAGCGTCGGGCCGACCGTAACCCAATATACTTTTAAGCCGGCGGAAGGGATAAAATTAACGCGCATTACCGCGCTGAACAATGACTTGGCGCTGGCGCTCGCCATGCACCCTATCCGCATTGAAGCCCCGATTCCGGGCAAATCTTTAGTGGGCGTAGAGGTGCCTAATCGGGTGATTGCGCGCGTTGGTTTGCGGGAGATATTAAATACCAGAGAGTTTCGAGAAAGAAGGCATAATACGATGATTGCGCTCGGTAAAGACGTCGCCGGGCAAGAGTGGCTGGCGAATTTAGCCAAAATGCCGCACCTGCTCGTTGCCGGCGCCACTGGTTCGGGAAAGTCAGTTTGTTTAAATTCAATTATTATTAGCTTGTTTTACCAAAATAACCCCGATGATTTGAAGTTAATTTTAGTTGACCCCAAGCGCGTTGAGTTTCCGATTTATAATGGGTTGCCCTATCTACTGGCGCCAGTTATTACCGATGTCCCTAAAACTATCAACGCCCTCAAATGGTGTTTAAACGAAATGGACCGCCGTTTTGACGTATTGGCTGCCGCCGGCAAGCGCAACTTAGACAGCTATAACGCGACTGCCGCTGAAAAAATGTCGGTGATAGTTGTTGTTATTGATGAATTAGCCGATTTGATGGTAGCGGCCGCGCGGGATGTGGAAGCGGCCATAATTCGGCTGGCGCAAATGGCGCGGGCGGTCGGCATCCATTTGGTATTAGCCACCCAGCGTCCTTCGGTTGATATTTTAACCGGCCTAATCAAAGCCAACATTCCGGCGCGAATTGCTTTTGCGGTGTCCAGCTCCATTGACTCGCGCACTATTTTAGACTCGCAGGGAGCGGAAAAACTGCTCGGGCGCGGCGATATGCTTTTTATTACGGCTGAACTGTCAAAACCCAAGCGTCTGCAAAGCGCTTATGTTGACGACTATGAAATTAAACGCATTGTCCGCCACATCAAAGAGCAGGCGGGAGAGGTAACTTATAACGAAGAAGTGGTGGGGCGGCAAAAAGTTATGGGCATTGCCGGCATGGGCTTTAACGACAGCGACAGCGACGACTTATACGAGGAGGCGAAAGAAATGGTAATTAATTCCGACAAGGCCTCTACCTCGTTTTTGCAGCGCCGTTTGCGCGTTGGCTACGCGCGCGCGGCGCGTTTAATTGACCTGTTGGAAGAGGGGGGAGTAGTTGGTCCGGCGAACGGCGCCAAGCCGCGCGATATCTTGATTAGCAGGGAACAATATGCTAAAGTAAACGAGCTTAATATGGCTGGCGTTCCCCTGCATAAGCGCGCTGAATCCGAGTTTGATGTAGAGGAAGTTTTGGGAGAAGACGAGCCATTAAAACATGAAAACATCAAAACATTAAAACAAGAAGACGAGGAAGGCGGCGAAGAGAATGAAGACATTGAAGAGGATAGTGAAGATATTGAAGAAGATGAAGAGGGCAATATTATCGATGAAGAATCGGAAGAAATAAAAGACGAACTGCCGCCGGTGGCGGAAGAGGAGCGATTGGAAGACAAGGTTGCAGAAGGCGGGGAAGAAAATAAGGAAGATGAGGAGACGGAGAAACTGTACTCAAGGTAAATTAGAAATTGAAAATTATTTTATATGTACATCCAATATTTAGGCCACTCCTGCTTTAAATTAAGCGGCAAAGACAGCAAGGGCGAAAACTTTAATGTTATCACTGACCCTTTTGGCAAAGAAATAGGATTAAAGCCGCCGCATTTAGAGGCAGACGCAGTCACCATCAGCCACAACCACCATGACCATAATAACAGCGCTGCGGTTAAAGGCAGCCCTTATTTAATTGATACGGCGGGCGAATACGAAATAAAAGACGCCTTCATCCAGGGCATTGACGCTTGGCATGATGATAAAGAAGGCAAGGAGCGCGGCAATAATATAATTTATCGTATCAGCATTGAGGATGTAGTGATTACTCATCTTGGCGACTTGGGCCATATTTTGGACCATAAGCAAGTGGAAAGATTAGAGGGCACGGATATTTTACTGATACCGGTTGGCGGCAAATACACGCTGGACGCTAAAAAAGCCGTGGAAGTAATTAACCAAATTGAGCCGCGGCTAGTGATACCGATGCATTATAAGCAGCCGGGTTTGACGCTTGATATCAGCGGGGTTGAAATATTTATCAAAGAAATTGGCATGAAGCCGCAGTATGTGGAAGATAAATTGAAGGTGAATAAAAAAGATTTGCCGCAGGAGGAAACGGAGTTAGCGGTGTTTAAGTAGAATTTTCAATTCTCAATTTCCAATAAAATTTATGAATGTATTAGTTTGTAAATTGAAAATTAAAGAGGATTATGCCCGCCAAAAGAAGAATAACAAAAAAGACAGTGGAGCAAACCAGAAAGGTATCTGCTGTTTTGACGTTTGACCATCAAGCCAAATTAGAACGGGAAAAAAGACTGGCGATGTGGGCGGGCGTGGGATTTTTTATGGCAGTGATTTTTGTGGCGTGGCTAATTAATTTCAAAAATAATGTCAGCTCGATTAGCGGGGGAGCGGATATTAAAGATACAAAAATTGAAGATATCACAGCTAATTTTAAAACTATCATCGCCGAGACAAAAAAAAATATGGAAGAGCTGGGTGATGTTATAACCAATTCGGGGCAGGTAGCGGCCGTAAAATTGCCAGCGGAAATGGAACGAAGAATTGAACTGGAAAAGTTGTTGTTTAGTTTAAATGATAAGTTGACGGAGGCGACAGGCACAGGCGAGAATAAATAAAATATTATAATGCAAATCTACAAATTAGCATGCAAATACTGCAAAAATATAATTTGTAGACTTTAACTAAAAATTAAGTATACTAATAATTAGTAAGATTTAATAATTAGTCAAGATATTCAAATATAGCATTTGAAGTATTTGCATATTTTAGATAGACTAATTAGTCTGTAAGAGGTATTTGCATTATATGGTTCGTAAATATGTTCAATCAGTACTAACATGTTGAACTATGTCTAAGAAAGAAAAATCTAAAAAAATAGAGCCGGAGCTGGAAGAAAATAAAGAGCAGGCAATTGAACCGGCATTGCCGAGCCAGGTGGTAAAGGAAACGCAGAAAACCGAGTATGGCATGGTTGCCCCCACTTCGCTCGTGACTGAAATGCGCTCCTCGTATCTGGATTACGCGATGTCCGTTATCGTGGCGCGCGCTTTGCCGGACGTGCGCGACGGCATGAAGCCGGTGCATCGCCGGATTCTGTACGCCATGTGGTCATTGGGCTTAAGAGCGGGCGGAAAGTTCAGAAAATCAGCAACCGTCGTCGGCGAAGTTTTGGGCAAAT
>CAYHIM010000034.1:0-9099 GCA_964356665.1 uncultured Gammaproteobacteria bacterium
TCCAGCGGGTCAATGCCGTTGCCTTTGGATTTAGACATTTTTTTGCCCTGCATATCCAAAACCATGCCGTGCAGATAAACGTTAGCAAACGGAATTTCGTTCAGCGCGAATAATGACATCATAATCATTCGCGACACCCAAAGCGTAATAATTTCATAGCCGGTTTCTAAAACCTGCGTCGGGTGATAATTTTTTAAATCAGCTGTTTTCTTTGGCCAACCCAAAGTAGAGAACGTCCACATGCCGGAAGAAAACCAGGTATCTAAAACGTCAGTATCTTGCTGCCAGCCTTTTGCCGGTTTTTCACCGCCAACGTAAATAAGCGCCGGCAAGGTATAATGCCAGCCCGGCTGCCAGGCTTTAGTGTGGCGCCAGTCTTCCTCGATTGCTTTCTCCCAAGTCTTACCGTTGAGTAAAACTTCTAAGGCCAGTTGTGGCGCCTGATGCGCGACAATAGCAATGCGTTTGCCAGCATATTTAGTCGCGACCTCATATAAAAAATCAGATATGCGCCTACCGACATCGCGGTAGCTTTCACCTTTAGGAAAAGACTGCTCAATAGCATTATTTTTCATTGCCGCAGTCTGCTCTTCCCCAGTGCGCGTCAATTCGCCATAATCAATTTCCCGTAAACGCTTGTCTTTGATAATAACTGCCTTATCGCCAAAAGCTATTTTTGCCGTATCTACGGCGCGCTGTAAATCCGAACAAAATACTACGTCGTAGCGTTCATCTTTAACTATTTTTTTTAATTCGCGCGACTGCCTCATTCCTAATTTAGACAATGCCGCGTCGTAATGGCCGGATGATTTTTTCGCTTCATTATCAACAGTTGTGCCATGTACGTAGTACATTATAGGAATTTGCGTCTTTTCGTTCTCTTCAGTTTTAAGGGCTGTAAATTTGTAAGTATAAATAAACGCTTCCGTATCCTCGGTAATAGTTAGCGATGGATTGTGCCGCTGAAAAGCGGCGATAAGTTGCTCACGCCGTTCATACTTTGCCCCATGATTAGAATCATTTAGAGGGATTTGGCCGACTGTTGTCTTCGCCACGTCCATAATTTCAGCGGTGCCGAAAATTTCACCGGTCTGGCTGTTACGAAACATAACTGTATCGCCTTTTTTAAAACCATGGTCGCGCAAACGGTATGTTTTAGTTTTGCCGGCAATTACTTGTGGCACTACATCGCAATAAAAACCCATTTCTTTATCAAACTCACCTTCATAGCCGCGGCGATACCAAGCCGGGATTTGATGTCCAAACCAAATCTGCCGCGAAATACACCAGTCATGCAAATTCTCCATCCAGTCTAAATAGCGTTTGGTAAACCGTTCGGGCACAAATTTTATTTTGCCTGACTTAACAACTTCAATCGCTTTTTCCTTCAATGATTTATTACCCAAACGTTTTAACTTTTTATCCACGCTGATAAACCACTGCCGGGACGGCAAAGGCTCAATGCCCGTGCCGCAACGATAGCAGACCGACAGATTGTTTTTTATATTTTCCTCTCTTTCTAGTAATTCTCTTGTTGTCAACTCTTTAACAATTTTTTCGCGTGCCTCGGCCGCAGTTAATCCGGAAAATTTTCCTACATCAGCCATTTTGCCTTCTTCATTAATAATTTTTTTAATTTCCAATTTATGCTTTTGCGCCATCTCATAATCAACTAAGCTGTGTGCTGGCGTAACGCCCAACGCGCCGGTGCCGAAATTTGGGTCCACGCTTTTAGCGGCGATAATTTTTAATTTTAGCGGCCAGCCGCAAAAATCAACCTCGTAAATTTTGCCGATATATTTTTTATATCGCTCATCGTCCGGATTAACGGCTACGGCCATGTCGCCGAGTTTTGTTTCCGGCCGGGTAGTAGAAATGGCAAACGGAAAATTTTTGCTGTATTTAAAAGTATAAAGTTTGGCGTCCTGTTCTTTATACTCAACCTCATCATCCGCGAGCGTTGAGCGGCAGCGCGGGCACCAGTTAACAATTCGGTTGCCGCGGTAAATTACCTCTTCGTGATACATCTCAATAAACATCTGCTTCACCGCCGCCTGCCGCGCCTCGTCCAAAGTAAAGGCTTCGCGCGACCAATCTAATGAGGCGCCGGTTTTTTTCAGCTGATGGATAATTGTTGCCTGCGTTGCTTTTACAAATTTCCAGACTTCGGCTAAAAATTTTTCCCGCCCTAAATCATGGCGGGTTTGTTTTCTTTCCGTCAGCAATTTTTTTTCTACCACGTTTTGGGTGGCAATGGCCGCGTGGTCCGTACCGGGGACCCATAACGTTTTATCCCCCTTCATCCTATGATAGCGTACTAAAATATCGGTAATGGCCACCATTACCATGTGGCCTAAATGCAGTTTGTCCGTAATATTGGGCGGCGGCAGCACCACCGCAAAAGTATCCGCGTTTTTTTTACAGACTTTTTTGGCAACGCAAACATCCGGGTTGAAAAAACCGGATTCTTCCCATTTTTTATAAATATAATCTTCGTAGTCCTGGGGCTGGTAAATTTTGGGCAATTCTTTAGACATATATTCTAAATTACCAAATTTACACTAAAATAGCAAGAAAAAATATTATCCTTGACCATTCAAAAAAATTGCTTTATACTACCCAGCTTCCCCAAAAACTCATGCTTTTTAAAAAATCCCCTTGCCTAACTTCCCCATCTATCATATTATAATATGATGCTTATCTTTAATTCTTATTGTCCGCAATTCGTGGCATTCGCATCCATCTGAGCAGATATAAACCCGCACAACGAATTCGTATCAAGGGATCGCAAATGTCTTAAATCCCGCTAAAACTTTCTTCTATGTTAACTGAAGACCAACAAATTTTTGAACAAATTGCCAAAGCCAAGAAAATCTTGGTGACTTTCCGGCGAGACTACACCGGCGATGCGATTGCCTCGGCGTTGGCGCTTTATTTATGGTTAAAAAAATTAAACAAGCAAGTTACGGTGGCAGCGGATAATTTTTCTGTTACTAACGTTTTTGCTTGGTTGCCCCATATTAAAGAAATCCAAACTAATATTAAAACCGAAAAACGTTTTATCATCTCGCTTTCTACCCGCCAAGCCGCCGCCAAAGAAATCAGCTACCAGCATCAAGAGGGGCGCTTGGAGTTTATTATCACTCCCCAAGACCGGCAATTCAAGCCAGAAGAGGTGTCGGCGCGCGCGGAAGGGCATGGGTATGATTTAGCTATCGTTGCCTCGAGCCCGGATTTAGAGTCTTTAGGCAGAATTTATCATCATAATACCGATTTTTTCTTTAACACGCCGATAATTAATATTGACCATCATCCGCATAACGAGGAGTTTGGCCAGATTAATAAAATTAAGATTACCGCCATCTCCACCACGGAAATATTGTTTGACCTGCTTAATAATTACGCCGCCGAAATTATTGACGGGCAGTTAGCGACTTATTTATTAGCCGGCATTTTTGCCGAAAGTAAAAGTTTTAAGATCGGCTCCCTCACGCCCAATTCGCTCTTGGTCGCCAGCCAACTGGTCGCTTTAGGGGCAGACCGGGAAACAATTGTCCATTATCTTTACCAAAACCGCGATTTAGGGACTTTAAAACTTTGGGGCCGAGTGCTGGCTAAATTAAATAGCGATTGGCAGGGCAAGCTTGTCTGGTCGTCGCTGAATAAAATTGATTTTGAAAAAACGAGCGGCAATATCGGCGACTTATCAGATGTGATAGAGGAGTTAGTGGTCAATGTGCCGGAAGCGGAAGTAATCGTGCTACTAGTAGAAAATAATGACCAAGGTCAAAAAACTGAAGTTAAATTGTATACCACGCGCAACATCAACGCCGCTTCTTTGCTGAAAGAATACGGGGCCGCTGGCTCCAAGAATAAAGCATCCGCTATAATACCTAAGCCAGTCAGCGAAGCGGAAACAGAGATCATCTCTAATATTAAAAATAAGCTTGCGAAACTGCCAGTTTAAATTTATAATAAATTCTGTGGGGCTCGTAGTTCAGTTTGCGCCAAAGGCGCATCCGCCTCTGGCGGAGGTTACCCGCCGATAGCTACGCAGTCAGGCGGGCCCGCCAAATTGCGAAGCTATTGGCGGGGAGCGTCATAAAAAATTATTAAATTCAAAGGGTGGCTAGCTCAGTTGGTTAGAGCGTCACATTGACATTGTGAAGGTCACAAGTTCGAATCTTGTGCCACCCACTAAAGATGGATCTTTTTGCCAAACTTTTTGCCAAAGGAGGATAGATAATGGCGGTAGAAATTGAAAAAAAAATTTTCCCGAGCGGCAGAATTATTATTTTGCAAAATCAACTGGCCGGCATCAAAGCTGAATTAGATTTAAGCGGCCAAAAAACTTTAGTTTCGGCCGGTGAGAAAATTACCGAGGCTCTTTATCTGCTGCAAACTGCCCAGCAAGAGTTGCGGCGCCAAAATAATAACAAACGATGACTAGTCATTACTCCATCGGAAAAGAAGCGACTCCATCGCTTCTTATTTTTTATCCTAAACTATTGCTTATTTTAGCAAATGCTTTTATAATAAAATTAGTCTTTACCAATTTAAAGTAAAATTTATATGGATTTTTTTAAAAAACTTACTGGGCTGACCGGCTTGCAGAGCGGCAAAACCAACATTAACATCAACACTGATTCCGCCGCCGACACGCCTGATACCGCCTTAACCGAACAGTGGCTGGCAGACGATTACGAAGAAGGCCAGCTCGCTATTGATGTTTTCCAAAATAAAGAAGCAATCATTGTAAAATCAACGATTGCCGGGGTGAAGCCGGAAGATGTTGATATTTCCATTAATAACGATATGTTAACGATTCGGGGCGTAAGAAAAATGAACGAGCAAATAGCGGCGGAAGATTATTTTTACCAGGAATGCTATTGGGGCAGTTTTTCCCGCTCCATTATTCTGCCGGTAGAAGTTAAATCCGACCAGATTGAAGCCACCATTGAAAATGGCGTGCTGACGATTATTTTGCCTAAAGCGCAAACCACTAAACAAATTGCAGTCACAATAAAAGAATAGCGTATGCCGATAACTAAAGCGACTATTGATAGAATTGAAGGAACCGAAGCGGTTTTAATAACTAAAACCGCTACTATTAAACTGCCGCTCACGTTATTGCCGGTTAACATCAAAGAAGGCGAAGTGATAAATATAACGGTTAACTTAGACAGCGGCCAAACGGCAGCCGATAAGGCAACCGCCAAAGAAATACTTAACGAAATCCTTAAAAGCGAAACGGCTTAATTAAGCTTTAGCTAGTTCGCTCCCCATGCTGTGAAGCGAATGCCAAAAGACAAACAACTAAGTTTCTTGAATAAATTAAACGAGGCAGCCGTCTTGGGGGCAACATCACCCGGCGGATGGCTGTCTCGTTTTTTTACAGCTAAAACAATGCGGCGTCTGCAATGGCTGCTAGCCGGCAGTTTAATTATTTTTATTATTTATTTAATGCTAACAGCAACATACCTAATATACCAGCGGACATATCAGGACAAATTTTTTAACGGCCTTAAACTCGCCCACCTTACTGTAAGCGGCAAAACTTTGGCGGAGGCGCGCCGGCTGATTACGCAGCGAGCCGATACTTTTAGCCGTGAAGGCATAACTATCATTTACCAAAATAAAAGCTTGAATATTCCCGCCACTGTTACCGCCCCCGACCCGGATTCTTCTTTCGACTTGTTTGCTTTTAATCCGGAAGAGTCTTTGCGGGCTCTCATGGCGGTTGGCCGCGGCGGCGGGATGTTAACCAACATTAAAGAGCAATTGTTCGCTTTTATTTTTAATCCTGACGCGCCGCTGTCCTTTTACTTAGATGAACCAAGGCTATTTGCCTTAATGCGAGAAAATTTCAGCCAGTTTGAAAGCCAAGCGCAGAATGCCGCCATTATCGTTAACAACAACGAATTAACTATTGGGCCGGAAAAATACGGAAAAATTTTTAATTATGATGATATGGTCGCGCAAATTAAAACCCGGCTCGCCTCATTAGACAACCGGCCGGTTGCTTTAGCCCTGCAAACCGATTATCCTGCTATTTACGTGGAGGAAATAGACTCGGCTTTATTGGAACAAGCCAAAACTATTCTCCAGTTAGCGCCCGTTAAACTTACCGCCTCCTCAACTAATCCTTTAGCTAACAATAAAGAATGGGTTATTGATAAAGTAACCTTAGCCGCTTTGCTAACAGCTAAAAAATCACTAGAAACCAACAAAATATTTATCGGCTTAAAACCAAGCGGTTGGGAAGAATATGTCCAAACTGAACTGGCTCCTATGTTAAATATCGAGCCAGTGGACGCTAAATTTCAAGTCACTAACGGCAAAGTGACTGAATTTAAAGCGAGCCGCAACGGCCAAACCATAAATATTAACGCCACTTTGGCGCGATTGGATGCCGCCTTAGCTACCGCCACTGCTGCTGATCTAACGGTTGAGGCGGTAATAGAGGAAGTAGCCAGTGCCGTCACGAATGATAATGTTAACAATTTAGGCATTAATGAGTTATTGGGAACCGGTGAATCAAATTTTGCCGGCTCCCCGCCTAACCGGCGGCATAATATCGCGGTCGGAGCGGCGGCAGTGAACGGCACCTTAATTAAACCGGGCGAAGAATTTTCGCTTTTAAAAACTTTAGGCACAATCGACCGCAGCACCGGTTATCTGCCGGAATTAGTCATCAAAGGAGACAAAACGGTGCCGGAATACGGCGGCGGCTTATGCCAAATCGGCACCACTGTTTTTCGGGCGGCGCTCGCCAGCGGCTTGCCCATTACCGAGCGGCGCAACCATTCTTACCGCGTAATTTATTACGAACCGGCTGGCGTTGATGCTACTATCTATAACCCCGCGCCAGACTTTAAATTCGTCAATGACACGGGATATTACATTTTAATCCAAAGCCGAATTGAAGGCGATAATTTATATTTTGATTTCTGGGGCACAAAAGACGGGCGCTCCGTCAACCAAACCAAACCAAAAATTTATAATATTACTCCGCCGCCGCCCGGCAAAATTATTGAAACCGATAAATTAGCGCCAGGAGAAAAAAAATGCACCGAAAGAGCGCACAGCGGCGCTGACGCCACCTTTACCTATACCGTCACTTATCCGGACGGAAAAATTAACGAACAAATTTTTTCTAGCCACTATCGTCCTTGGCAGGAAGTATGTTTGATCGGCGCGGCCGCTACTTCTACTCCGGAAGCTATCCCCCCGTCAGAGACTACCGGAAACGAAATTCTACCAGCAAGCGCGCCAGAGTATTAAAACATAAAAACATTAACCCAAAAATACCATAATGTGTTCTAGTGTTTTAATGTTTTTATGTTTTAGTGATGTCTACCTGTGCATAACTTGTTAAAATAAAGCGGGATAAAAAAATTTTTGCCAAAATAAAAAGTTGGCTTAAGCGGGACAGGCAGAAAAATTCTCTATTCGAAATTTCGAGCGTAAAGCCGGAAGAATCGAAAAGAAAACTCCCCATGCTTGTCGTGCCTATCCCGAATAAGCCAACTTTTTTGTTTTTGTTTTGAACCCAACATCTTAGCATAGCCTAATTCTCTTGTCAAGCTAAAGAATTGATGCTTAGTAAATTTTTAGCTAATGTTAAATAAAAAATACCATCATAAAAATAGCCCCATTTTCAAATTTAATTTGATTGAAAATTTCTAAACTAAAAAATGGCTGTTTAATTTCTAATTACCAAAAATAACATGACAATGGGAGACAAAAAAAATTATGGCTGATAAAATAATATTTCTAAAAGCACTCTTATAAATAATTTTTAAAAAATTATTATCCCAAAATTTTTAACGCCAAAAAAATATTTCAATCTATTGACAAACTTAAATTTGCTATTGTGATGACAAAAAATTTGTTCTATAATATAAATAGCAGTGAAATTTTAGTCTCTAAGGAAAAATAAATTTTTAAAATTAGAGACAAGGAGGAAAGGGGGTGTTATCAAATATGGCAAAGAAAAAAAAGGGTGGAAAAAAGAAAAGGAGATAATTTCTCTTACACGCAAAAACCCCGCGCCTTGTACGGTTGCGCCAAAACGCAAATACAAAGCGCGGGGTTTTTGATTGCCTCGCCCGTCCCGAAGTGCTTCGGGACACCCGCTCCTTATTAAGGAGAGGGCTGGGGTCAAAATAATTTTACTTGTTGGTTGCTCGCTTTTTCCTGCGGGCTAAAAATCTTTACTGCGCCATATTGTCCGTCAAATCCCGGTTCAATAATTAAATTGCCTTGCCTAACTCTTTTAATTCCCTCCGCAATTTCGGGCAAAGTAAATTGGGATAATTCTGTTAGCGGCTTATGGATTAAAATTTCCAGTTCACTGCCGCCACGCTTAATCAAATTGGCATATTCTGCCTGCACCTGCCGCGAGAAACGACTTTTAATATCTAATGCTTCGGCAATAATTTTATCCAGTTCAACCAGCTTTTTATAATTAAGCGCTCCGGCCGGCTTAAACCCTAACTGTCGGTCTGCCAGTTCATCCACGCGGTAGCAGACGCCGAGGGTCAGCGGCTTTTTGCAAACCGGACAAATTCCTTTGTGCTTTTTAGTTTGCTCCGGCGACAAGCGCAAATTGCAGGCGCGGTGGCCGTCATAATGGTACATGCCTTCCTCCGGATAAAATTCTATGGTGTAAAGCAACTCGCCATATTTGCTCTTGACGCCTTTTGCTCTGGCTTGGGCGGAATTATTTTTAATAATATCGTAAATGGCGTCGTAGCTGATTTCTGGCATTTCAAAAACATTGGCTTCGCGCGCGATATTGGGCAAGCTATGCGCGTCCGAGTTGGATAACAGGGTTAAGCCGTCCAGCGCCGACAGCCGCCAGTTCATTTCCGGATCGCTGGATAGTCCGGTTTCGTAGGCGTAAATATATTTGGTAAATTCGCCGAAACATTCTTCCATACTGTCAAAACCGGACTTTGAACCAAAAACCGCAAACCACGGCGTCCAAATGTGCGCCGGAATAACCATAAATTTTTCGTCTATTTCAAATAATATTTTACATAACTCTATCGCGCTCATTCCTAAAATCGGCCGTCCGTCCGAACGGATGTTGAA
>CAYHIM010000035.1:0-9063 GCA_964356665.1 uncultured Gammaproteobacteria bacterium
TATCGCGGTCAAAAATATTAACTGACGGGGTAACAGTTATTGGCGCCCCGCCTAAATACGCTGGCCACTGGATATTGACGGTGCGCGTTTCTCCGGAATAAAATTTTTCTAAGCGGTATTTATTGATGCCGATAATATTACTGCCCGTTTGCGCTAACAGATAAAAATCCGCCTCCCAATAATTATAGGGCGAATTATTGCGCGCCTGAAAAGACACTAAATTCAGTGGCAACCCACCGCCCGAACTGGCGCTTGCTAATCTAATGTCCGACACTGAAATGTCCGTATGCTCTTTTATTAACTGCGGCACATCCCGAAATTCACCCGCCGCAATGCGCTGCCATCTGATATTATCTAAAGCAACAGCCGCCGCGCTGCGGGCGCCAGTTTGCAAAAACGCTACCAGATATTTTTTTTCTTGCGGTAAAATAAACTCTGGCTGCGCCGCTGTTTTATCCCCGCCGATTATAAACGAATAATCAAAGGCTATATACCAATTGCTGTTGGGGTTATAAACTAAACTGGCTAAATCGTAACTAGCGCCGCTGCTTGATAAAATATTAGCCGAGCCAAGTGTTAAATTCGCCGGCCCCCGGCTCACTACTAAACTATGGGGGATGCCTCCCGTATTGACTAAATTATCCGCTAATTGCTTGTCCGCCAATATCCCCTGATAAAGATAGTCAGTCCAATTATACAGGCTATAAGCCCATAATGGCGCACTAATTACAATTATTAAACCGGCTAAAACGCGCCGCAGTAACACGCGGTGCTGCACCCACCATAAGCCAAAGTCAAGCTGCCAATTGGTTGGGCCTTCAACTGGATGATAGCTTTTTAAATTGTCTTTTAATTTTGCCGTCGCCACTTCCTCCTTTTTGGGCATAGAGAACTTAGTTAATCAGTTACTTAGTTAATTAGTTAAATAGTAATCTATGAAAAAAAAATTAGTTATTTTCAAACTAAGCGGCTAATTAACTAAGCAACTAATATTATACCATAAATAACTAAAGCAACAAAAGAAAAAGCCCCGCTGGTGAAAAACACCGCAGGGCGATTAAGAGCGCTTTATCGTAAAATTAAATTACCTTACTTAAGGGGTTATAAATATGAAAGGCGTGGGGTTTTCCCGAGACGGACTCTGGTTTTATTTTAAAGATCAGTTTATAAAACTATTTTAAATTAACATATCCTTAATATTTTGTCAACTTCCATCCCCTATTAAGATATGCTAAAATAAAGCTATATATTTTCAATCCACAATTCTCAATTTTTAACTCTAATTTATTGGCTATTTATTATTGAAAATTGATAATTGAAAATTGAAAATTATTATTTTTTATGCCAAAAAAACAAACGCAAAAGTCAGACTACACCGCCGAAAGCATTACCGTCTTAGAGGGGCTGGACCCCGTGCGCAAGCGTCCGGGAATGTATATCGGCTCTACCGCCGCGGCTGGTTTGCACCATTTAATTTGGGAAGTGGTAGACAACGGCATTGACGAAGCCATGGCTGGGTCTGCTACCGAAATTTCCGTTAAGCTGCTGGCTAACGGCATGGTAGAAGTGCGCGATAACGGCCGCGGCATTCCGGTAGAAATCCATAAACAGACTAAAGTGTCGGCGTTAGAAACAGTAATGACGAAATTGCACGCGGGCGGGAAATTCGGCGGCGGCGGGTACAAAGTTTCCGGCGGGCTGCACGGCGTCGGCGTATCGGTAGTCAACGCGCTTTCGGAATATATGAAAGCGGAAGTGCACCGCGACGGAAAAATTTGGCTGCAGGAATATAAACGCGGCGTGCCCCAAAAAAAAACGCGCGCCGTCGGTAAATGCAAAGATACCGGCACGATCGTTACTTTTAAACCGGATACGCAGGTATTTACCGAGTTAGAATTTGACTGGGGCAAAATTTTGGACCGGATGCGCCAGCAATCATATCTGACTAAAGGAATTACTATCAGCGTTATTGACGAGCGCTCCAACCACCGGCCGAAAAATTTTAAATTTCATTTTGAAGGCGGCATCAAAGCGTACATTAAAGCGCTCAACCAATATAACACCCCTAAACACGAAACTATTTTTTACGTGGAAAAAGATATTGATAATTCTAAAGTAGAGGTGGCTTTGCAATATAATGATGAATACAATGAAGAGGTGTTTGCCTTTGCCAATAACATCCATAATCCCGAGGGCGGCACGCATTTAATGGGTTTTCGCGCCGCGTTGACGCGCGTATTGAATAATTACGCCCGCAAACAGAATTTATTGCGGGAAAAAGACGAAAATTTAACCGGCGACGATACGCGCGAGGGTCTAACAGCGATTATTTCCGTAAAATTAACCGACCCGCAATTTGAAGGCCAAACCAAAAGCAAATTGGGCAACGCGGAAATGCGCAATTATGTGGAGCAGGTTTTCGGCGAGGCCTTTACCATCTTTTTGGAAGAACACCCGCGCGAAGCGGAAAGCATCATTGGCAAATGCGTATTGTCGGCGCAGGCGCGTTTAGCGGCCCGCACTGCCAGGGCTAATATTTTGCGCAAAGGCGCGCTGGAAGGGATGACTTTGCCAGGTAAATTAGCGGATTGCTCTTCGCGTAAAGCCGAGGACTGCGAGCTTTACATTGTGGAAGGCGATTCTGCCGGCGGGAGTGCCAAGCAAGGCCGCAACCGCGAATTCCAAGCAATTTTGCCGCTGCGGGGAAAAATTTTGAACGTAGAGCGAGCGCGTTTAGATAAAATGTTAGCCAACAACGAGATAAAAAATTTAGTGATTGCTCTCGGTACCAATATCGATGAGCAACTGGAACTAACCAAACTTCGCTACCATCGCGTCATTATTATGACCGATGCGGACGTGGACGGCGCGCACATCCGCACCTTGCTTTTGACATTATTCTACCGCCATTTCCGGCAACTAGTGGAAAACGGGCATTTGTATATTGCCCAGCCGCCGCTGTATCAAATTAAAAAAAACAAAGAAATCCAATACGCTTATTCGGATCAGGAAAAAACTAATATTATTAAAAAATTAGGCGGCGGCGAAATAGAAGAAGTGGAAGAAGCGGCCGCGGAAGAAATGAGCGCGGGAGAAGAAGCGGCCGCGGAAGAAGCGGAAGTAAAAAAATATGCCGATAAAATCCACATTCAGCGCTATAAAGGTTTAGGGGAAATGAATCCGGAACAGCTTTGGGAAACAACGATGGACCCGGCCAACCGTATCTTACTGCAAGTTTCCGTAGAAGACGCCGCCCGCGCCGATGAAACTTTTGACATTTTAATGGGCTCGGACGTTATCCCGCGGAAAAAGTTTATCCAAGCGCACGCCAAAAATGTGCAGAATTTAGATATCTAAAACCTACTAATTACCCGTCTCGCTCGCCTCGCTTCGCGAGCGAAGCGGGCCTAATGGCGTAGCCGAGGCGGGCAAATTAAATACAAATATACCGATAGTATCTCCTTAGTTTGTGATATTTGTGATAAGATTGGTGGGAATTTGACAGATTTTTTTAACTGCCGTATAATGTGGATATGATAAAGACTGTTCCGAAAGCTTTCGGAACTGTTTTTTAAACTAAAATTATCTTATGGATATTGCTAACAAAATCAGTGCCTATATTAAAGACTCAATTGAAGAAGTAAAAAAAGTAACTTGGCCGACGCGGCGGGAAACGAAAAATTACACGCTGTTAGTTATTGTTATTAGCTTAATTTTAGCCGCCTATTTAGGAATCTTAGATTACATTTTTAATTGGCTATTAGAGAGAATTTTGCGGTAATTCAAAAACCATATGAAACAATCAGCCAACTTAGGGAAACGCTGGTACGCCATTCATACTTACAGCGGCTACGAAGAAAATGTGGTGCGTAATTTAAAGCAAAGAATAGAGTCCCTTGATATGGAGGATAAAATTTTTGATATTATCATTCCTAAGGAAAAAAAGATAAAAATTAAAAACGGCAAACGGCATGTGGTGGAAGAAAAAATTTTCCCCGGTTACGTGCTGGTCAATATGATTGTGACTGACGATTCCTGGTATGTGGTGCGCAATACGCCAAACGTTACCGGCTTTATCGGCACCGGCACTATTCCCACTCCCATTTCGGACAAAGAAATTCAGGACCTGCAAAAGCGCATGGGCGTGGAAGAGCCAAAGTTTATTATCGATGTTACTGCCGGCGCGCCGGTTAGAATTATTGACGGCCCGTTTAAAAATATGGAGGGCAAGGTGGTAGAGGTCGACCAAGAAAAAGGAAAGATCAAAGTATTGGTTTCAATGTTCGGGCGGGAAACGCCGGTTAATCTTGATTTCTTGCAAATTAAAAAAATATAACTATGGCGAAAGAAATTTTAACTAAAATCAAATTACAAATCAGAGGCGGGCAGGCAAATCCGGCGCCTCCTATCGGACCGGCTTTAGGGCAGGCTGGCTTGAATATCCAGGAATTTTGCACCCGCTTCAATGAAAAAACTAAAAACCAGATGGGAGAATTAATTCCGGTGGAAATAACCGTTTACAAAGACCGCAAATATGATTTTATAATGAAACAGCCGCCGGCGTCCGAACTGCTGAAACAGACGCTGAAAGCGCAAAAAGGATCAGGCAAACCGCTGACGGAAAAAATCGGCGCGATTACTTCGGAACAGCTGCGGACAATTGCCGAAAAGAAAATGCCTGATTTAAACGCCAATAGCATTGAAGCGGCGATGAAAATTATTGCCGGCACGGCGCGGCAGATGGGAATTGAAATTAAATAAAATTTATGTCCAAAAGAATGTCCGAACTAACTAAGCTCATTGACAAAACCAAGAGCTACCCCATTGCCGAGGCAGTCGCCTTAGCGAAAAAAACCTCTCAAGTGCATTTTGACGCTAATATTGAGTTGCACGCCCGCTTAGGCATTGATCCGGTGAAAAGCGAGCAGCAAGTGCGCGCTTTTATCACTCTGCCAAAAAATGTAGCCAAGAAAAAAATGATTGTCGCTTTTGTCGGCGCTAATGATGAGGCGGCGGCCAAAGACGCTGGCGCGGATATTATCGGCGGCGAAGAACTGATTAAAAAAATTATTGCCACTAAAAAAACCGACTTTGATATTGCGGTTGCGACTCCCGAAATGATGAAAATGCTGGCGCCGGCGGCAAAAATTTTAGGCCCGCGCGGGCTGATGCCTTCGCCGAAAAATAAAACCGTTACCAACGACATTAAAACAGCCATTGCCGAAATTAAAAAAGGCAAGATTGAATTTAAAAGCGACGCCGGCGGTAATGTCCATCTCGTTATCGGCAAAGTTTCTTTTAGCGATGAAGAATTAGTTACTAATTTTCAGGTCGCGCTGGAAGCTGTCCGCAAAGCCAAACCGGCGAGCTCCAAAGGAACTTATCTGCAGAAAGTCAGCGTCTGCTCTGGCATGGGGCCGGGGATAAGAATTCAGTTATAAGTTATTAGTTATACATTATTAGTTAAAAAAATATGAGGTTGCAAACCTCGTATTTTTCTATTGACAATAAATTTCCGCTGTGATAACTTAAAGTAAAATCTGATAAAGGGGCTTATTAAGATGAGACACACGAGTTCGCCGCTGGGCAATACGCTATTTCTGGCAATATTTTTTCTGGGCATTGGCGTATGTAATTTGATCTTTCTCCAAAGAGATTTATTTAATTGGCTTGCGAGCGGTATTATATTGTCTGTTGCCTGTTATTTCTTGCTCTGCGTTGGCGTTGAACTTTATGAACGTAAACAAGAAAAAACGCACAAGAAAGAAATGACAAAAATTTGAACCAATATCACCGCAAAAATGTTTGGTTTATGGCAGAGTTGAATGAGCTCTGCTTATTTTTTTGCTTTTTTGCTTTTAATTTGCTAAAATATTGAGGCAAAAAAGAATTCGGTTTATCCACAAGGCAAAAAAGGAGGTTTTGTTTAAGCCTTTATTTTTTACTCTAAAACTATGGAAAAACAACACAATACCTCTGACAAAAAACGGACTAATTACCTAAGCTGGGATGAAACTTTTATGCTGATGGCCGGCATTATCGCCCAGCGCTCCAAAGACCCAAACACGCAGGCCGGCACTTGTATCGTCGATGAGAGTAACGTCATCGTTGGTTTGGGTTACAACGGTTTTCCCCGCGGCTGTTCGGACGATAGTTTGCCGTGGCGGCGCGGCCTGGAGTTTAAACTATCAGAGACGAAATACGCCTATGTGGTGCATTCGGAAGTAAACGCGATTTATAACGCTAACAAGCCGGTAAAAAATTGTAAACTTTACTGCGTGTTATTTCCCTGCAACGAATGCTCAAAAACCATCATTCAAACCGGAATTAAAGAAATAATTTACCAGGAAGACTGGTACCATGACCAAGAAGAATGGATTGCCGCGCGCAAGATGTTGGATATGGCCGGCGTAACCTACCGCCAATATACGCCGCAACATGACATTAAGCGGCTTTTCGCCCAATCGCCGCAAGCTAATACGCAACCGAATAATCCAGACGCAACCAATACTGATGAATTTATATTTGAGGAAATTATTTAATCGCATAACACAACTCATAACGCATAACAAAATGGTAAGTTATGCGTTACGCGTTATGCGAAATATTCTGCGACTAAAATATTAACATGAAGATATTTATTTACGACGAATTTAATCCCGAAGACACCGCAATGATGCAGGCGCTTTATTCGCGCAGTCCGCAAAGCGTGGTTGAACACGTAAAAAAAGTAAAAGAAACCGGCTCCGGTAAATTTATGGAGCGCTTTTATGTCGGCTATGGGCACGCGAGCATTGCCGACTGCGGTTCCACCACTATTTTTATTGAAAATATCAGCATTTTAGCGGACAAGGTCGTGCAAGATTGGCCGCTTTATTCCGGGCAGGAAACTTCTACGCGCTATGTTGATATGTCTCAACAGCAAATAATTGACCCGCTAGCAACGGCCGAATCAAAAGCGATTTTAGATAAATGGATGCAATTTTACTTATCCAGTTTGGCAGAAGTGCAAGCGCACCTTAAAAACCAATACCCCAAAAAATCAGAAGAGAAAGAGGTTGTCTACGAAAAGGCGATCCAGGCGCGCTCTTTTGATATTTTGCGCGGCTGGTTGCCGGCCGGCATTACGACGCAGCTGTCCTGGCATACCAATTTGCGGCAAGCCTGGGATAAGCTGTCTTTGATGACTCATCATCCGCTGGCAGAAGCAAGGGAATTGGCGGCAAATATTTTAAATCAACTTAAAGAAAAATATCCGCACAGCTTTAGTTTTGAACCGACTGCCGAACAAGAATCCTATCGCGAACAATTAATGAAGCAATACGCCTATTACCAGCCGATCTACTTAACGCCAGAATTTTCTTACGCTACTACTATCACGGCCGAACAATTAAACCAATACCGCGCTATTTTAGCCCGGCCGGCCAAAACCGGCCTGCCGCACTTTTTAACCGAACTGGGACAAATTACTTTTGAATTTTTACTGGACTTTGGTTCGTTCCGCGATTTGCAGCGCCATCGCAACGGCGTCTGCCGCATGCCGCTGTTAACGACCGATTATGGCTTTCACAGTTGGTACTTAGAGCAGTTGCCGCCTGTTTTACGCGAGCGCGCCTTGCAACTGATTGCCGAACAAAAGCAAGCTATTGCCAATTTAAATGACAAACCGGAAAATAAGCAGTATTATATGGCTATGGGCTTTAACGTCCCTTGCCGCGTTACTTACGGCTTGCCGGCGGCAGTGTATGTGACGGAGTTGCGTTCCGGCGTGCCGGTGCATCCTACTTTGCGCCGCATTGCGCATAAAATGCATCAAGCGCTTTTGGAAATCGACCCGGACTTAAAACTATTGTCAGACTTAAATCCGGATGATTGGGATGTTAGAAGAGGGACGCAGGATATCACCCAAAAGACATAAATATAATGCAAATCTACAAATTACATTCAAATGCGACAAAAATTATATTTTAATACTTTTACTTATCCATAAATTTATATATATCAAAATGCTTGGTTTACTAGTCTAGATATGCAAATTTCTTATTTGAAGTATTTGCATAAATTAGATAAACTACTAAGCCCACAGGAAATATTTGCGTTATAAGGTTCGCTAATAAATTAAGTCCATTGGAATTTTTGAATTATGTCTAAATTAATATTAGCGGTTGTCGGCCTGCCCGGTTCGGGAAAAACGGAAACGATAAATTATTTAAGGCAAAAATTGAATTGCCCCAAGGTTTATTTTGGCGATGTGGTAATGGATGAATTAAAAAACCAAGGGCTAGAAGTTAATGAAGTTAATGAGCGCAAAATCAGAGAGGGTCTGCGGGAAAAATACGGCATGGCGGCTATGGCCATTAAAAGCTTGCCCAAAATTAAAGAGATATTAGCCACTAGTGATCATGTTTTAGTAGAAAGTTTATATAGCTGGGAAGAATATTTAATCTTGCAGGAAGAATTTGGCGATAATTTTAAAATATTGGCGGTTTACTCCTCACCGGCGACTCGTTACGCCCGCCTGCAGCATAGGCCAACCCGCCCTTTAACCGCCGCCGAAGCCCGCAGCCGCGACTATTCCCAGATTGCCAACTTGCATCAAGCCGGACCGATTGCGATAGCCGACTATACGGTGATAAATGAAGGGGCAATGAAGGAGTTATATGAACAAATTGAGAAAATAGTAAACAAACTAAATTTATGATTTTTCCGCCTAAGGCGGATCAGCCTCTGGCTGAAGATTTTAGATTTAAGATTAAGAATAAAATGCCAATGCTTGCAATCTAAAATCTGCGATCTAAAATTTTTCAAGGAGGCATGCTTAGAAAGCGTGTTTTTTTATTCTTAAATTTTCAAGTTATGTTTTTCTCCCAACTCCAAAATCAAATTAATAAGTCCGCGCCAGCCCCAAGCGCCGGCAAATTTATCGTTATCTACGGCATTAATAATTTAGGCAAAACCACGCAGGCAAAAATGTTAGTCGAAAAATTACAAGGAGAAGGTTTGCGGGCTGAATACATCAAATACCCTATTTATGATTTAGCGCCTTCCGGCACTCTAATTAAC
>CAYHIM010000036.1:0-9027 GCA_964356665.1 uncultured Gammaproteobacteria bacterium
TTGTTTAATTTTTTCGCTTACTTGAGCGGGGGTAAAGTCCGCCTTGACCCAATAATCAACTGCCCCGAGCTTTTGGCCGCGCGCTTTATCTTCGTCTTGGCCAAGGTTAGTGAGCATGACAACCGGAATGCCTTTGGTTTTAGGGTCATGCCGCAGCTTATCCAACACGCTAAAACCGTCTAGCTTAGGCAGTATAATATCTAATAAAATCAAATTTGGCGACTGGCTGCCGGCTAATTGCCAGCCCCGCTCCCCCTCCGGCGCTACGACTACCGCATAGCCGTCTTTTTCTAAACTGCTTTTATACATGCTGGAAATCGCCGCATCGTCTTCAATAATAAGTATTTTTTTTCTATCGGCTGACATGATTTTTTTAAGTGAATAACTGCCCTCTATTATAGCAAATGGGAGTAAAATTACAAACTGTCATCCCCGCGGAGGCGGGAATCCGTTCCCATTGCGCTATTTTCAGTGTCTCCGCTTTCGCGGGGATGACGGATTAATGATTTACCCCGCTACATATTCTTTTGCCTCTCCAATTTTCTCCCGCAACTTAGGATGTTTTTCCACTCCCTCGTTAACAATCTGCTCCGCCGCCGCTTTAGTTTCTTTTATTAGTTGGTAATCATTTAAGGCCGCGATTTTAAATTCCGGAAAACCCTTTTGCACCGTGCCGTAAACTTCGCCCGGACCGCGCCGCTTTAAGTCCGCTTCGGCAAGCTTAAAGCCGTCGTTGCTTTTAGTAAAAATATTTAGGCGCTCCCGCGTCTGTTCGTTCAAACTTTCGGTAAACAGCAGGCAATAAGATTGGTGCGTACTGCGCCCGACGCGGCCGCGGAATTGGTGCAGTTGCGCGAGCCCGAACCGTTCCGCGCCTTCAATCATCATCACGCTTGCGTTCGGTACGTCCACGCCAACCTCCACCACCGAGGTAGCCACTAACATTTTTATTTTATCAGCCAAAAATTCTTGCATGATTTTGTCTTTTTCTCCTGCCTTCATCCGACCATGCAGATACGCTATTTTAAATTCGGGAAAAATATGCTCGTTTAATTTTTTATATTCTTCGGTTACTGATTTTACCCCTAATTTATCGGAGGGGCTGATTAACGGGCAAATGACAAATGCTTGTCTGCCTGTTAAAATTTCCCGCTTAATAAAATCGTAAGCGCCTTGCCGTTTAAACTCCGGTACTAAAAAGGTGGCTATTTTTTTACGGCCTTTGGGCAATTCGTTAATAATAGACAAATCCAAATCGCCGTAAATAACTTGCGCTAAAGATCGCGGAATCGGCGTTGCGGTCATAGAGAGTAGATGCGGCGCTAAATTTTGGCGGCCGCTTTTTTTACGCAAAGCCTGCCGCTGTTCCACGCCAAAGCGGTGCTGTTCGTCAATCACGGCCAAAGCCAAATCGCGAAACTCCACCTCTTCTTGAATTAAGGCATGAGTGCCGACAACAACATCTGAATCATGAAGAATGAATAATGAACCGTGGCTTGTGGTTCTTTCCCCCCGTCCCTCGTCCTGCGTCCCTCGTCCCTCGTTTATTTTCTTTTGGCTTCTTGTATACAATCCAACTTTCACTCCGCTATCTTGAAAAAGTGCGCACAAAGTATCATAGTGTTGCTTCGCTAAAATTTCCGTCGGCACGAGCATTGCGCTTTGTTTTTTATTTAAAGCGACATTCAGCATTATTACTGCCGCCGCGACTGTTTTGCCGCTGCCCACATCGCCTTCTAATAAACGCGCCATTGGCTTATCCTGACCAATATCTTTAATAATTTCCCACGCCGCCTTTTTTTGCGCCGCCGTAAGCTTAAATGGCAAATTCTGAACAAATTTACTTGTTTCCTCTTTAAAAAATTTTATTGCTTCTGCCTTCTTACTTCTAACTTCTAACTTCTGAAGTTGCGCTTGCAATTGCACTAAAAACAGTTCCTCAAACTGCAGCCGCCGCCGCGCGCGCGTAAGCATCTCGGGAGACTGCGGAAAGTGGATATTAGCTAACGCTTTAGTTAAATCTAACAGCTGATATTTTCTTTTAATTGCCTCGGGCAAAATATCCTCGCCTTGCGAAGCCGTGCCAATGATTGATTTGATTAAAAATCGCAGCTGCTTATTAGTTAAGTTAGCAGTCAGATGATACATAGGCACAAGCCCGGTCGTGTGGGTTAGTTGGCTTGAGCCAATTCTTTCATATTCAGGCGCCACCATTTCTAATCCTAGCAGGCCGTCTTGAATTGTCCCCGCGAGCGATACGCCGTCACCGGCTTTTAGATTCTTGCCGATAAAAGGCTGGTTAAACCACACGACTTTTAGCTGCCCGCTATTATCATTAACCAGCGCTTCGGTTATTATCATCCTTTGCCTAAAACTGCGCTTATTTTGGATAAAATCAATCGCGCCTTGGACATTGACGGTCGTGCCGGCAGTAAGATTAGCAATTGGAACGGTTCGGCTGTAATCGGCGTAGCGAAAGGGATAATATTCCAACAAATCTTTAACTGTTTTTATCTCCAGCCGCTGCAGCTTTTTCGCCGTTGCCGCGCCGATTCTATTTATTTGTTCTATGGGGGCCGCCAGTGTTAACATACTATTGTGGGGTTAAAAATATTGTAACACGCGTTGCGAATAAAAGTAAATTCTACTAAAAAAAGGCTTAAGCATTGCTTCAACCTTCACACTAAACCAAGCTAAATTTTAACCTAAACCTCTATGTTAAACGCCATCTTTAACACTACGCTGATGCCAAAGGAAAATACCGCCACTCCCATACTGATAACGAACATTTCGCTAAATAATTTTTTAAAACTCCGTTCTTTAGTAACGGCGCTGAAGTAGGTAAAAACGGCAATCACGGCAATGGCATTAATTAAAGTCCAGCCCAGCGCCCCGCGGTAATCGGCGAGTAGCAAAAAGGGAAAAATTAAAAATAGCACGGTCGCTAGATAAGCTAAGCCGGTATACAGGGCCGATTTCAGCGAATTTTTATTGCCTTCGGATTTGGTGGATAAATATTCGGAAGCCGCCATGGAAAAAGAAGCGGCAATGCCGGTAATTAAGCCGGCCAAAGCGATCAGCTTCGTATTCTGCAACGCGAAGCTTAAGCCGGCCAGCGCGCCGGTTAATTCCACCAGCGCGTCGTTTAAACCGAGCACTACCGAACCTAAATAATTTAACCTTTCTTCTTCTATCATATCAACCAAATCTTTTTCGTGCCGATGCTCGTCGGCTAAAAGCACTTTAATCGGCGGAGCGGAATCTTTTACCCGCTCGTAAGTCGCCTGCGCCATCTCCTCTCCTTTTTCCATTAGTTTAATCGCAAAAGTCAAACCAAAAATGCGCGACAGCATTGTATATTTAAATATTAACCAGCGGCTGGGCTTGACCACGATTTGAGTATAGCCGTAAAGCATTTGGTAATGCCGCTTTTCATCATCGGCTATCTTTTTAATAACGTCTTTATTGTCTCCTTGGGATAACCGGCTTAAACGGGTATAAACATAATACTCGGTAATTTCATTGCGCTGGAAACGCAAGAGCAAATTTTTGGTGTTATTGTCTAATGTCATACTTTCATTTTACTTTATTTAGCCCAAAAATAAAAGGTCGGCCCCTAAGCCGTCCTTTTATCATAGGAATAAATTTTACATTTTACTTGCCCGCTTGGCTGTACAATTCATTCACTTTATCCCAATTTATCACCTTAAAAAAAGCTTCAATATATTCCGGCCGGCGGTTTTGATATTTTAAATAATAAGCGTGCTCCCAAACGTCAATGCCTAAAATCGGAGTTGTGCTTAAAGAAAGCGGGCTGTCCTGATTGGCGGTGGTGATAATTTCCAATTTGTCTCCGTTCAAAACCAGCCAAGCCCAGCCCGAACCGAACTGCCCGGCTGCCGCTTTAGCGAATTGCTCTTTAAATCCGTCGTAGCCGCTAAAAACTTCGGCAATTTTATCAGCGGCTGGACCGGAAAAATTAACGTCTTTTTTTAAAACCTGCCAAAAAAGGTTGTGATTTGCTACCCCGCCGCCTTGGTTGCGGACGGCGGAACGGATATCTTCGGGGACGGCATTTAAGTCTAAAAGTAATTCTTCCGGAGATTTAGCCTGCAGTTCGGGGTTTTGTTCCAGCGCTTTGTTTAAATTATTAACATAACCTTGATGATGCTTGGAATAATGGATTTCCATGGTTTGCGCGTCAATATAAGGCTCCAGCGCGTCGTAAGCGTAAGAGAGAGGTTGTAGATTGTACATAAAAAATTTAGTTTATTAATTTATTGATTCATTAAAATATCAAAAGATGGCCGATAAACTAATAAAATAATAAATTATTTTATTCCTCTTCATACGGCACCATAATTGATTTGTCCAGCCCGCAGATCGGACAAACCCAAGTCTCGGGGATGTCGGCAAAGGCCGTGCCGGGCGCAATACCGCCGTCTGGATCGCCAATCGCCGGGTCATAAATATAACCGCAAGGAGGGCAAATATATTTTTTGGCAGGGGAAGACATAAAGTATTTTGTGCAATGTCAAAATCCAAATTTCAAATGACAAATTAAATCCTAAATTTCAATGTCCAATTTTGACATTAAAACATTTGACATTGATTTGACATTTGTCATTTGATATTTGAAACTTCGAAACTGATACTATCAGTATTTCTATTATAGTATAACTAAACCTTATGTCAACCCCTTTATTTTTGACACCGCGGACAGTAGTGCGTTCCGCGCCCGCCCTGCTTAATTTTAGTAATTACTCCCCGCCGGCAACGTTTACATTGTTCTCCTTTGCGCCCGTAAACCCGCAGATATTTTACAAATCCTCCCTGGCGGCCGTCAGCGTCCACATAATCGCTAAAAGTGGTACCGCGCGCTTTCACTGCTTTGGTTAAAATAACCCGGCAACCATCATATAATTTTTTAATCTCGCCTTCGTTCAACGAGTCAACGCGGCGGCTAGGCTTGACTTTAGCGTAGAAACAAACTTCATCCGCGTAAATATTGCCTAAACCGGCAATTAAATTTTGGTTCATTAATAAAGATTTAATGGCCGTTTTTTTGTGGTTAAAAATTTTCCTAAATTGCCTGAAGCTAAATTCTTTGGTTAATGGCTCAAGGCCAAATTTGGCTAATTCTTTAACTAAACTCTCTTTGTTCACTATCTTCATATAACCAAACTGCCGCAGGTCGTTAAAAAATAGCCGCGAGCCGCCGCCAAAAGAAAAAATAATATGAGTATGTTTGTTGGGCAAGCGCCAATCCATGCCTCGGAAAGAATGTCCGCCCGCCACAATATTTTTACCGCGCTGATAAATAAGTTGTCCGGTCATTTTTAAGTGCATCAGCAAAAATTGTCCGCTCTTTAAAGCGGCAATCAGCAGTTTGCCGCGGCGGTTAAACTTTAAAACCGCGTTGCCGGTTAAAACGGCAATAAATTTTTTGACACTGCCTTTAACTATCCGCGCTTTTTTAACCTGCACGGATTTTATGGTTAGGCCAGTAATTTTTTTATTTAAACCGCGCCTAATTGTTTCTACTTCTGGTAATTCGGGCATGCCCTCACCCCCTACCCCCTCTCCCATCCGCCTCGGCTTCGCTCCGGCGATACGGGAAGGGCGAGGGGATAAATAAATAAATTTTAACTATTGCTTTTTATATAATGCAACAAAATTGTACCGGTTTTATTAAGCCGCCGCACGGATATTAATTTAAAATTTTTTAATATCTTTTTTAGCTTAACATCAAATAGCGACAATCCGGCGCCGAATATTACCGGCTCAATAGTTAAGTAAATATCATCCACCAACCTTTGTTGTAAAAACCAGCTGTAAACTTGCATGCCGCCCAAGACGGCGATACGGCGATAACTTTTTTGTTTTACCAGTTTCTCAAGGTTAACTTTGGCCGGATTAACGTACAGACAGAGTTTGCCAGCCGGCCGAACGGCGTCAACCGACTTGGTAAACACCAGGCAGTTGCGCCTGGATAACGGTTGGTGTGAAATTTTATAAGTATTGTTGCCGACGATAACGCAATCGCTTTTATCAAGTTGCTGATGTAAAAAATCCTTATCTTCGGGCGAGGTCCAGTCGGTGAATTGATGATTGTTTTTTGCAATTTTGCCGTCAATAGTGACGGCGGCAATTATGCTGAATTTAATGTTTATTTTTTCGGAGCGCATGAAATTTTTTTAATAACGGGTAGAAGACATCTTGAGTAATGGGCATGAAAAGCTGGTGGTACGTTTGCCGGTTGGTAAAATCAATGAAACGCGCGCCGCGCACGATTAAAAGCGGCGTAGTTTCGTCGCTTTCACCCATCAAAAAGTTACAGAAGGAAGCAAGCGAATCAACGACATTGGCGCGCGTTACCTTGAGTTTGCGCCCGAATATATCCGGCCGACCGCGGTAATCTTTCACCGGCTTCAGACCGTAAAATCCCATGGCCACGCCGGTCGTGCCGTGACGCAACGGCAGAGTGTGGCTGTCAATGGCGATGACGGCAAATTTTTTCAGCCGGTGCTTTTTTTTCAGATACATGCACAGCTCCCGCAAGAGTTTGTTGGTTTGCAGAGGCCAGAACACGTAGTAGCCGTTGCCGTTGCTTTTGTCAATGCCGGCGGAAGCTACCAGCGTATTGTCTTTAATGGTCAACGAGTACTCGTGCGGCACTTGCGCGCGCGGAATGTAATAATCAGCTTCTTTCATGATAAGAGCGTCTTTTTCCTCGCGCGTATCTTTTTCAATTTTAACGCAACGGCCCTGGTGAATGCCCAAAATTTTTGAGGTAACCATAAGAACATCACCTTCTTTGAGAGGCGGCAGGTATTTGTCCAATACGGGGTAAATATCGTCTCTGGGCGGCAACAGCGGCCGCGTGCGAACGGTGAGAAATTTCATGCGGAGAGGGAGGGATTCGAACCCTCGAGGGGCGTTAACCCCTAACAACTTAGCAGGTTGCTGCTTTCAGCCGCTCAGCCACCTCTCCATACCATTACTTTTTAAATCTTTTATTTATATCTTTATGACCATCGCTTGATTTTAAATATTTTTCTCTGCTCTCGGCAATATCTTTTGCGCCATAAACTTCATAACAAATTAATTTAAACGGTCTTCTATGTTTTGTTGAAGTTACTTTACCGGCCTCATGTTCAGCAATTCTTCTTTTTAAATCGTTACTAAAACCTATGTAATATTTATTATCTTTAATGCTCTTTAAAATATATACATAATACATAATTTTGGATTCGCCCCGCATTCGCAGGGCGGCCCGCGGATGCGGGGCGAATCCTCGGAGTCCGTTAAAGGCTGTTTGCAACATACGCAAGACTGCTAAAGCCACGAAGTCTACTCTCCAAATTTGCTTTTTTATACTATAATATTATGTCAATTATGGCAATGAGTTAAAAAATAAGCTTACTGACCCACTCCGGCACTTTAGCTTTTTCAACTTTGTCATATTGAGGAGTGTAGGGCTTAATGTCTATGACTGGCGTATTGTTAACCACATCTAGGCCTTTTACACGTATCCTATTTCCTTTTCTGGAAAGCAGTTTAACTGTTGATAGGGCGATCCGGTTTGGCCGTTGCGGACAACGGCAAGCGAAAATTCCTACGTAAGGGACGTCTTGTTTGCCTTGGGGATGGTGTTTGAGGTGGCACTCTTTTTCTTTGTCTATCCAATAGACGATAATGACGTGTGAATAATCTTCAATGCCGTCTAAGCCATCGGCATATCTTTTATCAACTAAGATTTCGGTGACAATATTTTTCCAACCAGGCAACATCGGCTTGTTAATTTTATTTCGAGCTCTGCCGATGGGCTTAATTTTAATGACGCCTTTTTCGTCTCTGCTATCTAGAAATTTACAAAAAACCGTCTGCATAAGAATTATTTTATAACTTAAATCCTTAATTAAAACACATAACTTTTTCACCAATACCGATCGCCCAAAATCCTAATTTTGAAAATTGGCGGAAGGTGAGGGATTCGAACCCTCGATACCTTGCGGTATACACGCTTTCCAAGCGTGCGCACTCGACCACTATGCGAACCTTCCTATGATTTTTCCGCCCGAGGCGGATCAGCCTCGGGCTGAAGATTTTAGATTTACAACTTCTTACTTTGAAATTGTTATCTTATCGGCTATTCTCATCACCATCCCCTCTTTAAACTTCCCCCCAATAATTTGACAGCCCACCGGCAAATTGTCAATCATGCCGCAGGGAACGGATATGGCGGGCAAGCCGGCGAGCGACGAAGATAAAGTGAACATATCTTCTAGGTACATCTGCAGCGGGTCTTTGTTAGCGCCAAACTTAAAAGCAATGTCCGGCGTGGTGGGCGTAATTATTACATCCACCTCTTTAAAAGCCGCTTCAAATTCTGCAATAATGATTGTCCGCACTTTTTGCGCCTGCCGATAATAGGCGTCATAGTAGCCGGCGGAAAGCGCGTAAGTGCCGAGCATTATCCGCCGTTTTGGTTCCGCGCCAAAGCCCTTGCCCCGAGTTTTAAAATAAATGTCCGCTAAATCTTTAGCTTCGGCTTGCGCCGATAAGCCGTAACGGATGCCGTCATAGCGGCCTAAGTTAGAACTCAATTCAGAGGGCGTAATAATATAATAAACCGGCAGGGCGTATTTAGTATGCGGCAAACTAATGTCAATTATTTGCGCGCCCTGCCGCCGTAAAGAGGAAATCGCTTCCCTAACTTTTTCTTCCACTGCCTTATTCATGCCGGCTAAAAAATATTCGTGCGGCACGCCGATTTTTATCCCCTTAATATTTGTCCCTATTTCTTTACTATAATCCGGCAAGGGCGCGTCCGCGGTAGTAAAGTCATTTTGGTCGTGGCCGGAAATTGCCGCCTGCACGATGCCGGCGTCGGCAACGGTTTTAGCAATCGGGCCGGGCACATCGGTAGACGAAGTCATCGCTATAATCCCAAAGCGCGAGGCGCGGCCGTAGGTCGGTTTAAAACCGACCACGCCGCAGAAAGCGGCCGGGTGGCGAATTGAG
>CAYHIM010000037.1:0-8942 GCA_964356665.1 uncultured Gammaproteobacteria bacterium
GGGCAGTTATATCTGGAAATGCAGTACCTTTCATTGTCCATGGAACTGGAAGTCCTAATAACTTTTTTATAAGTGGTAATGCTCACATAGGAATAAATACTGGTTCTCCAACTGGGGATTTAACTATTGTTCAATCAACGCCACTGCTCGATAAAGTCAATGCGCCAACGATAGTTTGGATGAGCCATGGCGACTCGGTGATGCAACTGCCGGCTGGCTTTGCTGTCATCGCCCACACTCAAGATTGCCCGGTTACGGTAATGGCCAATGAAGATAAAAAGCTATACGGGCTTCAGTTCCATCCGGAAGTTGACCATACGCCTGAAGGCGTTACTATGCTTAGCAATTTTGTATTTAATATCTGCCGCGCGAAAAAAAATTGGTACCTAAAAAATATTGTCGCCGAATTGCGGCAAAAAATTTTACGGCAAGTTGGCAATAAAAAAGTTTTTATTTTAGTCAGCGGCGGCGTTGACTCCAGCGTCGCTTTTACGCTGTTAACTAAAACCTTAGACGAGGAACGGGTACGCGGCCTTTATATTGACACCGGTTTTATGCGCCGCGGCGAATCCGCGGAAATTGCCGCCGGTTTCCGCCAAGCCGGGCTAAATAATTTTACCGCCGTTGACGCCTCTGATACTTTTTATAAAAATTTGGATAAAATTTATGAGCCGGAAGCCAAAAGAAACATTATCGGCCAGACATTTTTAGACGCTAAAGATCAACAAATAATAGATCTTGATCTAAATAGCGCTGAATGGCTGCTGGGGCAAGGCACGATTTATCCGGATATTATTGAAAGCAGCGGCTCCCGCCACGCGCAAAAAATAAAAACTCACCATAACCGCGTGGAGGCGGTAAAAAAAATGATTGAGCAGGGCTTGGTGGTTGAGCCCTTAATTGATTTTTATAAATTTGAAGTGCGCCAAATCGGGCGGCGGCTTGGCCTGCTTAATAATCTTATCAACCGGCATCCTTTCCCCGGCCCCGGGCTAGCTATTCGCTGCCTCTGCCATCAACATTCGGCCGTGGCTGATGTGAGCGATATTCAACAAAAAGCAGATGCCTTGTTGGCGCAAAAATATCCACATTTAAATCAACAAGTATTGCCCTTAAAATCAGTCGGGGTGCAGGGCGATAATCGCACTTACGCGCACCCGCTCGCGGTCTGGGGCGAAACAACTTGGGAAAAATTAGACGCGCTCGCTTCCCAAGTTACTAATGCTATTAAAGGCTTAAACCGCGTTATTTTATTATTGAATCCTCCCGTCGAGCACAAGATAGATTTTAAACTTCCGGACCGTGATGTTTATATTAGCCGCGAGCGGATTGAGCTATTGCGCCAAATTGATGACATCGTTACTAATATCATTAAACGGGCGGGTGTTTATGATAATATTTGGCAATTCCCGGTTGTTTTATTGCCGATTGTTGATGAGCAAGGCCGCGAATCAATCGTGCTGCGGCCTTTTAATTCCCGCGATGTAATGACCGCTACTTTCTACCGGATGGATAAAAAAATTCTGGACCAAATTGGGCAAACAATTCTCGCCACTGGTAAAATATCGTATCTATTCTATGATATAACTAATAAGCCGCCGGGGACGACCGAATGGGAATAATTAAATTGCAAATTTTAGATTTTAGATTTCAAATTATAAATTTATGTCTACTTTAGAATTATCTAAACTCCAATCCGAGCTTGCTCCGGTACGGGAAAATAAAATTGATTACGAGGGCGAGCACAGCCGTCACCAAGTCAAGGGTAAAGAGACGGGGCGCATTTTAATCCACAACGCGCCGTTTATTTTTACTTGCGGCGCCAACGATAAAATCCAGATTCTGCGCCACTATTCTTTAGTAATTGAGCAGGATACGATAAAGTCAGTAGCGCCGGCAGGCGAAATTCAGGAGCAAAATTTTGACGTTATTTATGACGCGGGCAAGCGGGGCGGCATTGTGATTACGCCCGGTTTTATCAATACCCATACCCATCCGCCGATGTACCTGATGCGTTCGGCAATGATGTTAGACGAAGGCGAAGGAGTGGACGAAACAATCGCCGCGATGCCGCGCTGGGAACAGGCAATGACGGAAACGGATATGGCGCTGGGCGCTATTGGCGATATCACCGAGCAACAAAAACACGGCATCACTACCACTTTAAGCCATTACCACGCTTTTGCGCCGCTGGAGCAGGCCTCCCGCCTGACGGAACAAAATTTAATTAACGCCGTTAGCGTTATGTCTAACGTTAGCCCTGATAATTCGCCCGCTTTAATTGAAAAAATTATTGCTGAACATCAAGCTAATCATTCCCGTTTAGCAATTGCTTTGCATTATTTGTACAAAGCCACGCCGGCCATACTGACAGCGGTCCATGCTTTGGTTAATAAATATAATCTTCTTTTTACCTGCCACTTTGCCGAAAGCGAGCCGGTAGCAAAAAATTGCGAGATTAAATTCGGCGGGCGCGTAACCGCAGTGCTAAAAAAATTTAATTTACTGAACGATCGCACGCTGATTTCTCACGTTATTTATGTTAATGATGAAGAGATTAAAACATTAGCCGCCGCCGGCGTCGGCATCGCGCATTTGCCCACTTCTAACGTTATTCATAAAAGCGGCACTTTCCCTTTTTGGAAATTCTTTGACGCGGACGGGCTGCCTTATTTAAGCTTAGGCACGGACAGCGTCATTAGTAAAAGCCGTCTGGATTTATTGTCTGAAGCCTACCAAACGCGCATTACCCATCTTTATGACCGCACGGTTAAATTCGGCTCGCTGTTCAAAATGATGACCGTGAACGGCGCGCGCGTCCTGCATCTGCCCGAGCGGGGGCGGATTGTAGCCGGCTGCAAAGCGGATTTGGTGTTTTGGAAACTGCGCGACCGCGGCTTTATTCCTTACGACGCGGATGAGCCGATGACGCTCTTAGGCAACATCATCACCCACGGCGGACGGATGGTGCGCGACTTGATGATTAACGGTCGCTTTGTGATTAAAAATCGCCGCCATCAGCTCGTAGATGAAAGTAAACTACTGCAGCAACTGCAGGAGCATCATCTGGAAATGCGGCAAAGAGTAAAAAAATAATATAATATTAAAAAAATACCCACGCTGCCTTGCGGTGGCGTGGGATTTATATTTCTGATCTTAGTTGGTCGCATTTTTACGGTGCATTAATGCTGTTTATTATGTAGATGTAGAGCTACTAAACAGCTTTGCTTCTCGTGATATCATTTGCGTTACTCATCTTTTTCCATGTCGAGCGAAATAAAAATGAGCGATGGCTTCATCGTATCGGGACGTAAATGCAAAAACTGTAAAAGCCAACTGTACGCGTATTTCAATACTAACATCGCCATGCGCTTGCAATTCATCTAAAACACGCTGCCGGTCAGGCGGATCGCAAATCACAATGACATTTTGGTGATTTTTTGCCGCACCGCGCAACATCGCCGGGCCGCCGATGTCAGTCATTTCCACCACCTTTGCTATGCCCCCATGCGGGTCAGCCAGCGCCTCCCAAACTGGATACACATCCACACAGACCAGATCAAACCGCTAAAAACAAAAGTCAAATAGTTGCTCGGGAAAAATAAGTATGCTATAATAAAAAAACTTTATTTACTATCTTACTGTCATCGCGAGTCCCGCTCGGGCGGGGCGTGGCGATCCCGTTGTTTTGCGTGGCAGACATGGGATTGCTTCTCCCGCAGTACTACGGGATGGCAATGACAATTTAATTTTTATGTCCGAAATAATTTTGACTGACGCTAATTTTGAGCAAGAAGTATTGCAAGCTAAAGAGCCGGTGCTGGTGGATTTTTGGGCGCCGTGGTGCGGACCTTGCCGCATTCAGGAGCCAATTATAGAGGAGCTGGCGAACGAGCTGTCCGGCAAAGCCAAAGTCGGCAAACTCAATGTGGATGAAAATCAGGCAATAGCGGAAAAATACAGCGTGATGAGTATTCCGACTATTATTATTTTTAAAAACGGACAAATCGCTGAACAAATGATCGGCGTGCAGAATAAAGACGTGTTGGCGGATAAACTGACATCACACAACACATAACACGCAACCTGTAACAATAAATAAAACAAAGGTCATCTAACAAGACGACCTTTTACATAAATAACTATGCGTTTTTGGCTAACTAAATGTTGGATGCTTATAAATACGTGAACGTGATATCTCGCCGTCAGGTGATGTGCATTGTATCACAACAGAATTATCGTCTTCCTCAACTACTTTTTCTTGCCATAGCGGTGAATGAACATATGGGGGGCTATCTTTTGACATTTGCAGCCTGTCCGACCACCGCTCTCCTCGTGCTATAGTTCTACGTTTTTCTAACCACTTTTTGAACCAAAGAACGATCTTTTTAATCATGATATTTGCCTCCTTTTTTGTTTTTTTGTTTTCTTGCTTTTTTGTTATGTGTTACGTATTTTATGTTATGTGATTAGTAGTCCCTCAACTTTTCAATTCCGCCCATTTTTTGAATTTTTTCTAAAGCTTTGGCTTCAATCTGGCGGATGCGCTCGCGCGTTACGTCAAACTCCTGCCCCACTTCTTCCAGCGTATGCGAGACGCCGTCAATCAGCCCGAAGCGCATTTCTAAAATCTTGCGTTCGCGCGGCGAAAGGTCCTTGATGATATCGCGCACATAGTCGCGCAATAATTTCAAAGCGGCCGAACGGTCCGGCATTACGTTTTTGACGTCTTCAATAAAATCTTCCAGAGTTGAATCTTCTTCATCATCGCCGACGGTTGTTTCTAAGGATACGGTATCTTGGGAAATTTTAATGATATGGCGGACTTTATCCAGCTCTTCGCCCATTTCGGCGGCGATTTCTTCCGGCAATGGCTCGCGCCCCAAATCCTGGATCAGCTGCCTTTCCACCTGCTGGAATTTATTAATCGTTTCCACCATATGCACCGGAATGCGAATAGTGCGCGACTGGTCCGCAATCGCGCGCGTTATGGCCTGCCTTACCCACCAGGTGGCGTAAGTGGAAAATTTATATCCCTTGCGGTATTCAAACTTTTCTACCGCCTTAAACAGCCCGATATTGCCTTCTTGAATTAAATCCAAAAGCGACAGCCCTTTGGCGCCGGCAAATTTTTTGGCAATGGAAACCACTAACCGCAGGTTCGCCTGAATCAATCTATTCGCCGCCTCTTTATCGCCTTTTTCTTTGCGTTTGGCAAGTTCTATTTCTTCGGCGTTGGATAAAAGCGGCACTTTGCCGATTTCGCGCAGGTACATCTGAATGGAGTCGGAAGAAAATTCGGTAATGTCAAATTTTTTCTTGCTGTCAATATCGGCAATGATTTCTTTGAATTTGCTTTCCTGTTTATTTTGCCCCTCGCTTTCCACGTTCAAAAAACCTTCCGTGCCTTCAATTATTTGGATGCCGTATTTATTTAACTCCTCTAAAAAACATTCGTAATCGTAAATATATGCTTCCAGCCGCGGGAAAGTATATAATAACTCAATTTCGGTGACAAAACCGCGCGAACGGCCTTTAGCAATTAAGTTTTCCTTTCTTTGTTCGTTCGGTTTGCCTGCCTCCTCAATTTTAGCGCTGGCCGGCGCTGGTTTAAAGCGGCGCGCTTTAACGGCGGAAAATTTTTTTATCTTTCGCCTGTTAGAAAAATTCTTGCCGGATGTCCGCCCCGTATTTTTCTTGGCCAGAGACTTTTTTTTCCACCGGTCTTTCAATCCTGTTTTTGATATTTTTTTTGCCTGCTTGGACATAAATAAATGCTTAAAAACTATAAATTACAAAACAAGGGTTTGCTCTTTTACCCTCTTTCTTTTACTCCTTTATTCCTCTAGCCGCCGCACCTCTTCCGCCACTACCTTAAAGGCCTCCATAAATTCTTTAATTTGGCCGGCGTCTTGGCGCTGCTCGGCGGCGGCTAAGTCGCGCTCAATATCCAGCATCTTGGTTATTAAATGCTTCCGTTTGAGTTGGCTGATAATTTTTCCCATCTCTACCCTCGCTTCCGCAGTAGTCATCTCATAAAAATCTTTATCCGCTAACAGCAGCAGCATATCAATTAATGCCTTTAACTCGCTTAACTCCTGCTCATTAGCAATATTATTTTGCAGCCAAAATTTTAAACTCTCGCCGTCAAACAAGCCAGCGTTGCTTTCTATTGTATTATAATAAACGACTAAGTTCTTGTAAAATACCCGCTGCCGCTCTTCGGCCAGCATTTCCGGATTGATGCTATTAATAAGATAGCTAAAATGTTCCGGAAACTTAAGCGCTAGCGCTAATAATGACTCGGTTAACATTTGATTATGGCTAACGCTTGGCTGGGAAGCAGTCTCTTTTGCTGGCGCCGACCCGACTTTATCAGGGCGATGCCGCTGATGCTTGTCCAAAACTTCCCGCAACGCCTGTTCATTCACTTCCAAAGTTTCCGCCAACCGACGAAGCCAGGCGTCTTTTTCAATGCCATTGCCAATAGTGCTGACCACGCTTAATAATTTAGCGGCCGCCTTTTTTTTATTTTCAATTTTATTTAAATCCAAGTCCCGGAAAGTTTTATTAAAATAATAATCGATCACGCTGGAGGCGTTCTCAATCGCCTGCCGGAAGTCGCCCGGATTGCGGCGGATGCACTCATCCGGGTCTTTGCCGCCCGGCACTTGAATTATCTTAATATTAATATCATGTTTTAAAACGGGGTCAACATATTTTTGCGTTCTGCCAAAACTATCTTCAGCTTCGGTTTTTCGCGCTTGATCAACAAATTCCCGCGTGATAATTTCCCCTCTGTCGGTAGCTGACTCTCCGGCTGTGTCAGAATCAAGAGAAAACAAAAAGTTATTGGTATAACGGGTAAGTAATTTTATTTGATCGCTTGATAAAGCGGTGCCCGAACTCGCCACCACATTCTTGAATCCGGCTTGATGGGATGAAATCACATCCATTTGACCTTCAGCCACAATTGCCGCTTCCGCTTCCCGGATAAAATTTTTGGCTTTGTCTAAACCAAATAAAATTTTACTTTTATCGTAAATTTGCGTCTGGGGCGAGTTGATGTATTTTCCCATTCTTTCCGTCGCTTCCCGTTCCGGGCTGACGCGGGCGGTAAAGCCAACCGGATTGCCAGCCGCGTCATTAAGGGGAAACATTATCCGGCCGCGAAAACGATTATAATATCCGGCTCCCTGTTCTTTTTTAACCGTTAGTCCGGCTAAAAAAATTTCCTGCTCGCTAAAGCCCCTTGTTTTTAACCAATTAAACAAATCGTCCCAAGACTCGCGGCTGTAGCCGATTTGCCACTCGGCAATTGTTTTATCCTGCAAACCGCGCTGCTTTAAATACTCGCGCGCCCCTGCCGCCTCCGGCGTATCCAATAAAACTTTGTGATAATATTTAACCGCGAGCTCAACCGCATCTAACAGCCGATTGCGCACGCTTGTTTCTTGCGGGTTATAAGACTGCAATTGCACGCCAGCTTTGGACGCAAGCTGCCTTAGCGCTTCAATGAAAGTCAGGCCTTCAATTTCCATCACAAAACTAAAAACGTCGCCGCCTTTGCCGCAGCCAAAACAGCGCCAAATTTGCCGCTCGGGCGAAACGACGAAAGACGGGGTGCGCTCGCGGTGAAACGGGCAACGCGCCGTAAAATTAACGCCGACGGCTTTAAGCTGCACGTATTCACGCACCACCTCCACTAAATCCAATTTAGATTTTATTTCTTCGGCGGAAGTCATAACAGTTGTTCTTTATTTTATTTCTCTTGCCTCTTAACCGCTAATTCAATTAATTTATCCAAAAATTCGCTAAAACTCATATCGGCCGCTTGAGCCGCTTTGGGCGTTAACGAAGCGCTAGTAAGCCCAGGGATAGTGTTAATTTCCAAAAAATAAAGCTGGTTATCAGTTTTACTCCAAATAAAATCAACCCGCGCTAAATCGGAGCAGCCAATCGCCTGAAAAATTTTTACCGCCTCGGCTTGGGCGCGGGCCGCAGCTTCAGCCGGAACTTTTGCCGGGCAAATCTCTTCGCTTCCGCCCGGCTCGTACTTTGCTTTATAATCAAACCAAACGGAAATTTTAGGGATAATTTCAATTACTGGCAGAGCTTGCGGCGGGTTATTGCCTAATACCGGCACGGTCAATTCCCGGCCGGCGATAAATTGTTCTAAAATAATTTGGTCGCAATGTTTAAAAGCGGCGGCGATGCCCTTTTTTAATTCTGCAGCGTTTTTAGCTATTGCCATGCCTACCGAAGAACCAAGCTCGTTGGGCTTTACCACGATTGGTAAAGACAGCTCTTTAATGATTGCTGTTTCATCATAATTTTCGCCTCGCTGTAATATTATGTCGTCTGCTACTGTTAAACCAGCGTCTTTGGCTACCAGTTTTGCTTTATATTTATTCATTCCTAAAGCGCTCGCTAAAACGCCAGAAAAAACATACGGTACGCCCAGCATTTCCAGCATCCCCTGCAATTTGCCGTCTTCGCCGAACGGCCCGTGCATTATCGGCATTACTAAATCAATTCTGCCGACTTCTTCGCCATTCTCTTGCGCTATTAAACTAGCCGTTCCGGCGTTTGGCGCCGGCACTACCGTCTGCATCGCGGCGGTATTTAATTTCGTTGTTTTGTAATTTTGCGCCTGTAACAAAAAATTGGCGCCATCGCCCAAGAGCCAGCGGCCGGTTTTATCAATGCCGACTAAAGTAATATCGTATTTATTTTTATCCAGCGCCTCGTAAACGGATTTGGCGGATTGCAAAGAAATTTCGTGCTCGCCGCTTTTGCCGCCGAATAGCAGGCAGATGCGTTTTTTTGTCATAGGCGGAAGGGGTGGGATTCGAACCCACGGTGGGCTTGCACCCACGACAGTTTTCAAGACTGTTACCTTAAACCACTCAGTCACCCTTCCTATTTATCTTTTTTATCTT
>CAYHIM010000038.1:0-8362 GCA_964356665.1 uncultured Gammaproteobacteria bacterium
GGCAGCGGGAAATAATGGTCGGGGGCAGTTTATGCACTTCAGTCGTGCATAAAATAAAAGCGACGCGGGCCGGGGGTTCTTCTAAAGTTTTTAAGAGCGCGTTAAACGCCGACAAAGAAAGCATGTGCACTTCGTCAATAATGAATACGCGCCATTTTCCCGGCGTGATGGAAATGCGCGCGCCGGCGATGATGTTGTCGCGCACGTTGTCTACGCCGGTGTGCGAGGCGGCGTCAATTTCCACAATGTCCAGGCTGGTCCCCTGCTTGATTTGTTCGCAGGGCAGGCATTTGCCGCAGGGCTCGGACTCGCCTGGCTTTCTAGTTTCGCAATTGAGCGCTTTAGCAAACACGCGCGCCATAGTGGTTTTGCCCGTGCCGCGCGGCCCGCAAAAAAGATAGGCGTGCGCCACCTGCTCCCTTTCTAACTCGCTTTGCAGAGTTATTTTGATGTGATTTTGGTTGACGATTTCGGCAAAATTATTCGGTCGGTACTTTTGGTAGAAAGTAGGCATACACTACGAATTACAAATTTATACGAATATACGAATTTATTGTACTGGAGCAAAGCAAAAAAAGCAAATGCGTATCGTTGACTAATATTATTATAACTAAAAGGAGAATAAATCATGTCCAAAGGCATCGTCGGAAATTCGATCGTCAGAAAATACTGATAAGCCACCGGCCTCTTTTGTTTCATCCCTTTCGCTCTTTAAATTTCGAAAACAAAAACAGGCGGCCACCCCGCCTGATTTTTTTTATATTTTTTAATTTTTATTGATGATATTTTCCACCGCCGCCCAGTTGCTTTCGCCGTATTTAGGAACTAAAATTACCGCCTCGTCATCCGCCTGCCCCTTGAAATAAGTAACGCTCGCGGTTAATATATGCCAGCGCCGACTGCCCTGTTCCACAAAATAGTCGCCGTTTTTGCCTAAAACTAAAGTACCGATAATCCGTTCCCGCTCAATCGGGCCGATTTGCTTATAGATAAATTTTCCATTTTGGCCAATCACTAACTTTAAAATATCGCCTTCCACGAGTTTTGACTTAGAAGCGTAATTCGGCGGCACGTTATATTGTTTGCCGTCCGGGCCAATCATATGTTGGCCGTTAAATACGCCCTCAATCACCTTTTCGCCAGCTTGCTGGTTCATTGTTTCTTCCTCCGGCGGCGCCGCAAATTGCTCAATGCCAATCGCCCCATTTTCTTCCTCCCAATTGCCGGCTAACAGCTCTTCCAGCCGCTGCGCATTTTCTTTGATGTTATTTATTAATTTTTGGATAAAGATAACTTTCTGTTTGGGCAAAGTAACTGTTTCTTCCTCTTCCTTTTCCTCTTCCTCCTCGTTTTTAACATCCGCTACAGGCGAAACTACGCCGACAATTTCTGTCTGAAAAATAGTTCTTTCTTCCCTATCCTGCGCCACTCGCTCTTCTTGCAATTCGCCGGCTAATTGGGAAAGCGGCTCATCATTATTAGCTATTTGCCGCAAAGCGTCCGCCATCGCGTCTTGATTGATGCCGGCTAACTCTTGTTTTTCCTCCGGCGCTGCCGCCTCTTCGCTTAAACTGATGGCTTCGCCTTCGGGCCAAAGAATTCCTTCTTTACTTTTGGTGATAATATCGTCTAAGGATTGGTTTTGGTTATTCATAATTTTTTGATTTTAATTTTTTATTAATTTTTATTTAATTGCTAAATTATTTTTGCTCAATCAACGCCGCCCAAAAGCTATCCTGCCGCAAATCGCTTTGCGCCTGCCAGTCGTTGCGGCTGATACTATTGTTTATCGGCCTAACTAAAATTATCTCCATATTTTCCGGCAGCTGCAACCGACTGATAAAATCGGTACTAACGCTGCCCGGCTGTTTTTGCACCAACAGCGAATAAGGCATAACGTTCAATTCCGAGGAAAAAAGAGCCGCTAACGCTCCGGCTGTTTTTTTTACCTTATTTAACTTAAAAGGAAGTTTATATTTAAATTTAATCGTGATACTCTGCCCCGGGTCAACTTGCGTCCAATTGGCAAAAACCGTTTTGTTAAATTCGCTGTAAATTTTTACGCCGGTATTGGAGTCAACTTTAGCCATGCCTTCGGATAAATAAATATCGGGATCAATATCCGCTCCTTCTGCCGGCGGGTCAAAATAAATTTCATCGGGGGCGGAAAAGCCGCTCGCGTCCAGTAGCTCGCTACCGAGCGGCACGTAAACGCGCAGATAGTTTACATTGCGGACGCCAATAAACGGCTCGCCCTTTTGCCCCGAGTGCTCGCGCGTAATCTCTAAATTAACAATAATTGAGCCGTCCGGAGTTACCGTTGCCTGATGCTCAACTTGCTGCTTCATTTTACGGTCGCTTTTGCCGCCGGCGATATTAGTATTAATAACCGCCAAATAATCGCCGCTGGCATCTTTAATGTTGCCGCTCCAGCCCTGCGCCAGCGCAAACTGCCGCAACTCTTCCTGATTAAATTGCAATAAAATATGCTTTTCCGCTAACGCTTGCTCTACCACTTTGGCGATAGCCAAAATATTATCGGCGTTTAGGCGCTCCGGCAGTTCAGCCACAATTTTATCAATTAAATCGCGGATGATGACTTTTGGTTGGTTGGTATCCTTGCGCTCCGCCAGCGCCTGTACAATATCATAAAAATTATTTTGGTCTATAATTTGGCCGTATTCTGCCCTCAAATCAACCGGCCCGATGGCGCCTAACAGCGCTTCAAAAAAAGTCGGGTCAACGGCAACTACGCCATCAACGGTTGAGCCCCAGCCGTTAGTGAAAAACCAGGTAATTTTTTTCGCGGACAGCGGCCAGTCCGGCCACCAGTTGGCATCCTGAAATTCCCAGAGAGAATTGATTAAGTGCAACGGTTCGGGAGAGGAAACCCGCTGATGCAAGCCGCCCTGCAGGTCGTAACTTCCCCCCCCGGGCACTTCAATTGCTTTAATTTCTCCCCGCCTAAAATCAACTAAGGCAAAACTGCCGATAAAGCCGCCGCTCGCGCGCATCTCGGCGTTATTTTGAAAAATAAACAAATAGCGGGTATCAATCGCTTCCCCTAAAAATACCGGCAAAATTTCGCTCAAAGAAGTTATTGTTTCTAATCCGTTAGTAATGGCGTCTTTACTTTCTTGGAGTTGAGACAGCATCGCCACTATCCGCTCTTTCCCCTCCATCTCCACGGCGGCGATGGCGGCTAAGTCAATATTCGCTATTTCCTCATTAAATTTTTTCATCTCTACCAAAGCGCGGCGGCTGTATTGGGAAAAGAAGCGTAGCCGTTCGCCCAAGGGCAACGCGTTGTTTGTTTTTCCTAATTGCAGACTATCGATAGCTAGCGCTAAATACTCTCCGACTTTGGCGGCGGTTTCAGCGGAAGCAATTAATGTTTGGCTAGCGGCAATTAGTTTCGCTGTTTTGCTCGGTATAATATTGGCTACCTTGATTAAACCGGCATAACTGGCTAAAGTCGTCTGCGCTCGAGAAAAACTATCAGCCGCGTTAGAAAAATGGCTAGCCGCTAAATTAAAATTAAACTCGCCTGTGCCTTGCAACGCCGCCTGCAAATTATTGATGGCTTCCTCGCTTTCACCCAAAACCTGCTGGCGCGCGTCCTGTAAAACATTAAAGTACCCTAATAATTTTAGCGGCAACACAAGTATTACGGCCATCAAAGTAAAACCGATTAATTGCCGCTGCCAAGCCAGCGGCGGCAAAAATTTTAGCGTCCGCCAGTTTAATTTTAGCCGCTCCCAAAAATCCGCTGCCCGGTCAATTATTTTTGCCTGCCGCTCGGCGATAACGGTCGTTTTTCTTTTTGCCCCGGCGGCGGCCACTGACCAAGACTGGCGCGCGGCGTGGAATACTGCCGCTATCGCTTTCGGCGCGCGCCCGATTTTTTTTACCAAAAAGCTAAGTGTTTGGCTTGCGGCAGCGAAGAAAGACTTGCTTAACGTTATGATGTTATTAACACCTTTTGAGCGCCCGATCGCCCGCCCTGCCCAAGTTAAAACTTTGCCTATTATTTTAAACGCGCGCCAAAAAACAACCGCCGCTAAAGTTAATAGATTAAAAATTAACAGCTCATCAAAAAACAAGTGGTGCCGCCGATAAAATTCACTGGCGTAAGCTAAACTAGCGCGGCCGGTTCCTTTGGTAGCCGCGAACATCTGCCACAAAATCCCTACCGGCGTTACCGGCGGCCGCGGATAGTTTTTAATTGCGGCTATCGCCTCCTGTTTATGCGCCGGAAATGCCTTAATGAACTGCGGCAATTTTTTCCAATCTTTTATCGGCGCGCCCCTATCTGTTTGCTCGCGCTCTTCTAATACTTTCTTTAAATTAACCGTGTACGGCGAACGCGCCGCTTCTTGTCGTACTGACAAAAAATTAATCTTTTTGCTCGCAACACCGTTCGCTAAATTACCTATTTTCGGCTGACTATTCGTTGCCTCTTTAATTTTTTCCACCGCTTTGTTTACGCTACTGCCGCGCTTTGCGCTTTGCTTACTACTCACTCTTGCTCGTTTTTTTAATGCCGGTTCTTCCGGTGAATGCTTAAAATTCAAAATCGCCTCAATTTCAGCGATTGCGGCTGTTTGTTCCAGTTGCTCGGGAGTTAACTTTATCTTTTTTGGCTTGGCAGAAGTTGACTGGCGTTTACGAGGCATGGGGGAAAAAGTTAAAAGTTACCAGTTATAAAGTTGAAGTTTATTAACATCTTGAAGTTATTATACCATAAAACTACTTAGAGGCAGAAGTGTTATGTGTTATATAATTTTTTATCTCTTCAACAAATTTTTCTTTACTAAATTTCTCCGCCTGCTTTCTACATTCCGCGCTCATCGCCGCCGCTTTATCCGCGTCCAGCCATTGCACGGCTTTGACTAAATCTTCAACAGCATAATCTTTGGGAATCAAATAGCCGGTTTTTTGGTGAATAATTGTTTCGCGCAAACCGCCGTCATCAACGCCAATAGTCGGTTTGCTGGCCGCGGCGGCTTCTAACGGCGTCATGCCAAAATCCTCCTGCCGCGGAATATAAATATTAGCGATGCAGTTGCCGACCAGTTCAGCTAATTTAGCATCATCCACAAAGCCCAAAACTTCGATATTATCATGCCCAGCCGCAAGCTGCTTTATTCTTGTCAGTTCTGGGCCGCCCGAAGCGACAATGAGTTTTTGCCACGGCATTAAATGAAACGCCCGCACAATATCATCAACTCGTTTTAATGGGTCCAAACGGCCGAAAGACAAATAATAATCTCTTTTCTTTTTTGTCATTCCTATATCTTTGTTGTCATCCTGAGTGAAGTGGAGCGAAGCGGAACGAAACGAAGGATCTATTATTGACCTATGAGCACTAATAGATTCTTCATCCCGAACGGCTCGGGATTCAGAATGACAAAAGGAAATAATTGGCGGGTAAACGACTTCACTCGGCACGCCGCAATAATGTTGCAGGCGCGCCTGCACATTTTTAGAGTTAGCTAAAACTAAATTCATTTTTTTAATCCCCCATTGATAAATTATCCGCGCGAGTATTACAAAAAGTAAAAAAATTGGCCGCGCGTACGCCGGGTATTTTTGATAATAATAATTTTTTAAATCATAGGCGTAGCGCACCGGCGTATGGCAATACATAATTTTTCGCGCTTGCGGCGCGCGCCAAGCCGCGCTCAAACAATTATTACCGGAAAAAATTATTGTCTCATAATGGTTAATAAATTTGGCGCGCCAGAAAAACCGCCACTGCGCCGAGAAATAGCTTAAACCAAGATGTTTAATTTGCCTGCCTAAAGTAATTACTTTCACCGGAGCTTCATTTTTGGCAAAAGATTCTTCTTCGTTCCAATATTCAGTCGCGATATCCGCTTTCAGCGCCTGCGCCATAGTTAACACTAAACGCTCGGCGCCGCCTTTAAACTTAAACCGGTCATGCAAAATTAAAATTTTTTTATCTTTTGACATAATTATTTTTTATTTTAACTTTATATAAGCCAAGTTTAGCTGACTCATCTAGCTTTACCGGCTCAATGGCGAATCCGAACCCGGCTAATTTTTCTGTATTAAGATAACTTATTGCTTCCGGCGTAAAAATAAAGCCATAGTAATAAACCAAAATATTATTCTGCAACAAAGCGGCAATGGATTTATTTTTTTTCGCCTCGGATAAATCCGTAACAATAACTTGGCGCGCCGGCCAAAAATGTTTATCAAAATATTTAGTAGCCACCACCGCGTTATTTTCAATTAAATTTAAAGTCTGTTCCGCCCGCGCCTCATCCAAAGCGATGTTTCGCGCCGTATAATACAGCCCTTCGTCTTTGCCAAAAACCGCGGTTTGGCCGTTAAAAAAAACAAACGCCAATAAAAATAAAATCACCAGACTATTCTGCGCGTATTTATTTTTTATTAATTTTGCCAGCCAAACCATAAATTCGGCCGCGAGCGGCAAACTCATAATATATATCGGCAGCCAGTAGCGGGTATAAGAATTACCAATAGTAACCGGATTCAAAGCAATGCTGTCCTGAATCGCCCACGAGCCGTAATATACTGCCAAAATCACGCTCGTTAAAATAAAAATATAAAAATAAAATTGCTGCGCTTTGTTTTTTTCTTTCCATTTCCATAAATATAATAATCCACCTAATAGCGCCGGCCAGAATAAATACCAAAAAATTTTTACGTAGTAATTGATGAAATTATGCCAAACCGCCCGCGGATGGAAACCAAAGGGGGTAACAAAATGTTTGATTCTATCTAAGCTCTTTTGTTTAATTATAGAAGTTTGCGGTGGATTACCATCAATTCCCACCACCCCCATCCCCTCCTCTAAGGAGGGGGGTGAAAAAGAACTGCTCTCTCTCTTGTTGTAACCAAAATTCAACGCCCCGCCGTATAAAGTCTGGTTATAATAAAACATCGGCATTAGCGCCAAAAATATTCCAGCCAAAAATAAAATTAATTTGCGCCAATTAATTTGTTTAAAATAAAATAACCAAATAATTACCATAGCCGGCGCCAGCCAAATTAATTCTGACGCGCGGGTAATAACAGCTAAACCGAACAACATTCCACTTCCTAATGTCATTGCGAGGCCCGCGCTGCGGGACGAAGCAATCCCGTTGTTATTCTGGATGAAATCGGGATTGCTTCGTTTCCGCCAACTGGCGGATCCTCGCAATGACAGCCAAGCGCCAGCTAAAATCAAATCAATAAACAACACGTTATGGAACAGTCCGCGCGCGGCATAATACCAGTACGGCGCGAGCGCCAATAACAACCCCGCCGAGAGCAGCGCTTTTTTTCTCGCTGCGTCATAGTCTCCCGAAGGGGACTCTGACGCGACAGGACCGGCAGAGTCGCTTTCAGCAGGCTCTGCCGTAGCTATCTCTCTAACAATGCGATAAAAAAATAAAATTCCAACTATAGCCAACAAAGGCGTTAAAAACGGTACGATCCATACTCCTAAAACTTTGGCAATTACTCCGTAAACTAAAATGATGCCCAAAAAACTCACCGGCTTGGCTAGGCCGTTATCCGAACGCAGACTGCGCGGAACTATTTCGTCATTAGCAATTAAATTAAGCGGCTCAAAATAAGTCAGTGCGCTGTCATTGCGAGCCGCAGGCGAAGCAATCCCGTTGTCTTTCTCATTAGATGCGAGATTGCTTCGGTCGCTTATGCTCCCTCGCAATGACATTTCGGCAAATCTTTTTATCCAAAAATAATTGGCTGTTTCATCCGGCGAAGCGAATTTAAAATTCGCGCTCTTAGCCGCCTGATAGGGATACCATGAATACAAAACGAAAAAAATAATCGCTATCGACGTTAAAAAAATAATGCGCCAATTTTTGACTACTCTTTCTTTCATGGAATGATAATTAGGAATTAGGAATTTATGTTTTGATGTCAACGCTCTTTGGGGGTCACCCAAAATCCCAGCCGCCATTTACCGCCGAGCGCCAGTCTGATTTGAGCTTCCAGCGCCGGCAGAGAGCCAAAAATAATTATAATCGGCGGCAAAAAAATCCATTGTATTAACAGTGCCGCTGTTTTGCCGATGCCGTAATGCTTTGGTCGCGGCGGCAATAAAAACATAGAGATAATCGCGGATAAAATCAATCCCGCCATTGCTAAAGTCATTAACGTTCGGGTGATGAACGGCAAATTGCCGGAAAGAACGGTTGCGTTAAAGGCTTCGCCGCCGATAAACAACGGCAGCCAACCGATAACAGCAATGATAAGAGCGTAAGTGGCCCAAGCATGGAAACCGTATAATTGCACTAAAATTCTTCCCCCAGCCTTCATTTTATCTATTTCTTTCCAGCGCTTGATAACATTAAAAATT